>JBAZJM010000520.1:0-2531 GCA_041651315.1 Lentisphaeria bacterium | reverse complement strand
GACCTGGTGGAAAAACGCATCTCCCTGGCCGAAGCCTACCGCCACACCGCCGCCAGCTGGACCCCGGGCCGGTTGCTTGAGCGCGACTCGGTCGGCCCGGCCCCGGTTTGACGCCAACCCGTCCGAATAAGGAAAACCATCATCCCCCAAGGAGGCCGAACATGAACCACCGTCACGAAAACCCCATGTTGATCCCGGAACAAAAAACCGCAATGCCGCAAGCCAAGGAACAAACCATGAAAAAGCTGAGTGTGATGATCGCGCTGGTGGGCTGGTCGGGGCTGGCCCTCGGGTCGCCGGTCGGGGTGTATGTCGATGATAACTTCCCAGGAACCTCCTTGAACACGGGTGAATGGACGGCTGTAAACACCGTTGCCGTCGCCGACAGCTATGTGACCGTCACGGCAGTTGGTGGTTTTGGCGAAAGCAAGTTGGCCAGCATCGACACGGTTATGCCCACACTGGGGCAAACCGCGGTCCTGACCTTTACCAATCTGGCGTTCAGCGAGGGATGGGGCAATGATTATATACAAGGTTTTAGTAATATCTGGTACCGGTGGGGCTATGGTTCGATGAAAAAGTTTGAAGCTCAAATTGGCGGGCCAACCGGAAAAACGTACACGATCGACACCGTTAATTTCCCCGGCGATACCATGATCGCTTCATTTGTGATCAATTGGTCGCCCGACAAAGTCACCTTTGTCAAGAATGGCACCACCATCTTCGACTCCTCCATCAACCTGCCCGACCAGGGCGGCAGTTGGGTTCTTCCGAGCACCGCCCAAGGCGTGTTAGTCAGCAGTTACCTCAACAGCCTCACCATCGGCGCGGACAATATCAAGCTGGAAGTGGTGCCCGAGCCGGCCTCGCTGGCCCTGCTGGCCCTGGGGGCGCTGCCCCTGCTGCGCCGTCGCCGGTAACCGGCAACCGACCGCGACAATGTGGTTCGGGGGGGCGTCTGACGCGTCAGACATGTCCGACATGTCGGATATGTCTGCCCCCCCCACCCCCGAAACCCCGCCACATGAGGTTCTCCGCCATGAAACGCCTCACCCCCATCGAATTGCTGGCCTGCCCAGCCATAGTCCCGAGCCATGGCGAAGGGCGAAGGCAAGTTCGAGCCGCGTTTACGCTGATCGAACTGCTGGTGGTCATCGCCATCATCGCCATCCTGGCGTCGATGTTGCTGCCGGCATTGCAGAACGCCCGGGAAACCGCCCGCGGCGCCCTCTGCCTGAACAACCAGAAGCAGATCATGCTGGGCTCCCTGAGTTACGCCGGCGACTACGACGGCTACTTCATCCGCGCCTATGACAAGTACCGCGATCCCGGCCAGTGGTGGCCGCAACGGCTGACGGTGCTGGACTACGTGGGGTCAGGGCATCTTTGGGAACCGGCCGAGCGCAACACCGCCATGGAACTGTGGAACTGCCCAACCGCCAAGCAGTTGGCCAATCTGTCCCCCGGTGTCTTCGCGATGTGGACCTATTACCGCATCCGCAACGATTCCAACGCCTGGCAGTACAATCTGGACAACGACAACGGCTCCGGCACCTGCTGCTACATCAAGATCGACGCCATCCCCAGCCCGGCCCGGCGGATTTATAGCATCGACGGCATCATCTCCTCGGCCAGCGAGCAAACAGCCGGCGCCGTCGGCGTGCAGTCGGGCGCCGTCACCGGGTATTATGCCATCCAGATCAGCGCGGTGGGCACCGGGCAATATTGCATGGCCGGGTTCATCCACGGCGGCAAGGCCAACATGGCCTTTTGCGACGGTCATGTCGAGGGGAAGCAGAAGTCCGGCATCACCCTCCCCATGTGCGACCTCACCGAAAATTGAGCCGCCGACCCCGATTTTAATGCGAACACGTCTTCTCTCACAGAGCCACAGAGAAATCAATCCGTGCGAACGGGGAGCGGCAGGCATCAGAGCCCGGAACGTTAGTGACGGGTCATAAGGATTGCACTGTACCTTAAGAAAGTGGATTCCTTCTGACCGGTCACTCTCGCGCCCAGGAGTGGCGCTTCGTTCCCGGCTCTGATTATTTCTCCGTGGCTCCGTGCCTCTGTGAGAGCATAATTTTTAACAAAAAGATTAACGTGCCACAAGGAGTTATCGTGCTAAAAACCACCTGCCTGCTGACGTCTCTGCTGCTCGGTCCGGCCCTGTTGGCCGCCGAGGCGCAGGACCATCGTGCCGCGACCGTGGCCAACCTGCTGGCGGCGCCCGAGCTCAACGCCGGCTTTGAGACCGCCCCCACCGGCACGGCGGACGGCATTCCCGGCTGGCTGCCCGCCCATGACGGCAACAACATGCGGGCCGAGATCGTCACCGGAGGCGCCTTTGCCGGAAAGCGGGCGCTCAAGCTCAGCGGCGGGGGCGGCCTGGCGGTGTTCAAGTCGCAGTTGCTGATCCCGGTGGAACCCGGTTACCGCTATTTCATGTCGGCCCGCGGCAAGTACCAGGACGTCCATTTCTCGAACTCGCACCGGTACGCCGCCGGCATCGGGTTGTGGGAAATCGCGGC
>JBAZJM010000519.1:0-2538 GCA_041651315.1 Lentisphaeria bacterium | reverse complement strand
TCCTGAATGGCGTAGATGACGTCCACACGGTTTTGATCCCGCTGGATAAGCTGGGCGTTGACAGTGGTGGTGAAGCGGCCGCGGGCGCGATAGGCAGCCTGCAGGGCCTGCACATCCTCCTGCACCTTGGCGGGGGAATAGATGGCGCGCGGTTTGAGGCCGACAATCTCGTTCAGGCGCTTGGTATCAATATCCTTATTACCTTCAAAGGCCACGCGGTTGACCATCGGATTTTCAACCACGTTGACGTTGACGGTGCCGGCGGCAGGATCAAACTTGAGTTCCACATTGGCGAACAGGCCGGTGGCATACAGCGAGCGGATGATGCGGCTGGTATCATCCGGGTTGAACTCGGTGCCGGTTTTGTACGGCAGGTAAGACTGGATAGTCTCAACCTCCACGCGCTCGTTCCCCTGAATCCGGACCGACTTGACCGGCGCGGCCCAGACCGGCGCAGCCAGCGAGGACAAGGCAAGGACTGCCAGCGCCAGATTGGTGTAGATGCGGGGGGTGGGACGCATATGGGGCTCTTTCGCTTCTGTTCGCAATGGGGCTCCGCCTGGGCGGGGATTCTCCAATCCGTTGCGGCGGAGTGTAGCGGGAAGATGCCCGCGCGGCAATGTCTTAGGCTTATTTAGATGCCGCCGGTGTGTCCACCTTCGCCTCAACGGCGGGCGTTGCGCCCAAAAGGCGGGAGAAAAGGCTGATGCGTTTGAGATCGTTAACCGTGGCAAACACGGCCAGCGTAACGATGAAGACCAGCCCGACCTTGAGCGCGGCTGCCTGAATGCGGGCCGACAGGGGGCGGCCGCGCAAGCCTTCATACGCGAGGAACAGAAGGTGGCCGCCATCCAGAATCGGCAAGGGAATCAGGTTTACGATGCCCAGGTTGACGCTGATGATGGCCATGAACATGCTGACGGCGAAAAGGCCGTTGGCGGCGGTCTGGCCGGCCATGTTGGCGATGCCGAGCGGACCGGTGAGGTTATCCGCCGAGATGGCGCCAATGACCAGTTTACCTAATGATTTCAAAGTCAGATCAATGAGTTCCCACGTGCGGAGGGCCCCTTCCCTCAGCGCGGCGGCAGGCGCATGTTTGACGACAAACGTGGCGTACGACGGGGCAATACCAATGCGGCCGACCGTGTGCATGTCGCCCAAGAGATCCCTGAACGTGGTGGTGGTGGGCGTAAGGTTGATGCTGGCGGCGGCTCCGGCGCGTTCCACCACCAGTTGGACGGTCTTGCCCGGGTGCGCTTCCACGTAGCTTTGCATGTCGTCCCACTCGATGATGGGTTTGCCGTCAATCAGGCGGATGAGATCGCCCTTTTGAAGCTGGCCATAGGCAGGCATATCCTTTACCACATCGCCGATTTCAGGCTTGAGTTTGTGATCGCCCGTAAGCATCACCAACGACAAAAGCACGAAAGCAAACAACAGGTTGGCAAACGGCCCCGCAACAATCACCCACATGCGGGCAAAAACAGATTTGCTGCCGAAAGCGTCCTTGTCTGCGCTCTCCTCATACGGTTTGCCGTCCTCCTGGCCGTGCATCTGGACGTAGCCGCCGAGGGGTATCCACCCCAGTTGCCAGCGCGTGCCGTGGCGGTCCCTCCAGCCAGCGAGTTCCTTGCCAAAGCCAATGCTGAAAGCCGTGACGCGGATGCCCACGCTGCGGGCGGCGAAATAGTGGCCGAACTCGTGCACGAAGATGAGAATGCCGAGAACGATGATAAATATCAGGGTGGTGAAGGCGGTTTCGCCCCCCGGGAATTGCTGGAGCCAGGTGGCGAAGGTGGCGAGGAAATCGTGGTTCATGCGGGCAAGGTGCCTTTTGCCCCGCCCCTTGGCAAGGAAAAAGCGCGCGCTTTCAGGCGGCGGGGGTGGCGGGGACGGCGCCGAAGCGGCGCTGGCGGGTGAGGAAGCTGGACAGGGCCGCTTGCAGGTGCGTGGAGCTGAAGTCCGGCCAGGACACATCGGTGAAGTAAAGTTCGGCATAGGCCAATTGCCAGAGCAGGAAGTTGGAGAGGCGTTGCTCGCCGCTGGTGCGGATGACAAGATCCGGGTCCGGGTAGCCGGCCGTATCCAGGCATTCCTGAAGCGGTTGGCCGGTTTGGGCCGATTTTTGGGCGGCGCGGGTGAGTTCATCCCGGCCGCTGTAATTGATGGCGAAAATGGCAGTGATGGTGCTCAGGTGCGCGGTTCTGGCCTCGACCTCCTCCATCAGGGAGAGGATGTCCGGCGCGAGTTTGCCATCCGTACGGTTGCCGATGAAGCGGATGCGCACGCCCTTGGCGATGATTTCGTTCAGTTCCTTGCGGAACCAGAGGCGCATCAGATCAAACAGGCCGGAGACTTCCTCCGTGCTGCGTTTCCAGTTTTCCGTGCTGAATGCGTAAAAGGTTGCAACCTTAACGCCATGATTCTTAAGATCTTCTATCACCCGTTTGACCGTGGCCGTGCCCTCGCTGTGCCCTTTGAGGCGGGCGAGACCCTTTTTCTGCGCCCAGCGGCCATTGCCGTCCATGATGAAGGCGA
>JBAZJM010000518.1:0-2538 GCA_041651315.1 Lentisphaeria bacterium | reverse complement strand
CACCGCCTGCACCTGGGCCACATCGCCGCCGACCAGGGGGGCCGCAGTGGTTTTGGTCAACGGCCGCAGGCTGACGTTGTCCAGGCAGATTGCGGTCATCCGGTTGAGCGCCATCAGCCCGACAATCACCGATCCTCCCGTGGAGCCGGTGGTGAAGTCGAGGGACACCGGTGTCCAGTCGTAGGTGCCGAAAGGCAGATAGGCCCGGTTCGTCCAGTCGGCCATCAGACACGCCTCGCGCACGTCCGTGCCCTTGACGGAGGCGGTCAGGCGGTAGGTGGTGTTGGCGCTCAGACTGTCGGCCCACTGAAGCAGCGCGCTGTGCTTGTTGTCGCCCCACGGCGCCGTGTTGCCCGCTAATCTCAGCGACTTGCCCCCGCGCAGGTTTTCCGACGTGATGACGGCGGCAGTCGCATCGCCGCCGCTGGCCCCCTGGCTCAGCCACCAGCGGGTGTAGTCCCCCACCCGCAGGTCGGTGGCTTTCTCAAACGACGGTCCCTTAATCAGATTGGCGCTGTCGGCAGCGGCGTCATGGCAGTGATAGTCGCAGTCCCGGTAGATTTTGATGTCATCCACATAGAGTTCGGTGGTGGTACTCTTAACCTGCACGACGAAAGGCCAGGTTGCCCCCGTGCCATCCGTCTCGAACGGCATGACCATGGTGGTCCAATCCGGCGTGTCGCCGGTGGGAAAAAATTTGAAGATGGTCCAGTTCAGGCCGGTGATCATGGCGGCCCAGCCGACCCCGGTGCCCTTGTAACGGACCTCGGCGACATAACGGGTGTTGGGGCGAAGGTTGCTCACCGTCTGGATGATGCGCGCGCCGTCGTCACCGTTCTGCGCCGAACCGTAGGTGAATTTGAAGCAGCGGCCGCTGTTTCCCGAGACCCCCGAAACCACACTGCCGCTCTGCACCGGGCTGCCCTGCACGGAATACGTCCAGGGCGAGGGCGAACTGAGGCTTTTTTCAAAACCTGAATTGCCCAGGAAGATCTCGGTCAGCTTCACATCGTCGACATAGAGCGCGGTCACCTTGCGCTCCAAGTGAAACAGGAACGGCAGGCTGGTGTTCGTCCCGGAATCGATGGTCAGCGAGTACCGCGTCCAGTCAAAGGTTCCCGAGGGGAAATAAACCCGGGTGGCCGCATTGGAGCCGGCAGCCAGGGCCGCGCCCGAGGCCGTCACGGTCGTCCCCTTCACATAGGCCGAAAACTCATAGGCGCTGTTGGCATGCACCGGCACGGTCTGGGTGAAACGGGCCCACCGGTTGGCGAAATAATTGGAGCCATAGGTGAACTTCACGCACTGGGCTCCGCTGTATTTCGGAGTCGCGGAAAAGGACCAGGATGCCGTGGGGGAGAGATTCCGGCTCCATACCCAGCCACCGGCGGTGCTTTCCTCAAAATCGGGTTCGCTCAACAGGTTCACCGCCTCCTTCGCCTGGCTGGTGGAGTTCAGCGAACCGGTGAGCACGAACGGATGGGCGCCGTCCACGGAGCGGAACAACTGGGCCAGCATCCGGTTGCCGGTGTTGCTCGACGGTGTGCGGATGGCCACCGCGACATAGAGATCCGTGCCCCCGCCAAACTGGGCACCCAGCTCTTCCAGCGTCCAGGTGGCGTCATTTTGTACGCCATAAAACGACTTGACCGGAGTCCACTGGTAGACCGGCGTGCTGCTGGAAGTGCTGGCAAACACAAACCCCGCGCAGTCGCCCCAACCGGGATCAATGTTGTTGTAGCGGCCGCTGATTTTCAGGTCGGTGCCGAAGGTCGTGGCGGCATTGCCGGTCTGGAAATGCCACATGACATAGGAATAGCGGTTCGCCCAGCCCCAGTTGGCCGTGCGCAACGACAGCCCCATGTCGTCATACTCGAGATTGTCAACCTCCGTGGCATTGGCCATCATGTCCGTGACATTGCAGATGTACGTAAAGGAGGAGGCGGTGCCGACATTGACAATGCCGCCGGCCGGGGCCGGCCAGGCAGCCATAACCAACAGAACCGTCAGGAGAGACAGCATTGGGAGTTTGCGTGGCATGATCCATTCTCCTCGGATGGTAGGACGTTGGGACGCGGATTCACGTTTTCACGGGGACAGGGACATCCTGCCACGGAGAACCGTGAGGGCGAGGCGCAAACGACAAATGATGACGGGGGCGTGGTTTCCTTAAAATCTCTATGCTAGCACCTTGTGACACGTAAAATTTCATGGTTTGAGGGCAGGCTCCGCCCACGGCGGTTCCCGCCCATGGTTGCATTCGGAATCAAGGATGGGGGAGCGCCACCGGTGCGTGGTCCCGCTGCCCCCCGCCAATCACACGCCGTCAGATTGAAAGGCCTTAGCCTGTATTATTCATGAAGACCGCTTACTGACGTGCGCGGCTCGGCTGGAATGGCCTGGCGTGGACGGCCCACGGGAAGCGGCGGTCATCCGAGCCCAGAACGTCAGCGACGGGTCAAATGAGCACCTTCATGAATAATCTCAGGTTAGTTCCGCTTCTCACCCTAACGGGTGCGGGAGTGAAGAGCAGCCGCC
>JBAZJM010000517.1:0-2540 GCA_041651315.1 Lentisphaeria bacterium | reverse complement strand
GTGTCTACAAGGTCCACGGAACTCAGGTGTGCAACGCGGCGGCGCAGCGGGTGATGCAGGTGCGGCGGGGCAGGCGGGTGTTGTAGACGCCGACCGAGCAGAAACCGCCGTAGCCGAGCCGTTCCAGCTCGGCCAAAAAGGCGGCGGTGGGCCAGTGGCCGGTGCCGAGCACGTCGCGGTTGGTTTCCGAGAGATGAACGTGCGCCAGCAGGTCGCGGACGCCGGCCAGCGGCGCCAGCATGTCCTGTTCCTCAATGTTCATGTGGAACGAGTCCACCATCAGGCGGATGCCAGGCTGGTTCAGGCGGCGCACCAGGCCGGCGGCTTCGGCAATGGTGTTGTGGAAGCCGATCTCGCCGTGGTTGACCGGTTCGAAGGCAATGACCGCCCCGGCCGCCGTGGCATGCCGGCCGACCTCGGTCAGGGCTTCGGCGATGCGGGCGCTGCCGGTGTCACGGTCGGGCTCGTCCTTGAGCCGTCCCTGCAGCGAGCCGACCACCATGACGGCGCCCCAGGCGGCGGCCAGGTCGGCAAAGCGTTTGAGCAGCGTCACCGTCCGCTCGCGCACGGCCGTGTCCGCCGTGCACAGGCAGTTGCCATGGGTGGTGTAGGAGGCGCCGGTCTGGAAGGCGGCGAGCGGCAGGCCGGCCTGGTCGAGGGCCGCCTTCACGCGTGCCTGGTCGAAGGCCCGCGGGTCGGCGATCTGCAATTCCGCGGCCTGGTAGCCGGCGGCTTTCACGCCGGCCAGGTCGCCGGTGAACTCATCCCAGTTCCGGTACAGCGCCGGATCGGGCAGGACATAACTGAATTTCATGGGTGCACCACCGTGATCAGCAGCATTTCCGAACTCAGGGGACGCTCCAGGCAAACGGTGACGCCCTTCTGCGTCAACTGGCGGCCGGAGAAACGCACCGTCGTGTTCTGATTGTCGAACGTCACGTCATACTCGCGGGCCGGATCCAGGCCGCGCGGTTTGAACACGAACGCGTCGCCGGGGGCATTGCCGGCGCGCAGCAGCACCGCCACGCTCCGGGTGCGGTCGGGCGCGGCGTATTCCAGGACGCACCACGGCGCAGGGGCGACCAAGGGCAGGAACGGCGTGTGGTGAAACACCCGGGCGTCCCCGGTCAGGATCGGCCGGATGACCTCCCGGTAACGGGCGAGGTAATGCTCCACCCGCTGGCGCAGGAACGGCGTCAGTTCATCCAGGCTGGGTGCCGTGCCGCGCAGGATGATCCGGCAGAAATTGTGGCGGAGCTGGGCGTCCACGTCCCCGTCCAAAACCTGCTGTCCGGCTTCGGTGCCGAAAGCGCGCATGAGAATTTCGGGCGGCAAGGAGAAGCTGACCCCGTTGAGGATCTTGAAGCCGCGCGGGAGCCGCATCCAGTCGGACAATTCGACGTTGTGGAAACGGGCCATGGTGCCCCAGTCGAGCCGGCCGCCGCCGCCGGAACAGTTTTGGAACACCACGGCGGGGAAACGGGCGCGGAGGCGGTCGAAGATGGCGTACAGGGCGTCGTAATAACGCCAGACGAGGTCTTCCGTGTAACCTTGATACGAGCGGGTCGGCGCCGGGGTCAGGCAGTGGTTGTGGTCAATCCGGTACATGTCCAACCCATAGTCGCCAATGAGGCGGGCGATCTCGCCTTCGACAAAGGCTTGGACCTCGGGATTGGTCAGATCCAGGGCGCGGCCGTCGGCGACGGGCTTGTCATGACTCTTGAGCAGCCATTCCGGATGCTGCTTGCGCAGCGTGCTGCCGGCGCCCGCTGCCTCGATCTCGACCCACAGGCCGAATTTCATGCCCAGCGCGTGCGCCCGGTCGACTATGCGCTGCATGCCGCCGGCCATCCACTTGCCCTCGAACCAGTCCCCCACATTGTTCCACCAATGGTTGGGTTCGTTGCCGTACCAGCCGGCGTCGATGACGTACAGCTCGGTGCCGAGCGAGGCGGCAACCTCCACGTCCTTGATGATGTCCGGCACGTTCTCGCGGTCGCACAGGTAACCGCGATGGTTGGCCTCGATCTCGACGTGCCGCCCGGGGATCTGGGCCGGCATGACGGTGTGGCGGACGTGCTGGTGGGTGGCCTGGACGATGGTGTCCGTGTCGGCGGTGAACAGACCCAGGTGCACGGCGGGGGTGGTGATGGTTTCGCCGGCGTCCAGCACGCGCAGGGCGGCCTCCGCACTGGACAAGCCCATGCGGAAATAAAGGGCGGCATTGCGTTGGTTGGGGTGGGAGGCGCCCCAGATGAAATCATCCCACGTCCGGCAATCCAATTCAAACTGGTAGTTGCCGCCCCAGGCCAGTTCGCACACCGCCGTCTGGCCGTTGCAGGCGTTGCGTGCCCAAAAGGCCGGGCGCCCCCAGCCGCTTTGTCCCTTCTTGCCGCCGTCCACCACCTTGCGCCCGGCGGGCAGCGGTTCCGGCCAGAAATCGCCTTCCTGTCCCCATTCGAACCGGTGGTTGTACACCACCTCGAATGGCGACGTGGCCGGCGGCGCCAGGTGCTCCTCGTAACGGTGCTGCCACAGCA
>JBAZJM010000516.1:0-2551 GCA_041651315.1 Lentisphaeria bacterium | reverse complement strand
CGTCGAGCCGCCCTCTGGAAAGCGGCGCCGAGGCGCCGCATCCCACCTGGAATTCAACGGGGTACTAGCCCAGCCAGGCCGGCAGGCATTTGCCGTACGCCGCCGGCTGGGAGAGCAGGTCGCGGGGCAGGTCGGTGCGCTCGAACTGGGCGAAGATGCCCCACGCCTGGCCGTGGTTGGCACCGAGGGCGATCACCAGTTCATGCCGCCCCACCTCGCCGGGAAGGGCGATCGAGTCCTCGGCCGGCAGGATCGGATTAATGCCCTTCGGGTCGGCAAACACTTCGCGGCCGTCAACCCACATTTTGACCGGACCGTCATAGCCGAAGTTCAGGAACAGGGCCATCGCTTCCGCACACTCATAGGCGCCGGCGAAAATGATCACCGGATCAGCCGCCCCCGCCGCTGCCAGCTCCTCGTGCCGGCTGCAGTAGTCATTGGGGAAGGTGCGCCGCTCGGTGGCAGCCTCCCGGCCGGGACAGGCCAAGCCTTCCAGCTTGCCGGCCGAGGGCAGCAGCGGGCTGACCCGCCAGCGAGTGAGCGGCGGGGAGAGCGCCCGGGGCTTGCCGGTGGCCACGGGGCCGAACACCGGCAGGGAGCGGTCCAGCTCATCGGTGATGTTGCAGTAGGGGTCCGTGCCCTGGCCGTACTGGACACTGGCGCCGGTGCATGAGGTCACCGACTGGGTCAGACGCAGTTCGACGCGGTCCCCATGCAGCCGGGTGTCAAACACCAAGTTATTGTTCAATCCGGGCATGCTGACGGTAAAACCGGCGGGCCGGCCGGCGGCGCGCAGGGCGCCGGCGACATTCTTAAAGCGCACCTCCAGCACCGCCTTGTCGCGCCAGCGGCGCAGCCGGCAGCCGGCGTGGGCAATGGGCAGGGGGCCGGCGGCCGGCGCTCCCGTCAACGCCTCCATGGCCTGGGCGAAACGCCGCCCCAGGCGATGCTGTTCCGTCTCGCCGACATGAATGCCGTCGTCGATGGCCAGGTCGATCACGGGCACCACGGCGCACCGGCGCACCCGTTGCTGGAACTGGCGTTCCTGCTCCTGAATGGAGTTCCAGCCGGCGGCCAGAGTCCAGTCCTGGCCCACCACCCGGCCGATCTGCGCCAAAACCACCGGCAGGTCCGGGTCATGGCAGTCGCGGCGGAAGGCGGCAAACAGCTTCCGCATGCGCGGGGTGTAAAGTTCCACCAGGCGCGAGGGATTAGTGTCACTGCACCCCTGGTACCACAGCAGGCCGGCCACTCGGCCGCCGTTCTTGCGCAGCCGGCGGACCAGGGCGCCGTAGAGGCTGGCCCCGCCCTCATCGCGCCGGGCCGGCTCCCATTGCTCCATGCTGGTGCCGCCATGGGCGCAGGCGAGCAATCCTTGGGGCACGCCGCGGCGCCGCCACATCTCCTGGCCGAAGGAAACCGCGGGGCCGGTGCCCCAGTCCGCCGCCGGCTTGGCGTGCGGCACGCCGCCGTTCAAATCAACATGCACCCGGTCCACCGCCTCCCATAGGTTGTGGACCGGCTCGGCGGCCACCGCCCAGCGGTCGGTCATGTAGAAGGCGCGCACTTCGGGGACTTTGGGCAGCGGCTGCTGCAACAGGCCGCACCCCTGCATGTTGGACTGGCCGGCCAGCAACCAAACGTCGCCCACCAGCACGTCGCGCACCGTCAGCCGTTCCCGCACCCGCCCCGCGGCGGGCCGGATCTCCAGCGTCACCGCATACGGGCCGCCCGCGGGAATCCCGGCCAGTTGCGCCGAAAATTTACCCTTTGCCGCCCGCCCCACCCGCCGCGGTTCCGCCCACACCGGCGGTTGACCAGACGCGCCCGCCACCGTGGCAAACATCTCACCCGCGGTATCGCAGGTGCCCGTGACCGGGGAATCGCTGAGGTTGCCGGCGCCGCGCTGCAGCACCATGTGCTCGAAAAGGCCTGTCAAAATGTTCATGGGAAAAACCGGGAAAAGACCGTTGCTGAACCGTTGCCGGCCGGCAAGAATTGCCGGCCAAAATGGGATGTAATATAGGGGCCCAAGTCAGATCGAATATTGAAGGAAGCCCGACCGACCTCGGGCGGCCGGGGGACGTCCGTCGCGCCGCAACCCTGCGGAAGGCCAGAACAGGCACGCTTGCCCGTCTCACATGGGGTGCCATTTTGGGGGGGGTGGGGAAGCCGTTTTCAAAAGTCCGGATCAAGGGGGCGCCGTTCTTGAACGGTGGGAATTCTTCCTGAGCAGAAGAGCGAAGACCGCAAAAACGTTTCGAGTGCGAGAGGCGAGCGCGAGCGCCGTTACGCTGAGCGCGAAGGGCCGGCTGGTTGGGGTTTTTCGCGCTCGCGCTCGATCATCCCACTCGAATGACGCCAAAGGGTGCCAAGCCTAATTCATACGATTTTCACTTCAAAATCGTTCTCTCACGGAGACAGTAGAGTAAGGAGCTGAACAGCCCGGTGGCCGTTCAGTTCCCCCTCGTCGAACCGGACAGGCGGATTTCCCGCATCCGGCTCTCGCAGCGTCGTTCTTCCGTTGGAGGTTGATCTCGCCGATCAACTC
>JBAZJM010000515.1:0-2556 GCA_041651315.1 Lentisphaeria bacterium | reverse complement strand
AAAATGTTCACTTCCGCCACACCGTTAATGGTCTGCACGCGGTCTTTCACGTAATTGTCGGCCAGGTCGGTCAGCTGCCCCGTGGTGGCGCTCTGGCTCTGCAATGCCAGATAAATAATCGGCGTGCTGTCCGCCTCCACCTTGCTCACCACCGGCTCATCCACGTCGTCGGGCAGGGCGCCGCGCGCACGGCTCACCCGGTCGCGCACGTCGGCGGCCGCGCTGTCCGGATCGCGGGAAAGCTCAAACGTAATGTTGATGATGCTCGCGCCTTCGCGGCTGGTGCTCTTGATGAAGCGGATGCCCTCAATCCCCGCCAGACTATCCTCCAGCGGCTTGGTCACCTGGCTTTCCATAATTTCCGCGTTGGCGCCGGAGTACGTCGTTGTCACTGTCACTGCGGGCTCGTCGATGTTCGGGTATTCGCGCACACTCAAGGTCTGGAAACCCACCAGCCCCAGCAGCACAATCACCAGGCTCATCACCGTGGCCAGCACCGGCCGTGAAATCGAGATGTCGGAAAGCTTCATCGCAAATTACCGCAACTCTTCCACCGGCGGAGCACTGCGCACCACGGTTGTCGGCGTCACCGGCATCACGGGCATTACGGGAGCCATCAACTTCTGCTGGCCCGCCGTCACCACTTTTTGTCCGGCTGCAACCCCGGCCACCACCTGCGCTTCGCCGTTCACCCGCAGACCCAGCGCCACCAGCGTCTGGCTGGCCAGTAACCCACCTTTCGGCCCCGGCTTCAGCACGTACATGTAGGTCTGGCCCCCCTGCGGAACCACCGCCTGCTCCGGCACAATCACCGTATCGCTGGCCATTGCCGTCGGCACGCGCACGCGCACAAATTCGCCCGCCACCAGCATGCCGGAACGGTTATCCAGCACCACCTTGGCCTGCACCGTGCGGCTGGCGGGGTCCACCCGCCCGTCCACTGCCGTCACCGGGGCTTCCGCCAGCAGTTCGCTGCTGCCGAAGTCGCCGCTGCGGAGGATGCTCACCCCCAGCCCCGGCTGCAACATCCGCGCCTGTTGCTCCGGCATTTTAAAGATGACTTTCAGCATCTCGTTCTGCGTCACGCTCACCAGCGGCTGTCCGTTCACCACATAATCCCCCAGACTGATGCCGCGGATGCCCGCCACTCCGTCAAAAGGCGCCCGTATCCATGCCTTGCCCAGATTCGCCGCCGCAAACTGCACGTTGGCCTGTGCCAGCCTGGCCGATGCCTGAGCCGTATCCACCTGCTGGGCGCTGGCGGCGTTTACGGCCAGCAAACGCTGGTAGCGGCCCAGATTATTCAGGGCCACCTGCAAATTGGCCTGGGCCTGGGCCAGCGCGGCCCGCTGCACGCTGTCATCCAGCCGGAAGAGCACTTGCCCCGCCTTCACCCTGCTGCCGTCCTCAAAGCCGATTTTTATCACCCGCCCGGCAATTTCCGGCGCCAGAACCACACCTTCCCCGGCCTGTACCTGCCCGGGCACATCCAGTGTTTCGGTCATTGTACCTTGCCGCGCGGTGGTGGCTTCCACCGGCAGGGCCATGCCGCCCATGCCGCCCGGCCCGCCCGCGCCCGGCGCACCGCGGTGGGTCAGCTTCCAGCCGATGCCTCCCGCCAGCGCCAGCAGGGCCACCCCGGCCAGCACCCATCCCCTGCGGCTGGGGCGCCCATGCTGCACGGCGGCCTCCCCTGTCATTTGTCGAGCCATCTTGATCTCCTTAAGAAAAATAAGTCCAATACTGGAACGTACGGTCCAGTTTAGCGTTAACTCCTCTTGGCATCAAGGGGTAAAACAGGATACTCACCATTTAATGTACTCCTATCAGCACGCCTATCACGCCGGTAACGCGGCGGATGCCGCCAAACACGCCATTCTTGCGCTGGTGCTGGCGCGCTATACGCAAAAGCCCGCCCCACTGACGTATTACGAAACCCACGCCGGACGCGGCCTGTACCCGCTGACGGCGCCGGAGACGGCCCGCCTGCGGGAGTACCGCACCGGCCTGCTGCCCCTGCTGGAAACATCGGATGTTCCACCCGGCCTGCACCCCTGGCTTGCCCTCCTGCGCGATACGTATGAAAACCAAAACGCCTATCCCGGTTCTCCGCTGACGGCCGCCGGCCTCCTGCGCCCGCAGGATACCCTCCACGTGTGCGAGGGCCACCCCGGCGAGGTCCGCCATCTACGCCAGGCGTGCAAAACGGACCGCCGCATTCATATCCACGCGCAGGATGGCCACCGGCACATCCTCGCGCTCCTGCCGCCCGCCAATCAACGCGGCGTCCTGCTGATAGACCCCAGCTACGAAGTCAAAACCGAGTACGCCCAGACCGTCGCCACTGTCGCCGCCGCGCAGAAAAAAGCCCCGGGACTGTGCACGCTGGTGTGGTATCCGCTGCTGGCGGCGGGTCATCATCAATCCATGGTGGAAGGTCTGAAGAACTTCGGCATCCCGTCCACCTTCCGCCTGGAACTCCACTGGCCTCCCGCGGGAGAGGAGGGCAGGGGCCTGCGCGGCACGGGCCTGCTGCTGCTTAACGCACCCTACCGC
>JBAZJM010000514.1:0-2559 GCA_041651315.1 Lentisphaeria bacterium | reverse complement strand
GCGCGGCTTCGCGTCCAACAGGGCGGTCAGCTCATCAATCATCTGAACGTCCGCCAGGTCAATGGGCCGGGCAATGGCTGATTTCATGGCCCGCAGCCGCGCCAAACTGGCGACGGGGACGGCAACTCCGCCCATCTGAATCAATTCGGCGTCGGCGAGCAACTCGCTCATGACTGCGGCCGATTCCAAAAAGACATCCAGCACGTCGGCGCCGCCGGGGGCATGGAAGGACAGGCATTGTCCGATGGCCAATTCCGGCGTGAACGCCAGACCGCGCATGGCCGCCTGGTCCGTAATCAGTGCCTGACG
Organism: Lentisphaeria bacterium; assembly: GCA_041651315.1. Classification (GTDB taxonomy): domain Bacteria; phylum Verrucomicrobiota; class Lentisphaeria; order Oligosphaerales; family CAITYL01; genus CAITYL01. The sequence goes on along the minus strand of JBAZJM010000514.1, from coordinate 2,250 downwards.
ATCCTGCAACGCCTGAAACAGATCCTCCAGCGCCTGGGCCGACACGACAATGTCCACATCCAGAGTGGTCCGCGGCAAGCCGTGCAAGGCCAAGGCGGCGCCGCCGATGACCACAAAGTCAACCTTGTCGTCCCGCAATTGGCGCAATAATTTCGCCCAAACGTCGCTGGCACCGTTTTCCGCCATGGCGCAACCGCTCCCCGATCTGTGCCCGTTCCGGCGTCAGGGCGTCACGCAGTTCCCGGCCGCCACGCAACGCCCAATCCAGCCGTTCGGCCGCCGGCAAGGCCAGGAACCGGCGGATGTGCTGACGCCGCAATTCGTCAAACGCCTCGTTGCTCATGGCATCAAGTCTAATCGTCGAGACCGCCACTGTCAAGCACAAGTGCGCGGGGCGAGCGCGCCGTTGTCGCGCGCAGCCCCCGGCAAAAGGTCGAGCGGGGCGCTCCGTCCGTCTCGCTGGGCATCTATGCCAGCGTGCTGTTTGAGCTGGGGCTGAGCGAGCGCATCGCCGGGCTCGCCGAACCGGCCGGCGACCGCCTCGGCTTGCAGCTTGAGGGAGCGCGGCTGCCCAAACCCATCCGGCGTCCCCCAATGGCATTGCCATGAATGACCGTGGACGCCGGAAAGGGACGGCGCGGATAACCAGGAACACCACGGGCGGTTGGCGCCGCGGCTCCCCGTGACGCCCCCGGACAGGCACGATTGCCTGTCTCACGTTTTTGACCAGGCCGGACACGGGGCACCCTTGCCCCGTCACGGACGTTCTGGAGGTGCATGACATTATTGGCGGTTGGAAACCCCCTTATTGAGAAAAGGCGGTTCCAACACCCTCCGTCAAACCTGTTTTGAAATCCGATTGGAACGATATATGCTTGAATCGTTACACACACGGAGTTATGTCCATGACTTTTTCTCGGCCGAAAGCAGTGCCCAGCGAAATCCAAAGGACGCTTGACGCGCTTGACCGCGGAGCCCGGATCGTCTTGCGGACCAAGAAGTCTGCCCGTGATTTCCTGCGCGAAGTCAGCACGGGTGCTGGTGAACACAAGGTCGCCTGTGCTCGTCCCGCCGTGAAAACATGCCCGGGGGTACAGCACCGCCGTGCCAGTATTGCCCCCAAAACCGGCGCCTGAAATGATTTACGGCGTCATCATTGGCTATCACGGATGCGATAAGACCACGGCGGAGCGTGTATTGACAGGTGTGGACGACCTGTCGCCCGGAAAACATGAATACGACTGGCTCGGAAAAGGCGTGTATTTCTGGGAGGACAGTGAAGCACGAGCGTGGGAGTGGGCCGACGAACTCAAGGTCAAAGGGCTTGTCAAAAGCCCCGCCGTTATCGGGGCCATCATCAAACCCGGCAATTGCCTGAACCTTGTCGATCCCCAAGCCGCCGCCATTGTCTCAAGGGCACATGACCATTATCTACGAACATGCAAAGAGAACAACATCCCAGCAAAGGAAAATGCCGGCCCCAAACTTTTTGCCAGGTACTTGGATTATGCCGTGTTCAATACTCTGCACGGCCTTTTGGAGGCTGACAAAGCCCCTCCCTATGACACCATTCGCGCCTTCTTTACTGAAGGTGAGCCGATCTATGCAACGTCCGGCCTCCGTACGCTTGACCACGTTCAAATTGTCGTGCGTAATCCCAAAAACAGCATCCTTGGTTATTTCAAACCCAGGCAGCGTTAACGCACCTCAGCCCCGTCTTCACCCTCGTTGAGCCGTAGACGAGTTGCCTCGGCTTGCAGCTTGAGGAAGCGCGGCTGCCCAAACGCATCCGGCGCCACCCGGCGACACTGCCATGAATGACCGCGAACGCCGGAAAGGGACGGCGCGAATAACCTGGAACGCCATGGGCTGTTGACGCCGCGGCTCCCCGTGACGTCCCGGACAGGCACGATTGCCTGTCTCACTTTCCCGTTTGTGTTTCCTGCCGCCGCCACTATATAGTCCACTCCGTGTGGAGGAGGTGTCGGTTTTGTAAGGAGGACATTCGCCATGGCGTTGTTGCGTTCCCGCCGCCACTGCATGATTGCCGGCGTCTGCGGCGGCATTGCCGGCTGGCTCGGCTGGGATCCCACTGTGGTCCGCATCCTTTACGTTCTGCTCTCCCTCGCCAGCGCCGCCTTCCCCGGCATTCTCGTCTACCTCATTCTTTGGCTCGTCATGCCCAAGGGCGATGCCTGAAGCCCGGTTGTGTGCTTGACCTTGCCAAGGACTCCATTCCCACATGAACAA
>JBAZJM010000513.1:0-2560 GCA_041651315.1 Lentisphaeria bacterium | reverse complement strand
GGGCGGGCGCCTCCGGCAACGGCTCGAGAATGCCGAACCGTCCCGGCCGGGTCTCTCCGGCCGGGGCCATTTCATAGCCGCCGGCGGCCTGGCCGCGGGGCAGCACCAGCGGCTTGCCGAGGGCGGCGCAGGCGCTGGCCAGCGGTTCCAGGTCAACCTCGTCCGGCAGGGCGGCATACAGGGCCACCCGGGCGGCCCGGCGCAGCGGTTCCCAAGCCAGCAGATGACCGGCAATGGCCGCGGAAACGCGGGTTCGCTCGGCGGCGGTCAAGCGGCCGCGGCGCGCCGCCATTTTCCGGCGCAACGCCGCCTTGGCGGCGGCCCGCGAATCCGCCTTGGCGGTTTCAGCGTGAGGGTGCTTCATGCGCATTTCCCGGACACGGTATCCGTACCCGGAACGCGCGAGGTTCGAAGTGTGCAGACTCCACCGCCGGCTTCAAACGCCGGGTTCAGACGCCGCGACCGTGCCCGAGGGCACAACCCGCCGCCTGCCCGCAATCCAAAACGAAACAAACCGGGTGCCGGTGTGATGCATGTCCGAAAGACCCGCGCGTCCTGAGATTAGGACCTTAATTCAAAAGTGCTATATAAAGACGACGTTGACAAACGCCATCGACAGGCACTATAACACCAGCCGCCAAGGAAACCAGCCGTCATGCAGGACGGGTGTATGACAGTTTTGGTCGGATGATATTGGGGCCACCCTTTTGAAAAAGGGTGCTCCCCCCGCGCTTCGCGCTGTGCAGCCCCGGCTCTGCCGGGTCGCTCACACGTTCGCTCTGAATCCCCCTTCCCAAAACTTTTGTTTCGTTTTGCGGATTCCGCAGGCCGCTCTGTGCAACAAGCTAAGATTGGGACAACGGGGCGGCCTGCGGAATCCGCAAAAGGCACAAAAAGGTTTGACGGAGGGCTTGGGAACCGCCTTTACTCAAAAGGGGGTTCCCAACCAACAAAATTGTCATGCCCTCTGCAGGACGCGGCGCAACCACAGGATGCCGAGAATGCCGACCGTGACGTCGGTGACGAGCCGTCCCCAAAAGACCCCGTACACCCCCAGCAGCCGCGCCCCCAGCCAGGACAGCGGGATCAGCAACAGCAGGACGCGGATGGCGTTCAGCAGGGTCGCCTCCAGCGGCCGGTGCATGCCGGTGAGAATCATGCCGGAGTAGCGGTGCGTCTCCATCAGCCCGTAGCCGAAGGCAATGATCCGGATGTAGGCCACCAGGATCGCCACCACCTTGGGATCGGCGCTGAACAGGGCGCCGAGCGGGTGCGCGAAGAGGAAGAATAGCAGCGCCACCCCGCCCCCGTACAGCAGCGCAAACCGGTACGACACCCCGACCGCCTCCCGGATGCGGTCGAGGCGGCCGGCCCCGAAATTCTGGCTGATGAACGGCGTCATCGACATCCCCAGGGCCATCGGAATGATGAAGGCGAACATCTCGATGCGCCCGGCCACGCCGCAGGCCGCCACCGCCTCGTTGCCGAAACCGCTGAGAATGCGGGTGATCACGGTGGCGGAAATCGGCATCAGCGCCATGCTGAGGGTGCCGGGAATGCCGAAACGCAGGATGCCCCGCACCGCCGCCAGGCCGTCGCGCAGCCGCCAGCCGTCCCGTTTCAGCAGCCGGTATTTCAGCAGCAGCCGGAACAGCCAGACCATGGACACCCCCTGGGCCAGAACGGTGGCCAGCGCCGAGCCGCGGATGCCCAGCGCCGGCAGCCCCAACCAGCCGAAGATGAGAATGGGGTTGAGCACCAGGTTGACCAGCGTCCCCGTCATCATCAGGCGGCTGGCGCTTTTGGAATCGCCCAGCGAGATCAGGATGCCGTTGCCGATCATCGGCAGGCACATGGTCGGCGCCCCGAGGTACCAGATCCGCATGTAGTCGCCGACCAGCGGCAGCGTGTGTGCGTCCGCCCCCAGCCGCGTGAACACTGGCGTGATGGTGCAGAAGCCCGCGACCGCAATGACCGCGGAAACGGCCACGGCAAAGGCCATCCCGTAGGTGGCAAAGTGCGCGGCGCCTTCGGGATCCCGCCGGCCCAGCGCATGCGAGGTCAGCGTGGTGATGCCGGAACCCAGCCCCATTGACACGCATGACAGCAGCATGATCACCGGAAAGGTGAACCCGATCGCCGCCAGCGGAAAGGTCCCCAGCCGCGCCACAAACCAGGCGTCGGTCAGGTTGTAGGCGTTCATCGCGAAGGTGCCCGCCAGCATCGGGAACGCCATCGCGAACAACGTCCGCCTCACACTGTTTTGGACCAGGGCACTCATGAACCGCCAAACCTTCCCGCCATCGTCACGAAAAGGCAGAAGTTAAATGATTATTTTAAATTATCAATGGGGACGAAACGCGGCGGCAACCGGTCCCCGGTTGGGAGGCAGGCCGGGGATTTACCGAGCCCGGAACAACGTGACGGGTCAAATAAACACTCAAGTGTTGCAGTTGATTTTTGTGCTTAAAACCGGGTTCATCGCGGTGTGACTTTATTTCATAACATACTATCGTCAAGCGGCTTTCTTGCATGGTGCAAAACCACCATCCTGGAGGAA
>JBAZJM010000512.1:0-2574 GCA_041651315.1 Lentisphaeria bacterium | reverse complement strand
CATCCGCGACCTGGTGATCAACGCTTTGCGCATGCGTCCTGACCGCATCATCGTCGGCGAGTGCCGCGGTCCGGAGGCGCTCGACATGCTGCAGGCGATGAACACCGGCCATGACGGTTCGCTGACCACGGTGCACGCCAACAACCCGCGCGATGCCCTGTCGCGCCTGGAAAACATGGTGATGATGGCCGGGTTCGAGTTGCCGTCGGCGGCCATCCGTGAACAGATCGCCTCGGCCATCAACATTGTGGTGCAGCAGTCGCGCATCATGGACGGTTCCCGCAAGATCGTGCAGATCTCCGAAGTCACCGGGCGCGAAGGCTCGGTGATCCTGATGCAGGACATCTTCACCTTTGAGCAGAAGGGGTTTGACGACCAGGGCCGGGTGGTCGGGCAGTTCAATGCCACCGGCAACATCCCGCGCTTCGTCGAGGAGCTCAAGCTCAAGGGCGACCTGCGGCTGGAGATGGGCGTGTTTGTGCCGAAGAACTAAGACCGGGCACAGGGGGGACGACAAGACATGGCAGAAATCCTGGTGCTCATCCTGGTGTTTGCCGCGGTTGCCTGGGGAACGTGGGTGGTGACGCCGCTCATCGCCCAGGCGGGGCTGGAGCGCGGCGAGGGTGGCTATCTGGCCGCCGCCGGCAATGCCGGCGGGCCGGCGCCGGCGGTCACCCCGATGCTGCGCTTCACCACCCCGGAACGGCTGCGCCAGGCCCGGCTGTCGGCGGCCATCTTGGGCGGCGGCCTGGCGGGGTGCATCCTGTTGGGCGTCAACATCCTCAATGTGTGGATTTTGGGGCTGGCCGTGCTGGCCGCCGCCGTGCTGGCCTTCCAGGTGCCGGCCTGGTGGCTGGCGTGGCGCATCAAGCAGCGGCGGCTGGCCTTTGAAGTCAAATTGCTGGACCTGACGGTGGGGGTGGCCAACGGCCTGCGCGCCGGGGCCGCGCTGCCGCAAAGCCTGGAACTGGTGGCGCGCGACATCGGCGGGCCGATGCAGGAAGAACTGGCCATCCTGCTGCACGAATACCGCCTGGGAATCGACCTTGCCGAGGCCCTCAACCGGATGTGCGCCCGGATGCCCGGCGAAGACCTCTTTCTGCTGACCTCGGCCGTGCGCCTGACCCTGCAGTCCGGCGGCAGCCTCTCCGAAGTGCTGGACCGCATCACCGACACCATCCGCAACCGCACGGAATTCCAGGAGAAGTTGCGCACCATGACCGCCCAGGGGCGGTTTGAGGCGATCTTCATGGCCTCCGCGCCGATGCTCGCCTTCCTGCTGATCTACTGGATCCAGCCGGAACTGATGCGGCCGATGGTCACCACCAAGATCGGCTGGTGCGCCATTGGCGCGGTGGTCACGCTGGAAGTGATCGGCTTCCTCTGCATCAATAAAATCGTCACGGTGGAGGTCTGACCATGGAACTGGAACTGGCACTGGTCCAGGGGCTGGCCTTTCTCACCGTGTTCCTGCTGGTGGTCGGCATCAAGGCGGCGCTGGCCGGGCCGGTGGCCGAGGATGAACTGGCGGCGCGCAAGCCGGGGTTGTTCCGCCTGTTTGTCAACGAAGCCACGTCATTGGGCAAGTGGGCCGGTCCGGCAGTGAATCCGGCGATGGCGGCGCAAACCAAGCAGCTTGAGATTGACCTGGTGGTGGCATCCCTGCCGCTGGAGGTGAACGAAGTGCGCGGCATGCAGGTGCTGCTGGCGTCGGCGTTCGGCCTGGCGGCCGGTTTGGGGACGTTCATCGTGTCGCTCAACGGACGGTATGCCATCATCGGACTGTTTTGTTTCGCGCTGCTCGGCTGGATCTACCCGGTGGTGTTCGTCACCGGCGCGGCGCGGCGGCGCAAGGAGGCGATGTCGCGCAGCCTGCCGTTTGCCATCGATCTGCTCACCGTGGCGATGCAGGCGGGGCAGGATTTCGGCGCCGCCGTCCGCCATTTGGTCAACGAGGGGTTGCGCGGGCCGCTGGCGCAGGAATTTGGCATCATGCTCAAGCAGACCGAACTGGGGAAATCACGCGTGGAGGCGCTCAAGGCGATGGCCGAGCGCATCCAGGTTGAGGAGTTCAAGTCCCTGGTGACCGCCGTCGCCCAAAGCTCGGAGATGGGCGCCAGCATTTCGCAAACCTTGAAGATGCAGGCGGAAGACCTGCGGCGGGCGCGCTTCCATACCGCGGAACGGAAGGCGGCCCGGGCGCCGTCGCTGATGCTGATTCCGATGGCATTATTCATTCTGCCGGCCGTTTTTATCATTATTTTCACTCCGGTGGTGATCCGGGTCATGGACTCTGGAATGTCGGGGTATTTTGGTCATTGAGCGCGGCGTGCGTGAGGAGCGAACGGCTATGATGCGACTGATCTTGGAAAAGGGGCTGCCGGCGGATGCGGTGCTGGAGATCCCCGAAGGCGAGAGCGTGGTCGGCCGCTCGCATTCCGCGCAGCTGCAAATCGAGGCCGGCGACGTTTCGGGCCGGCATTTCCGGCTGTGGCGGAACGGCCCGGTGGTGGAGGTGGAAAACCTCAGCCAGTACGGCACCTATGTGGACGGGGATCCGGTCACCGGCCGGAT
>JBAZJM010000511.1:0-2587 GCA_041651315.1 Lentisphaeria bacterium | reverse complement strand
CACGCAGCGCACCGCAAGAGAAGCCCCCGACGGAACTGACATGTGCCCGTTGCGGCCCGCCGGCGTTTTAATTTGGTCTGACGGCGGTTATGTTGGAGGGGGAATGGCGGCGGCCGGAAACCGCGGTGCCAAACGCGGGTCTAAACCACCGTTGTCCCGAGGTGTTTCGCGAGTCCGGGCGGGTGCCGCTGCGGCAGGCATTCCAAGTCAGATAGGCAGCTCAAGCATGGCTTCAATCGGTTGCGTTTTGCCGGCCGGGACGTGGTTCCGGCGGTTGACTGCGGTTGCCGGGGTTCTGGTGCTGACGGCGTTTTCCGCCGCGGCGCAGGCTCCAGCCGTTGTTGCCGGCGCCCCGGCGGCGGTGGGGCCGCGGGCGTGGACGGCGCCCCAGTCGCGGGAGGCCGAGGCGGTGATCAGCAAGGTGGTCGGGCAGATGCTGCCGCGCTTCCACTATGAGCGGTTGCCGATGGATGCCATGGTGTCGGAAAAGTGGTGCGACAACTATTTCGACCATTTGGACCGCGAGCGCAGTTTCTTTCTGGCCTCCGACATCCAGGAGTTCGGCCATTTCCGTGACATTCTCGGCGAATTGCTGCTGACCGGCCGGGTGGAGGTGGCCTACGCCATTTACACGCGCTTTGTGGAGCGGGTGCGGGAGCGGGTTGAGTTCGCCCGTGCTTGCCTGAAGACGCCGATGGAGTTCTCCGCCGACGAGTATTTTCCCCTGGACCGGTCAAAGGCGCCCTGGTGCGCCACCCAGGCCGAGCTGGACCAGCTTTGGCGGTTGCGGCTGAAGAACCAGCTGCTGGCCACCATCCTTCAGGACGAGGCGGACCGCCAGCGCGAGGCCAAGGCGGCCGCGGCGGCGAAGGCGGATCCCAAGACGGCCGCCAAGCCGGCCCCGGCACCCCCCGCGGAGCCGCTCAAGCCGCCGGCGGAGCGCGTCCTGCAATTTTATGTGCACCTGTTGGAGGCGTTGGAGCAGAAGGACAGCTTTGACGTGCTGGAGGTCTATTTGAACGCCCTGACCCAGGTGTATGATCCGCACTCGAGCTACCTGGCCCCGGCCAGCGAGGAGGACTTCGACATCGCCATGCGCCTGACGCTGCAGGGGATCGGCGCCGTGCTGACCAGCGATGACGGCTATGTCAAGATTGTGGAAATCATGCCCGGCGGTCCGGCGGACCTGGACGGCCGGCTGCAGGAGGGCGACCGCATTGTGGCGGTCGGCCAGCAGGGCGAGGAGCCGCGCAGCGTGGTCAACATGTCGCTCAACAAGGTGGTCCACCTGATCCGCGGCGCCAAGGGCACCCAGGTGACGCTCCGGACGGTTCCGGCCGGCCGCAGCCTCTCGTCCCTGCCGGTAACCCTCCAGTTGACCCGCAACGAGGTGAAGCTGACCGAGCAGGAGGCCAAGCTGGAGGTCAAGGTCATTTCCCAGGGACGCAAGGTGGGGGTGATCAGCCTGCCCTCCTTCTATGCCGATTTTGAGGGCAAGCGGGACGGCAAGGATTTCAAGAGCGCCTCGCGCGATGTGCGCCGCCTGCTGGATGAGGCGGCCAAGCAGCAGGTGGTCGGCGTGGTGCTGGACCTGCGCTCGGACGGCGGCGGCAGCCTGGATGAGGCGGTCACCGTCAGCGGCCTGTTCTTCAACAAGGGGCCGGTGGTTCAGGTGCGGGATGCCGAACGCGACATCCGGGTGCTGGCCGACACCGACAAGGCAACCGTGTTTGCCGGGCCGCTGGTGGTGCTGGTCAACCGGCTCAGCGCCTCCGCCTCGGAAATCGTCGCCGCCGCCTTGCAGGACTACCATCGGGCGGTGATCATCGGCGACGCCTCGACCCACGGCAAGGGGACCGTGCAGACGGTCTACCACCTCGACGACCTGCTGCGCCGCTCCAACGCCTTCAAGGATCTCAAGGCGGGGTCGTTGAAGTTCACGGTGGCCAAGTTCTACCGGGTGGACGGCGGCTCCACCCAGCGCAAGGGCGTTGCCCCCGACATCATCTTCCCCTCCTTTGCCGACCACCTCGAACTGGGGGAGGCGGAGTTGCCCTCGGCCCTGGCCTGGGACGAAATCAACCCGGTTCCCGTCACCCCGGGACTGGATGTCCGGCCGTGGATGCCGACCCTGCTGGGACGCTCGAAGGCGCGTCTGGCCAAGGACGCCGACTACCAGGCGCTGGCCAGCCAGGTGGCCCGCTTCGGCGAACTCCGCAAAATCAAGGAGATTCCGCTCAACCGCGGCAAGCGGGAGAAACTGCAGGCCGAGGAGGACGCCTTCACCAAGAAAGTGGAAAGCCTGGCCGGCGCCCGCCGCGCCAAGGCAAAACTCAAATCCGGCGAGGCGCCGGACAAGCCGGCCCGTGACCTGATGCTGGATGAATCCCTCGCCGTCATCAATGACATGGTCGACCTGCGGAACGGCATTCTCAAACCCGCCGCGGCGGTGCCGGCCACCGCCGTGGTTCGCAACGATCCGAAACCCTTGTGACAGGCCAGCCCATGTTCTCTGCCCGCCACGCCCAACCCGGTGGTCCGCCGCGTCCGCTCGGGGCGCACATGTCGGTCTCCGGCAGTTTCACCA
>JBAZJM010000510.1:0-2597 GCA_041651315.1 Lentisphaeria bacterium | reverse complement strand
TAGCAGGTTGTGGCGTTCCTTTCTCCCAAACAAAATTTCCAAGAACAACTTGACGACCGGCTACATAGCAGGAAAGGCGGTTCCCAAACCCTCCGTCAAACCTATTTGCTGCCTTAACGCGGAGGGCGCTTTCGCCACAAGCCATTCTGGCAAAACGTTACGTTTGTACACATGGGCTTGTGGCGGAAGCGCCCTCGGGTTTAAGCAACAAAAGTTTTAGGAAGGGGCTTGGGGAGCACCCTTTTTCAAAAGGGTGGCCCCAACAGCCGCTGTCAAAATGATCCTGCCTTTGTGTTGCGATCATAGGTTTCTGCTGTCGTAGGCCCAATGCAGGAGGGCCTGTTTTTGGACCGGCCGGCACGCCGGGTCGCCTGGGCGGCAATGTTTTTTCACCTGGGCAAGATGGCGCCGCATGGCCCGCCAGCGCCGGATCTGCCGTTCGTCGTCCTCCGTGCGCCGGCCCATGTAGTACCGGCAATACCACTGAAACCAGCCCCTGGGGTCTTGGGGGTGGATCCAGCCCTTGGCCTGCCAATAGGATAGCGGCTGGGAAGCGCCGACCCTGAAATAGTTCACCTTGGGATCGGCAGCCTGGGGCGACAACTTGGCGTTCTTGAACCATGACGCCGGGAATTCCTGCCGGCAATCGGTCAGGTACTTCCCGCCAAAAACCCCCAGCTCGAGCATCTCCCTGGGCGTCAACTCGGGCTGGAAAGCAGGGTCAAAACAGCGTCCGACCGGTTCCACGCGAAGGTAACAATAGTCCCGCTGCATCCGGTCGTTGACCCTGACTTCGATGGGCTTCATGTCGCCTCCCGTGGAAAGCAATGTGGAACGTGCCGGTAATCTAATGGATGTGCCGCCATGTCCCCAATCAGTGGGGGGGGACTCGATGGACTCCGGGGACCGGAGAGACCGGAGGGTGCTTGCGGTTTCCCGTTCCGGTCTCTCCTGTCTCTCAAGTCACTCGTGTCTCTTCAATGGTGCTTGGGGTTGCATTATGCGCCCGTCCATAATGTTTCCTAATGTTTGTAAAAATTATTTGAGATATAACACATAATAAATCTTTGCCAGTATTTTGTTCTTTGCGGTTTCCAGATCATCGCATTTAACTTCTTTAAATCCAATGGCTTCATACATATTACGTGCCGGCATGAAAAAGTCAATTAATCCCGTGGAAACTTCGGCTCTTGCAAAATTATTTTCCTTAATCTGCCTTAATGCCACACGCAACTGTTCTTTTCCCAATCCTTTCCCGCGAAATTCTGGCAGTATGCAATTATGTCCAATGATTGCCGTGGGAAAGCCAAGTGGATTCCAACCGCACATGCCACATGTTTTGCCTTCATATTCGGTAATGAATGCGTATTTATCGCCGATTTTTGGATTGTCATAAAAAAGGTTGTCAGCGTAATGAAAACTTTCCCGATTTTCCTTTTCACATTCCGGGTACTGTTGATGGAGTGCTTGGTATGCCGCCACAAGCAGATTTTCTATCGTGCCTCTGGGATAACTGATTGTCCTCTTTGTAACTAACATCTGTCATCCTCAAAAATAAGCATGTAAGTGTCCGGTTAACATCGCACATCCCGGGCGGTGGAGAAAATGGCAAGCCTTGGGCGAGCAACGGGATGACGGGTGGCCGAGGAAATGGCGGGGAAGGCGCGAACGCAAAACCGTAATTGCATAGGGGCGGTAGACACGATGGATTCCAAGGACCGGAGGGGCCGGAATGTGGGCGCGGTCTCCCGCTCCGGTCACTCCCGTCCCTCAAGTCACTCGTGTCCATTTCATGGTGCTTGGGTCGGCATCATGTACCCGTCCCAGATGTCTCCCAATGTCTTCGATTCATTCTGTCATCCTCGAAGTATTTGACGGTATTGCCGTCGCCGTTGAATTCTACGGTGAAGTAGTACCATTGAAGCGAACTGCCGTAGATCCAGGAGACCCCACCACCGTCAAGCTATTCCGTCTTCCATGGGCGACCGAGCAGCTTGCGTACCTCGGTGCGCGGGCATGCCCATGTGGAGCTGGACAATCTTGTGCTTCGACACGGGGTGACTCTCGACCGACCAACAAGCGAAAGCCATGTACGCGACGAACAAGACCAGTGCCGTTATCACGGCGATACCAGTTCGCTTCAATATCGTTTTCATCGTTTTTGTGGTGCGGATTCCGCAAATACACACCCAGGCATCCTGTGCACGTCCTTATTTGCTGCGGCTTTACGGGTAAAAAATGAGGCTCAAGTTTTCTTCTGCTTCCTTTTGGGCTTTGTTGGAGCATACCCATCTCCGCCGTCATGAATGGCTAGCTCCCTGCCGGCAGGGACGAATTCGGACTGATAAATCAAGGGGCGATAACGCGGTGGGGGGATCGGTTTGCCCTCAGCCTTGGCCGCGGCAAGCCAGGCGACCTTGGCCTTTTCAACTTCCGCCAGTGCCTGCCGCGGTGTCTCTGCAACCGCGGAGCAGCATTGGAGATCGGGGATGTCGGCAATGTAGCCGCCATCTTCCGCACTGAAGAAAATATTGATGTGATAGTCGGCTTTCATGCCTTGCCTCCCAGGACCAAACCGCACGTTTCCACCAGCCCAA
>JBAZJM010000509.1:0-2608 GCA_041651315.1 Lentisphaeria bacterium | reverse complement strand
GCTGGGGCGGTAACTGGGTTCGTTGGAGATGCAGAAACTGTGGACGGCCCCGGCGCCGGGGCTGTTGCGCAGGACGGGAATGAGGGTGGTGAGGTAGGCTTCCAGCAGCCTCCGCGCGTAGGGATGCTGGATGTCGTAGCGCAGGAAACTGCCGGAGTTCCAGGCCGCCTCCGGATGGCGGGTGAGCGCCCATTCCGGGTAGTAGTGCGGCGACAGCAGGAAGATGACGGCGACATTGCTGGTCCAGGCGCGCTCCAGGACTTTTGCAAGATCCATGGCTGACGCGGGGTTGATGATGAACGAGCCGTCCGGGTTTTCGCCGGTGATGAAGCGGTCGGGGCCGGTCTCAAACTGGATGGCGTTGGCCTCGATGTTGTGGAACCATTCGATGTCGTTGATGGCACCGTTGAAGTGGCCGTAACCGGAGAAAATAACGGGACGTTCGGTGGTGGCGCCGGTGGCGGCATCGGCCATGGCCGCCTCGAAATAGCCGTTCCGCAGGGTGCGGGGGGAGCTGCGGTACTGGTAGTCGGCGGGGGCGGCGCGGCCGGCCTGGGCGTCGGCGATCTCGGCGTCGATGACCGTCAACAGCTGGGCCAGTTCGTCGCAAATGCGCAGGCCGCGCTCGCCGTAGTAGTCCTTGCGCTCCTGAGTTTTTTCTAGCAAGTCTTTCTCCAGCAAAACAATCTGCCGCTCATAGATGGCGGTGGCGGCGCTCAGTCGGGGCCGCGGCGTTTTCGCCGTCACCGTTGCGGCTTTGGCCAGGCTGGCGGCGCCGCGGGCCTTGAGGGCGGTGAGCTGGGCGCGGCACTTGCCGTAGAAATCCTTCTTTTCCACCGTGGCGGTGGCCACGGTCCGGGCGCCGTTGAGCACGGCGAGCCGGATGATGCCGCCGGGCAGGTCCGCGGTCTTCAGCTTGAGCGTGCCCGCCAGGGGGACGCCCGCCTGGGGCGCGGTGTCGCAGGGCAGGGAAATCTCGATGACCTTGCCATCCGCGGCGGTGGCGCGCAGCCGGTAATCCGGGGTGGCGCCGGCCGTTGCGGGGACGACGATCAGCTTGGCGCGGAGATAGTCGCTGACCACGGGGGCTTCGGGGAGCAGGGTCACGGGGACACACCTGTTCTGTAGCAGGCATAATGTGCTGTTCTTGTTGCCCTTGTAGGTGTAGAGACCGGGGGCCAGTGCGGCGGCGCGGCGGTTGACGCCGTCGTCAGAGTCGTTGAGCACCAGGTTGACGGCGAACCGGCCGTTATTCTTGACGTTGACGCCTTTCAGGAAGCTCCACTTGAGGCGGGCGGCGATGAAATAACCGTTCTTGAGCGGGGTGACGGCGTACTCCAGTTCGTCCGGGGCGAGGGGGCGGTTCAGGGTCCAGCAATAATTGCCGGGCTTGCCGTCGTAGAGGTTGAGGCCGAGTTCGATGTCCTTGGCGTCACGGTCGGGGTTCAGATTGCCGTCGGGATCGATGGCGATCTGGAGGCAGTCGCCGTTCCACATGTCCTCACCGGAATTGGCAAAGTGCCTGTCGTCGTCGATCTTGGCGTAGAGGATCAAGCCCTGGTCGTCATAGGCCATGGCGATGCTGGCGGCGGCGGAAAAGGGGGTGGCTGCTTTGGGCAATCCTTGGCCGGGGGCGCCTTCGAGGCGCGGCGCCAGTTTCGGCAGGCCGGCAGGCAGGCTGGTGCGGTTGGGCTCAAACGCGGCGGGGGGAAGGACGCAGATCCGCGCCAGCGGATCGTAGGGAACGGTGATCGCCGCCAGGGCGTTAAGCGCTTCCAGGCGGGCGTCCGCGACCCAGGCGTCGCAGAGATCCTGGACCTGGAGGCAGACCTCGTAGGCGCCGGGCCAGGCCATTTCCTCGGCGTTGCAGGTGAATTCCATGCCGTACCAGGTCCACTCGGCGCCGCCGCGGAGCCACAGGCGCTGCCGCCATTTGTTGCCGAGGGCGAAGGAGAGGAAGCCGCCCGCGTCGCCCTTGGTCCAGCAACTGATGGCGTATTCGCGGCCCGGCTGCAATGGCACGAACTGGCGCAGGGGGCCGAGGCCGGCGCCGTAGTTGGACTTGTCCACTACGTGCAGCGCGTTGCTGCCCAGCTCGTGGCCGGCGCCGGGGACGACGGTCATTTGAATGTTGCCGGTGGCGTCCAGTTTCCAGTCCACAGGCTGGCCGTCGGGGGCGGCCTGGGCGAAATCGCCGTTGCGCAACAGGTTGGCGGCCGGGGCCGGCTCGGCGCCGAGGGCGACGGCGGCCAGGACGATGGCGGCCAGGACGATGGCAAGGTTGCGGAGAGGGTGCAAGTGCATGGCAGGGGACTTTCTTGGAAATCGTGTTGTGGTGGAGAGGGTGGGCCCGGTGGACCCAGTGGACATTGTGGATCAGATGAAGGTGGGGCGGTGGCGGCGTCCACTTGGTCCACGCCGTCCACCGGGTCCACCAAGCTCCGCGGCGGTTACTTCACCACATCACTGAGGCTTTCCTCTTCGGCGCCGCTGCCGCCAAAGGCCGGCGTAAGTTTTTGGGTGGCGACGCGCCCGTCCATGAACAGCAGGTGGTGGGTGGTCGAGCGGATGATCGAGCCGCCGTCGGCGGAACGCGCGCCGAAATCAT
>JBAZJM010000508.1:0-2612 GCA_041651315.1 Lentisphaeria bacterium | reverse complement strand
GGAGGCAGAACGCTCCGGCTGCCAGTGGTTCATCGTCGAACAGGATTCCGGCTGGCTCAATGACGACCCCTTCGCCTCCCTCGAAACCAGCCTCCACTTCATTACCAACCACCTGGTTCGCTGAATCCCATTCCCAATCCATGTGGGGGCGCCGCCCCCAGGCCCCTGCCAAAGGGACCTGTCCCTTTGGAATCCCCGAAGCATTCCTGCGGAAGGGCCGGAGTTCCTTGAGCGGGGCCTGGGGCAGAGCCCCACATGACTTGAATCCGCAACTCACCGGATTTGACTGGGGCGTTGGCCGGTGACTTTTTTGAAGACGCGCAGGAAATAGAAGAGGTCATTGAACCCCACCTGGGCGGCGGCCGCCTTCAGACTGACCCCTTCGTTTTGGATCAGGCGATAGGCCCGCAGCACCCGCTCGCGGTTCACAAACTGCGTCGGCGAAATTCCCAATTCATTTCGAAACAAGGCGTTGACGTGTTGCGGCGTCAGGGAAAAGGTGCACGCCAACTCCTGCCGCGACACCGGTTCTGTAAGATGGCGGCGCAAATACTCGACCATCTCGCCGGTGCGTTTCCGCCGGGCGCCGCGGGCGGCGGCCTGCCAGTGTTCGGCGAGCATCAGCCAAACCTCCCGCACCACCGTCTGCAGCAGGGCGGCGCGATAGCGGCCGTAACCGTTGAACACCGCGTCGCAGCGCTGGAACAGCGCCGTGATGGCCGGGTCGGCGCCGAAATGGGTCACCAGCATGGGCTCGGGATCCAGCCGGTAGTCGCCGGCGGCCCAACTGGCGTCCGGCAGCAGTTCGCAGTGAATGCCGCTGACCACCCCGCCGCCCCCGCAGTTCTGGAAGCTGTGCCGGTGGTTGGGTAAAATGCACACCACATCCCCCGGCCCCACCGGCACCGCTTTTCCCGGGACCGGGACATAGCGGAACGCGCCCTCCACCACCAAGATCAGTTCAAGGTCCGGAATGATCCGCGGCAAACAGCGCACGCTGTCTGGCAGCACGGGGTCGACCTTCCATCTGAAATAATTGACAATGCGCGTGACCGGGGCGATTTCCGGCGGCGCCAGCACACGAATTTTTATCTTACTTTTATCCATAATTGCCGTTGTTTTCTCCATTTTACTATAGCTGAAATCCGTTATTTTGACATCAGTAAAGTCTTTCTTTGAGCAGACCGGCGCGTGATTCCATTGCCGCTTTCACCGCTCAGAAAGGAGGGCCGTCACCACACCGCCGCAATCGCCATCGGGTTCGCTATTGCACTGACTTCACTGGAGAAGCCCACCCACAACCGAAAGTTTTCCCGTCATGAACCTCACCCCCCGCACACTTGCCGCCGTCCTGGCCGCCCTGTCGCTGGCCCCGGCCGGGGCCGCCGTGATCGAAACCCACAGCTACACCACCGATAGCACCAACAATTACAATGGTCTGATTTCCGCCACCGACTTGATCAACGCCGGACAGGACAGCCTGTTGTCGGCGACCTCAACCGGTGCGTTTCAAGGAAACAATGACGCGACCCATGGTTTGGCCGGCACCCATGACGGCAAAGGCCAGGGCCTAGTTCCTGGCGATGACCAGGCCAATACGGCGTTCACCTATAACAATGCAGTTACGCTGACATATACCCTGAACACCACCGGCACCAACGGCAGCGCCACCGGCTACACCATCATGGCCGTCGATGTCGTGGCGGGCTGGCCGAGCGCCGCTAAATACGCCAACCAAAGCTGGTCGGTGGCGGTGGCCACGGTGGCCAACCCGACGGTCTTCAACAAGCTGGCGGACGTCGCGTATTATCCCGCTGATGGGTCGGAAGGCTCCTCTGGCTACACCCATGTCCAACTGACCCGTGACACCGGCGCCCTCGCCACCGGCATCTCGGCCATCCAGGTCGTTTTGAATGCCACTACCTCGATCATCAGCGAAATTGACGTCACCGGCTTTGCAACCCCGGTCCCCGAACCCGCGGCGCTCACCCTGCTGCTGGCGGGCCTGCTCGGCACTGGCCTGCGCCACCGGCGCCCGGCCAAGTAATAACCTCTTATTCCCAAGTGGAATACGTCGCATTCGATATTGGGGCCACCCTTTTGAAAAAGGATGCTCCACCCGCGCTTCGCGCTCCGCAGCCCCGGCTCATGCCGGGTCGCTCACATGTTCGCTCTGCATCCCCCTTCCTAAAACTTTTGTTGCTTAAACCAGAGGGCGCTTCCGCCACAAGCCATTCTGGCAAAACGTTGCGCTTGTGCACGTGGGCTTGTGGCGGAAGCGCCCCCTGCGTTAAGGCAGCAAAAAGGTTTGGCGGAGGGTTTGGGAACCGCCTTTCCTCAAAAGGGGGTTCCCAACATCACGGTCGGGCACCCCGCCCCCCATTACCGGATACAGTACCATGCATCGCACAACCACTCTGAAACTAACCGCCGCCCTTGCCGCCAGCCTCACCTGGCCGGCCGCCACCAACACCCACGCCGTGGAAATCAATTACTTCACCGTCTCCGGACACCAAGCCTTCATCGCCATGCCGGCGAATGCCAGTTCCGCAACCCCCTGGGTCTGGTACGCCCCGACCCGTGTCGGCGGCACCCCCAATGCGTCCAACGAC
>JBAZJM010000507.1:0-2619 GCA_041651315.1 Lentisphaeria bacterium | reverse complement strand
ACCGTGGGGTGGTGGACCACTCACAAAGCGTTTGGCCCCGACACCGTCCGGGCCACCGGCATCGGCGCCGCCCGTCACCTCGAAATGGCCACCAGCTGGCATCCGAACGACCTGGTGACTGCGTGGTACACTTCCAAGGGGACCACTCCTGCCGATGCCGCCTGGCAAATTTCCGCCGATCTCCGCTGGGCCGGAAACTCGGCGCCCACCAATTCGTTGGCTCTCTATGCCGACCAGGGCTTGAACCAGCTCTGTTTCGGCGTCTCTTTCACGGGCACGTCGGTGGCCTGGACGGCCGGTACCCAAAAGGGGACTTTCGTCTCGGCCACCGGCCTGGACAACCAGTGGCGGAAACTCAGCGTGTCCTACCATCCGCTGACTGGCTGGGCCACGGCCACCCTGGGCGCGGAAACCATCTTTAACGTCTACGCGGGAGCCGGCCTGCTCGTCAAAGCCGTGCATGTGGGGAAATACTGTCCCGGTGAGCTGTATGACACCTCCTTGCTCTCGGTTGACAATCTGACGGCCGGGGCGGCGCTGACGCCCGCACCGCCGGCCGTCCCCTACCGCGGGTTCACCGTGCTTAGCCTGGACAGGCCGGTTTTGGAAGAGGCGCTCCGGTGGAACGCCAACCAAGTCCGTTTTATGATGTGCCCGATTGGGCGGGCCAAATCCGTGGTCGGCCAATATCAGGCCGCTTGGCGTAAGATGATCGCGGAATTGCCCACCGGTTTGGACAACGCTAAGGCGTTGGGACTGGCGGTGGTGCTCGACCTGCATCAGATTCCCAACGACCATCCCGAAACCTATTCGCCCGACGGCGAACAGGCGTCCCGCGACTACTGGTATGACCAGGGCAACCAGCAGGTATTGATCGACTGCTGGCGGGACATTGCTAAAATTTGCAAGGACCGCGATCAGGTGATCTGGTTCGACCTGTACAACGAGCCGCTGGACTGGTTTGTGGTGCATCAAACGCCGTCCTATCCCCCGGTCTGGCCGATCTGGGCGCAGGCGACCATTGATGCCATCCGCCAGATCGACCGGCGGCATCCCATCGCCATTGAGCCCGGACCGGGCATGCTGTGCTGGGGGTTCAACAAGTTCCCGCCGCTCAAAGATTCGTGCCAGCCGGTGATTTACTCGGTGCATCTCTACCAGCCGCTGGAATACACCCATCAAGGGGTAAATGGCACACGAATCGTGCCATGGCCCGGCCAGACCGGCGACAGCGGTGGCGGCATGTGGGACGCCAAACGACTGGAGGTCGAGCTGGCCGCGGTCATTGAATTCCAAAAAAAACATGGCGTCCGCATCTGGGTCGGCGAATTCAGCGCCGCCCGCTGGGCGCCCAATGCGGCGGGGTACCTGCGGGATTGCCTGGACATTTTTGAGAAGTACGGCTGGGACTGGAACTACCACGCCCTGGATGACGCCGGGGTCTGGCGGTTGGAATTCCCGGACGAGGTTGATCTTTATGATGCCCAGGGCAAGTATGTGCGCACGGGCTTGGCGGTCCCCAATGCCGGGTTCTTTTACGCCCCCTACTGCACGCCGGAAATCGGCAAGCCCCCCCTGCCGACGGGACGGACTGACCGCGGCAAGGTGATGAAGGAATACCTGGACCGGAACCGCACCCTGCAGCCGCGTCACGTTGACGTGCGGCCCGTGAAATGATTTGTCTACGCCGCAAGATGAAACACCAGAGAAACCAGGACTTTTGAACCGGCTCATCGGACCACGCTTATGACACCCTTGTTTATTCGCGCCTGCCAATTATTCTGCCTGATTTTCATCCATGTCCGCCTCTTAGACGCAAGTCCGGCCGATATACCCGGTTCGTTTGTCTACGGCGGACAATCCTCCAGAGCGCTTCTGCAATCGTGGACGAAAATCGAAACGTCGTCCCGGTCGCCAACGGGCCAGCAGATCACGGAGACAACGTGGCGCGAACCGGAGGGCGGACTCGCCGCCACCTGGCGCGTCGAACACGTCGCCGTCGCCGCCCTCGAATACCGCTGGATTTTCACGAACCACGGCTCGCGGCCGACCCAAGCGATTACTGACGTCGCGGCGTTGGACCTGACGCTTGCGGACGCAAGCCAAACCCAGCTAGTTAGCAGCACGGGCGGCTTGACCGGCCCGTTCGACGGCACTCCGCCGGGCTTCGTGGTGTCGACATCGGAACTCACGCAAGCCACAACGCTTTCGGCTTCCAGCGGCCGATCATCGGACAACAGTTTGCCCTTTTGGGTGCTTCACAACAATTCCACAAACCGCGGCAGGTTCGTGGGCGTCGGGTGGTCGGGCCAATGGGCTGCGAATTTTCGTCCCGTCGCCGGCCATGATGCTGTACGGTTGACGATCGGCATGCCGGGCATCAACATTGCACTGCCCGCCGGCGAGCGCATCGTTTCACCAAGTATCCTGCTTGGCTCCTACCAGGGTAATTCCAGGACCGGCTGTAATGCCTTGCGCCGCGTCATCAATGACGGTTATGTGGCCACGCTCAACAAAAAGAAACTCGCACCGCCGGTCTCCTGGAACAGTTGGTTCACCTTCAACAACAACATTAGCGACTTGATGTTGAGACAACAGGTCGACGCCGTCAAGGACATG
>JBAZJM010000506.1:0-2620 GCA_041651315.1 Lentisphaeria bacterium | reverse complement strand
CTCGTCGGCCGTCATGTTCTGGTCCAGGATAAAGCCGATCATCGCCTCGCGTTTCAGCAGGCGCAGGAGTTGGAAGACCGACCCCCGGCGGCTCACCGTTTTGCCGCCGTGGGCGCCGCGGATGAGGTCAATGGCCACCTGGCCGGCCCGGCCCCGCACTTCCTTGACGATGACGTGCAGCGGATAACCGCGCCGGCAGGGGCCCGCCATTCCCCATTCCCAGCTGCCCACATGGGCCGTCAGCATCAGCACGCCCTTGCCCTTGGCCCGGGCCGCATCAAGATGCTCCTGGCCGCGCAACTCGGTGTGGGCCAGCACTTGGGCGCCCGTCAGCCCCGGCAACCGCAGCAGTTCCACGCCGAGCAGGCCGAAATGCCGGTACACCTGGGTCCGCAACCGGGCCAGCTCCGCCGGCGTCCGTTCGGGAAAGGCCAGCGCGAGATTGCTGGTGACCCGTTTTCGGCGCCAGTGCAGCACCCGGTCGAGGAACCAGCCCAAGGCGCAGCCCAGTCCCACCGCCACGCTGTCCGGCAACCAAGCCGCCAGCCGGAACATGGCCTTCAGCAGACTGCGGATCACTTGGCGGCGGCCTCCGGCTGCTCCACCCGGAAGGCCAGGGAGACCTCCGGCTGGGGAAGGGTGGTCTGCAGGGCCGGCCGCAGGGTGGCGGTGATCACTCCGGCGGGGATTTCGAACAGCAGGCGGGCCGCCTTTTGCACGTCCTGCTGGCGGATCACCATGAGCCGCGGATCATAGGGGGAGACGTCGCAGGCCATGGCCTTGCAGGGGTATTCCTGGCCGCCGGCCACCAACACGTAATCCGGCCGGCCGATGCTGCGTCCCGTGAGCAGCCCCACCGACAGAATCACGTATTCCTTGCCCGGGGGGGGCGCCTGCTTGAGGGGCGGGAGGGTGTCCTCGGCGAAGGGGTCGAGCTGGTCCGCCTTGACCAGGGCGCTCAGATTGCGGATTTCCAGGGGGTTGACGGTGACCAGGCCGTCGCCGAGCACCCCGGCCCAAATGGCCACCGGCTTAAACGTCGCCACCCCATTGAGGCCGGCCAACGGCGACGCCGGGGCCGTGGCGGGCGCCTTGGCCGGGGCGCCGTCAAAAATCGATTCCTTGGCCGGGGCGGCGGCGGCGGGTGCGGCCACCTTGGCCGGGGTCGGCGCGGGCGCCGGGGCGGCGGCCGGAGCGGGCGCCGGCGTGGCGGCCTGGGCGGCGGCCACGGCCAGCAGCCCCAGTCCGGCGGCAGCCGTCCGGAAACGGCGCGGAAGCGGGAACGGCGACGGATTCATGGC
The DNA here is from genome assembly GCA_041651315.1 of Lentisphaeria bacterium. GTDB lineage: Bacteria > Verrucomicrobiota > Lentisphaeria > Oligosphaerales > CAITYL01 > CAITYL01. Next base: position 1,319 of record JBAZJM010000506.1, on the reverse strand, counting down.
GGTGCGTGCTCCTGTGCTTTCTGCATCCATAGGGGCTTATTATAATGCCGTCAATGCATTTCGCCGGGCGGATTTTATCATCCCAAACGGTTTGGGATTTTGAACCGGAGGCCGCAGAGTCCACAGAGCCGGACCGGGGCGGCGTGGGCACCCGCCGTCAACTCCAAGGCGCCGGGCCCAGGCGCCGTTACAGTGCCGCCGTCTGCAGGGCGAACAACTGGTGCAGGCCGCCCTCGGCCAAGTCCAGCAGCGCCTGCAGTTCGCCGCGGCTGAACGGCGCGCCCTCGGCGGTGCCCTGGACCTCGACGAACTTGCCGCTGGCGGTCATCACCACGTTCATGTCCACCTCGGCGCCGTTGTCCTCGGTGTAGCAGAGGTCCAGCACCGGTTCGCCCTTGACCACGCCGACGCTGACGGCGGCGACGTGCTCGCGCAGCGGCCAGTCGCCCAGCTCGCCACGGGCCAGCAGCTGGCGCAGGGCCAGTTCCAGCGCGACCGAGGCGCCGGTGATGGCGGCGCAGCGGGTGCCGCCGTCGGCGTCCAGCACGTCACAGTCGACGTACAGGGTGCGGCTGCCCAGTTTCCGCAGGTCGAGGACGGAGCGCAGGCTGCGCCCCACCAGCCGCTGGATTTCCTGGCTCCGGCCGGAAACGCCGTTGCGTCCCGAGTCGCGCTGGACGCGGTCGGGCGTGGCCCCCGGCAGCATGGCGTATTCGCTGGTCAGCCAGCCGCCGGGGCGGTTCTGTTCCTGCATCCAGCGCGGCACGCCCGGCACCACGCTGACCGAGCAGATCACCCGCGTGTTGCCGAACGCGGCGAGGACCGAGCCCGCCGGCTGTTTTTGGAATCCGGGCTGAAAACTGATGGGGCGCAAATCCGCCGCCCCGCGTCCGTCGCTGCGTGCTGCCATGGGGGTTGACCTTGTGGAATGAGGACGTGAAGGGATCCGGGAGGGACCGGCCGCCCGGCTGGCGGGCCGGCCGTGCCGTTGCGAAACCTATCGCCGCGGCGGCCGCTTGCCAGCGGCCGCCAATGGAGTTTGGCAGAACTCAACGGTTGCGGTTTTCCCGTCCCGGCGGGACGGGGCGGGAATAGGCAGGGGCTTCAGCCCCTGTTTTGCCCGTCCCCCCCATTTCGCGTGCCGTCAGGTACGCGGCGAATCGCGGCGTACCTACGGCACGCCATCGTTTGATTTCCCGGAACAGGGGCTGAAGCCCCTGCCTAGTGCGCCAGTGGGCGCACTCATGTAAGGAGGTGCAAGTCCTTCTCAAACTAAACCTTTCAGGTTTGTACCCGACCGTAACTGCATCCGTCGCGAG
>JBAZJM010000505.1:0-2628 GCA_041651315.1 Lentisphaeria bacterium | reverse complement strand
CGTCAACAACAGTGCCTCCGCCGAAACATGCCCCGCCGCCTGCAATTGCAGCAGGCGCAACACCGGCGGCGGCTGCCCCGGCCCGCCGCCGCCACGGTCCAGCACCACGGCCAGGGCCAGGCAATACCGCCCGTAGAGCAGGTACGGCACGGCAAACTCCGGTGACACCGGCCGCCCCGCCAATGCCGTCGGATCGGCAAACGGCATCCCCGCCCCCGGCAGTTCCGGCAGCCGCAGGCCGGCCGGCGACACTCCCGGACCGCCATCGTCCCCCATCACCTGCGTCACCAAAGCCGCCGCCAGCCAGTCCGGCACCCCCGCCTTGGCCCCCACCGCGCCCAAAAGCGCCAACCGCTGCCGGAGCAGTTCCCGGGCCAGCGCATGCGCCGTGACCAATACCGGCGCATCCACCCCCAGCCGCAACTCCCCGCCGGCGGACGCCCCCGGCGCCACCCCCGCTCCCGGCACCAGCCGGACCGCCAATGGCCGGGCCGGGGCGGCATGGCCGCGCAGCAGGCCGTCCAGCGTCTCGCCCAAAGCCGTGCCAAGCGCCCTCACCACCGGCACCGCCGGCGGTGCCGCCGACGGCTCGGCCACCGTCAGCCAGTCGCCGGCCAGGGCTCCCCGCCACGGCAGAAGTGCCAGCAGAAGGAAAATGAATAAACGGCAAGAGGGCATTCAGAAGTGCTTCTCTTTCAACACGCTGGCGGTCTTCAACAAATCCACGGCCCGACGTAGCGGCAGATCGCGGCCGGGAAAGGCCAGAAAGCGTTCGGCGGTCAGCCCGGCGGCACTGTCACGGGTGCTGGCGTCGCTGCACACCACATCGGGGGCGACGGGACCGGCCGGCAGGGCGCGACCGTCCACGGCCTTGACTGCCCGCGGCAGCCAAAGCCGGTCGCCGTTGGGCAGGGAGACGGGCTCCAGTGAGGCGATGCAGCCGCGGGTGGCGCGGCCGACCAGCGTGGCGCCGCCGGGCCCGGCAGCAACCAGCATGGCGGCAATCTCGGCGGCGCCGGTCGTTTCCGGCCCCACCAGCAGCACCCGCGGCACCGCGATGCCGCCGACCGTCCGGGCCAGCGCCTGGGCGGCAGGCAGGTCGCCGCCACTGGCAAAACGCAGATCCAAGATCAGCCCCGCCGGGGCGCCGGCCGGCGCGTGCACCGCCGCGTCCCAAGCCTTGGCAAGCGCTTCCGCCACCCCGGGCCCCGGCCGGTTCACCGGGACATAGGCAAACTGCCGCTCCAGCAAAACCAGGCCGCCCAGATCCCACGGATCGGGCTGGTTCACGGGACGGCCGGCCCCGGCCGGCTCATAACGGGCCCCGCAGCCGATGCCGCCCAACAATCCCTGAAGCAGCTGGAGGCGGGCGTTCTCATCCCCGGCCGACACCAGCCCTTCCCGCTCCAGCACCGCCACCGTCTGCGCCAGCGCCGTTTGCAGCGGGTCGGTGCCGGCCGGTTCTTCCATCTTTCCGTTCTTCCGTTCTTCCGTTCTTCCGTCTTTCCGTTCTTCCGTTACTCCGTTCTTCCGTTCCCCCGCGGCCGGCGGCGCGGCATGCGCCAGGACCGGTGCCAGCGCCAGGACGGCGGCCAGCCATAAACCGGCCAAGCCCGCATTTGGCGCGCGCCCAACCGCCAAGACATGGCACCACCGACCGCAACCGACTGCAGTCGACCGCAGTCGATCGCAGCCGGAAAACAAGCACCCCACCGCCGTCCTAAAAACTCCGCCCATCCGTCGCCACCTTTCGTCCCAGCTCATCAGCCGCCCAGGGCCGCCTGCAGTTCGGCGTCCGCGCGGGCGACTTTTTCCTGCTGCTTGCGGCGGAAGGCGTCCAGCTTGGCGGCCAGGCCGGTGTCGGTCAGCGCCAGCATCTGCACCGCCAGCAGCCCGGCATTGGTCGCGCCGCCGGAGCCGACCCCCACCGTCGCCACGGCAATCCCGCCCGGCATCTGCACCGTGGCCAGCAGGGCGTCCAGGCCGTTGAGCGCCCCGCCCTCCACCGGAATGCCGATCACCGGCAGCGTGGTGTGCGCGGCCACCACCCCGGCCAGATGCGCCGCCCCGCCCGCGGCGGCAATCATCACCTTCAACCCGCTGGCCGCGGCGCCGCCGGCAAACTCCGCCACGGTCCCCGGCGTGCGGTGGGCCGACATCACCCGCACGGTGTGCGGCACGCCAAAATCCTTGAGCACATCCAGGGCCCCCTGGATCTTGGGCAGGTCCGATTGGCTGCCCATCAACAAAGCCACCAGCGGTTGCATGCGCGTGTTCTCCTTCAGCCAAGCGTTTAGAGCAAACCCATGACGATAACATAATCGTTCCCCGCCAAGCAGCATCCGCCCCGCCGCCCCGTCCGTTGTGTCCGTTGTGTCCGTTGTGTCCGTTGTGTCCGTTGTGTCCGTTGTGTCCGTTGTGTCCGTTGTGTCCGTTGTGTCCGACTCCGGCCCCGCCGCACACCCCCCGCCAAACAGGCTAAAGTACCAGCATGCCAACTTCCGCCGCCAAAGCCAAAACCGCCGCCCGCCCCTGCGTGGCCTTGGGCGTGACCGGTTCGGTCGCCGCCTTCAAGGCCGCCGCCCTGACCAGCGCCCTGGCCAAGGCCGGCGTCGAGGTGCAGGTGCT
>JBAZJM010000504.1:0-2656 GCA_041651315.1 Lentisphaeria bacterium | reverse complement strand
TAAGTCGGGCAGTGCCGCCTCGACCGCGGCCAGCCGGGATTCGCGGAAGAAGGCGCCCACGTGGACGGGCGACTTGGCGAACATCACCAGAAACCGCCGGCCATCGCCGTTCTCGAAGCAGGCGTTGTTGACCGGCGGCGTGATCTGCACGTCACGGCGGGCCCCGAGTTGCCCCAGCAGCTGTTCCAGCCGTCCAAGGTCAGGAGCGGTCACCGGCACTGCCGGCAACGTCACCACCTGCCCCTTTCCGACCCGCTCGGCCAGGGCCGTTTTTCCGTGGGCGGCGAAAGAAGTGCCCAGTTCCTGGGCCAGGGTGTCCGGGCCGCCGGCCAAGTCGAACGCGCCGGTTTGGGGGAACGCCACCAGCGTTCCGCCATCCCGCACCCATTGGGCAATCTGCCGGCGGGCGGCGGGAGTCAACACCCAATTGCTGCCGTCATCCACCAGGATGCGCACCCCTTTCAGGTCCAGGAATTGGCTGCTGACGGCACGGAAGGGGAACCCGAAGCGCTCAAAGGCGAATTCCAGGTGCGGCAATTTCTCCATGCTGAAAAAATTGGGCGGCTCGCTGGCATAGAGGGTGGTGTCGGGCACCAGCAACGCCAGATCGGAGACCGGATAGGCGGCCCGGCCAAGCTTGCGGGCGGCCTGTTCATACTGGTGGAAATCCAGCAGGCTGGGCCGGGCAAAGGTCGGGCCGGCAAAGGAATACAACCCCGCACGGTAACCGCCGAGCAGCCAGTCGGCCAATGCCATGCGCATGGGGCCGCCCCGGCTCTTGGGCCAGCCGTTCTCGCCGGTGATCGGCACCCCGAAGGAGAGCGCCAGACTGCGGTAATACCCCTCGACGTCCGGCGTGGTTTCCACGCACTCGCAGTGCAGGGCGACATCCTTGAACTCAGCCGCCACCTGCATGCTCAATCCCACCTCCAGGTAGGGGCCTCGCATCAGCACCGGCAGATCAGGAATCTCGCTCCGCACGGCGGTGATTACCTGCCGCATGAAGTTATGGAACTGGCTGGAGAAAAAGTCAAAATAATCGGCCCACAGCGGCCCCAGGTTGTAGGGGGCGCCCGGCCGGTGTTCCGGCAACGGCAGCTCATTCCAGTCGCGCACCGGTTTTCCATAACGCTGGCCGGCCTCGGCCAGTGACAATTTCAGCGTCTCCCGCACGTACATTTGCCAGGCCAGCCGGCCAGGCTCGCTCTTATCTACCGCAAACCCGGAGGTGCCGGTGTGCGGCGTGGCCATGACCGCCACCAGGGTCGGATCGTTTTTGTAGCGCGCCACCAAGGCCTTCATCCCCGCCGTGAAGCGGTCACGGAACTGCGGATTCGCCACGGTTTGCGGCCCCGTCCACTGAAACCGTCCCCAGTTGAAGTCGTAGGGGTCCCAGATCACCCGCTTATGCTGGTCGCGGGCAAAGCGCATGTAGGCGTCGGCCTTGGCGAAATCGATGACCGCCCCGGCGGCGTCCATCTGCTCCAGCCACGGCACCTCGACGTGAATGGCGTTGAACCCGATCAAATTCAGGTCGGCCCCGACGGTGTCGCCCTCCGCAAGGTCGAACCCGCCGATGTTCAGCGGTGCCAACACCGGCCCCGGATAGCGCAGGAAATTGGCGCGGGTCAGTTCCGGCAGCCCGGCCAGCGGCGCCTGGGGCACGCCGGGCCAGCGGTCCGTGACCGGTTTCGCCAGTTCCTCAACGCACTTGACCGCCACCCGGGCAAAGTCCGGATGGGCCGGGGCGAGAAGGGAGCGGTCGTCACGGGCCAGGCCGGCGTAGAGGATTCGCGCGCCGGCAAAGGGGCCGGACCGGTGCCGCAGCAGCACCATCACCCAGCCGGTGAACCGGTCATTCTCAAAAATCCAGTTTCGCGCCTCGTAGTTCACCTGCAGCAGCGGCGTCACCTCAACCCATGGCGGCATGCTGGGCCAGGAAATCGAGTCATTGGCGGCCAGGAAGGCACATTTCCCCGCCGGCAAGGTCGGCGGCAGTTCGGGCCACCACTTCTGGCCGGCGGAAGTCAGCTCCATTTGGGGCGCCGTCAGCTCCAGGAAATGCCGCCCCTGCGGAACGGCATCCAAGATCCATTTCAGTTCCGCCGGCGGCCGGTAGTCCGGCGCGGCCTTAAATCCGGCGCCGGCAACCACCATCGGCTCGGACAGGGGCGGCGCGGTGCCGATGTACCACAAGGCCCGGCCGCGCCGGAGCAGGTCCAAAATGCGCCGTTCGTCGCCCGCCAAGTACGCCGGGCCGGTCAAAATCAACAGATCCGCGGCATCCGCATCCAGCAGGGGCGCCAGCGCCGACGGAGTGGCCAGGGTCACCTTGAGCCCGGCCCGGCGCAACGTCCAGTCCAGCCCGGCGGCCAGATTCCCGGATGACCGCACCCCCCGGAACGCCTCGCCGTCGAGCACCACGACGCGGCAGGCCGGGCCGGCATAAACGGGCGGCGTCGCCGTCGGCCCGGGCCGAGGCGTGCCGGCCGGGCCGGCCGTTGCGGATTCCGCCACGGCACCCAGCAGAACCACGTCGTCAACCTCCATTTCCCATGGGGCGGCGCTCTTTTCCTTCACGCTGTCCAGGGTCAGCCACAGGGTGCGGATCTTGGCCAGGTCGGGACGGGCGGCCTTCCCCGGGTTTTCGATCGGA
>JBAZJM010000503.1:0-2658 GCA_041651315.1 Lentisphaeria bacterium | reverse complement strand
TGAAGAAGAGACGTCATGATGAATACGATTACGATTGACGAGTGAGAACGCGCGCATTATTTTGGACTATCAGAACCGCCGCGCGGACTATGTCAACGCCATGTTGGACAAACTAATCAATTGGGATTTCGCAGCCGCGCCTCCTGGCCGATGGATGTCCCGTAACGGCAATAACGATTGACGAGAAAAATTAACCATGACCCCCCAGGAGGCATGACATGCGGGAGCGCAAGATCAACGACAGTGTTTCCTGGGTGGGCGCGGTGGACTGGAACCGGCGGCTGTTCGACGCGCTGGTTCCTCTGCCGGACGGGACCAGCTACAATGCGTACCGGGTTCGCGGTCGGGAGAAAACCGCCCTGATCGACGCCGCGGTCATCGGTTCCTACGGGTGGAGCAGCAAGGCGATTGAGCAGATCGCCGGGCTGATTCCCAATCTGAAGGTTGAGAGCTTGGATCCCGTGATGTGCCGCGGCTGTCCGCGGAGCGAAACTTTTGCCGCGCTCGATCAGTTGGCGGCCATGATCGCCGAACGGCATGCCAAACTGTGACGGTGCCCACGAAACCCCGGAAGGCAGGTACAGGCATGGAACCGCACCCGCTCCACGTTCTTATCGGAGGAGAGGCCGGCCAAGGGCTTGTCACTCTCGGCGAATTGCTGGCCAAGAGCTTGGTGAAGAGCGGGTACCACCTGCTCGCGACACAAAACTACATGTCCCGCATTCGCGGCGGACACAATACGTTCTCCATCCGCGTGGACACGGCTCCGGTAACGGCGCCACAACGGCCGATTGATGTTCTAGTGGCGCTCGACGGTGACACCGTCCGGCTTCACCAGGACGAACTGGCGCAGGCCAACGGGGTCGTGGTCGGCGATGACGCCGCCGCCCTGACCACCGGGCCCTGCGTCCGCGTGCCATTCAAAAAATTGGCAGCACCCAAGTATGAGAACGTCGCCGCCTTGGGGGTGGTGGCGGCGCTGCTCGGTCTTGACCCGTCGGTGGTGGGCGAGACCGTGGCCGCCCACTTCGGCCGCAAGGACGCAGCCGCCCTGAAGGCAAACCATGCCGCGGTCGAGGCGGCATACGCCTGGGCAGCGGCGCTGGCGCCCCAACTGATCCGGAAACTCGCGCCAGCCGACGTCTCCGTGTCGTCGCGGCTCATGCTCAACGGAAACGAAGCGCTGGCCCTCGGCGCGTTGGCGGGCGGGGTCAAGTTCTGTGCCTTTTATCCGATGTCGCCGGCGACATCGCTGGTCCTGAACTTGGCCAAGCACGCCGAAGCAATGGGGCTGGTCGTCGAACAGGCCGAAGACGAAATCGCGGCCATCAACATGGCCATCGGGGCGTCGTTTGCCGGCAGCCGCGGCATGACGGCCACTTCCGGCGGCGGTTTCGCCCTGATGGCGGAAGGGGTCAGCCTGGCCGCCATGACCGAAACGCCGGTGGTCATCGTGGTCGCCCAACGCCCCGGACCGGCGACCGGACTGCCGACGCGGACGGAACAGTCGGATCTGGAGTTTGTGCTGCATGCGGGCCACGGCGAGTTCCCGCGTGCGCTCTTTGCGCCCGGCTCCATCCAGGAGTGCTTTGATCTCATGCGCCGCGCCTTCGCGCTGGCCGAGGCGAGTCAGGGGCCCGTGTTTCTGCTCACCGACCAGTTTCTCGCGGATTCGTATCGCGACGTTGCGGCCTTCAACTTGGCGGTGGACCCCGCTCTCGCCCTCCCGGCGCCGGAACCGGCGGCGCCGCCTTATCAGCGCTATGCCCTCACCGCATCGGGGGTTTCCCCCCGCCGGCTGCCCGGTGCCAGCCAGGATCTGGTGGTGGCCGACAGTGACGAACACGATGAAGACGGGCATATCACCGAGGACCTGGCGTTGCGCTCAAAGATGGTTGAGAAGCGGCTGCGCAAACTAAAGGTCCTGACGGACAACGTGGTGCCCCCCGAATATGACGGCGGGGACGCCCCGGATCTCCTGCTGATGAACTGGGGCTCCACCAAAGGCGCCGTCGACGAGGCGGCGGACCGCCTGCGTGCGGCGGGCCGGAGCGTGGGCACCCTCCACTTTTCCCAAGTGTGGCCGCTGCTGCCGGCGCAGTTCCTGGCGCGCCTGCAAGCGGCACGCCGGGTGGTGGGTGTGGAAGGGAATGCCACGGGCCAATTCTCCCGACTCATCCGCCGAGAGTCCGGATTCATGGTCGCGGAACTGCTAACCCGCTACGACGGATTGCCGTTCACGCCGGAATACATCATCGAGGAACTCGACCATGAGTAACACCGCATTGACGATCGATGATTACGGGGCGTTTGAAACGGCGTGGTGTCCGGGGTGCGGCAATTTCGGCATCCTCGACGCCCTGAAACAGGCGCTGGTGGCCGCCGGCCTGGCGCCGCACCAGGTGCTGATGGTCTCGGGCATCGGCCAGGCGGCCAAAACGCCGCATTACCTGAACGCGAACGTGTTCAACGGCCTCCATGGGCGGGCCTTGCCCGTGGCCACCGGGGTACGGCTCGCCAATCCGACGCTGAACGTGCTGGTCGAGAGTGGTGACGGTTGCATGTACGGCGAGGGCGGCAACCATTTTCTGGCGGCCATCCGGCGCAATCTCAACATCACCGTGCTGGTCCACGACAACCAGGTCTACGGCCTGACCA
>JBAZJM010000502.1:0-2677 GCA_041651315.1 Lentisphaeria bacterium | reverse complement strand
GCTGAGACGTTATCTTTTTCTTTTCCTGGGGCGTTGCCCCAGGCTGGTATGAAGGCGCGCCGTTGGCGCTCAAAATCGAGCCTAACCTGATGGCTATGGGCGACACGCCCGTGCCTACAGGAAACCCTGTCCGTCCCATCATTTGAGGGCGTCCGTCGGCGGCGGGGGCGGCGCGGCGGGCTTGGTTTCTGTGGGGGCGGCCTTTTCCTCGATGGACTCGCTGACTTCATCGCGGGCCTTGCGGAATTCGCGGAGGCCCTTGCCGAGGCCGCGGGCGATCTCGGGGATCTTCTTGCCGCCGAAGAACAGCAGGACGACGCCGAAGACGAGCAACAATTCTGGCAGGCCGAAATTCATGGGATTACTCCTGTTCCGCGAGGGGCGTTGCGGCGTTTGGGGAAGCGTCGGGGACGGGGGGGCGGAGGGTTAGCGCGGCGACGACCAGGGTCGCCTCATACAATAGCCACAACGGCACGGCCAGCGCGGCCTGGGTCACCACATCGGTGGTCGGGGTGATGACGGCCGCGACGACGAGCGCGCCGACAACGGCGTAGGGGCGCGCCCGGCGCAGCGCGGGCACGCTCAGGAGCCCCAGCCGGACCAGGGTCAGCAGGACCAGCGGGAATTCAAAGGCCAGCCCGGTGCCAAAGATGAGGACGAAGCAGAAGTCGATGTACTGCCGGTAGTTCCACAGCTGCCGCACGCCGTCCAATCCGAAGGACGCCAGCACCGGCAGGGTGAAGAAGAGCAGGCCGTAGCCGGCGGTCGCGCCGGCCAGGAAGAGCAGGACGGCGGCGCCCGCGGCGGTGCCGCCGGCCCGCCGCTCGTGCGCATGCAGGGCGGGGGTCACAAACCCCCACAGGAAATACAGCATGAAGGGCAGGGCCATGGCGACCCCGGCCAGGAGCGCCATCTTGAACTGGATCATGAAGGCGTCCATGGGGGCGGCAAACACCAGTTCCACCCGGCCGCCGAGGCGGTGGAGCGGCAGTTGCAGCAGCCCCAGCAGGTCGGGGATGAAGAGGAAGCCCAGCAGGGTGGCCACCGCCAGGGCGCCGGCGCTTTTGAACAGCACCCAGCGGAACGCCTCCAGGTGCTCCCAGAAACTCATCGGGGGATTGGCTTCAATTTCCGCCATGGTAGGGACGGAAAATAGCCGGGCGGGCAGGGAAGCGCAAGTTTTTCCACAGTCCGGGGGCGCATGTCAGTTCCGTAGGGGATTCCCTTTTGCACGGTTGAACATTTGACCCGTCACTGGCGTTCCGGGCTCTGATGAACACCGAACTCCGAAGACAGCCTGAAGGCTGGACTCAAACATGGGGCGCAGGTCGTTTGAGTTCACGCTTTAGCGTGTGGCTGATTGCACTTGTCTCCGGCATCTTTCCATCGGCCGGGACAACGAACGGGAGCCAACACGCCTATAGCAGGTGCCCCATGCGCTCCTTTTTGGTGCGCAGGTAGCGGCGGTTGGGGGTGACGGGGGGAATGACAATCGGCACGCGCTCGACGATTTCCAGGCCGTAACCTTCCAGGCCGACGATCTTCTTGGGATTGTTGGTCATCAGGCGGATGCGGCGCACCCCGAGGTTGAGCAGGATCTGGGCGCCCAAGCCGTATTCGCGCAGGTCGGCGGGGAAGCCGAGCTTGACGTTGGCCTCAATGGTGTCGCAGCCGCGTTCCTGAAGGTGGTAGGCGTGGAGTTTGTTGACCAGGCCGATGCCGCGCCCTTCCTGGCGCATGTAGACGAGCACGCCGGCGCCGGCCTTGGCGATCATGCGCAGGGCGGTGTCCAGCTGGGCGCCGCAGTCGCAGCGGGCGGAGTGGAAGACGTCGCCGGTCAGGCACTCGCTGTGCACGCGCACCAGCACGGGCTGGTCGCCAGTGAGGTCGCCGCAGGTGAGGGCCAGGTGCGGGCACCCGTCGGTGCCGGCGACAAAACAGTGCAGGTCGAAATCCCCAAAGGCGGTGGGCAGCTTGACGACGCTGACCTGCTGGACCAGGCTTTCGGTGTGGCGCCGGTGGCGGATCAGGTCGGCGATGGAGCCGATCTTGAGCTTGTGCTTGCGGGCGAAGGTCTGCAGCTGCGGCACCCGCGCCATGGTGCCGTCGTCGTTCATGATCTCGCAGATCATGGCGGCGGGGGTGAGGCCGGCCAGGCGCGCCAGGTCGACGGCGGCCTCGGTATGGCCGGTGCGCACCAGCACGCCGCCGTCCTTGGCGATGAGCGGGAAGATGTGGCCGGGGCGGACCAAGTCGGCGGGCTTGGTTTTGGGGCTGGCCAGCAGCTGGACGGCTTTGGCGCGGTCGGCGGCCGAAATGCCGGTGGTGACGCCGCGGCGGGCGTCGACGCTGACGGTGAAGGCGGTGTGAAAGGGGTCGTCGGGCCGGGCCATCTCGTGCAGATCCAGTTCCATGGCGCGGTGGCGGGTGATGGGGGCGCAGATCAGGCCGCGGCCCAGGGTGGCCATGAAGGTCACCGCGGCGGGGGTCACCCGTTCGGCGGCCATGACCAGGTCGCCCTCGTTCTCGCGGTTCTCATCATCGGTGATGATGACCATTTTGCCGGCCTTGATGTCGGCCACAATCTCGCTGATGGGATGGAACATGGCGGCGGTGCGGTTTCTCTTGGCGTCGCCGGGGTGCGGCGCGACGGTGGTTTTTGATGTGGTGCGTGTCC
>JBAZJM010000501.1:0-2682 GCA_041651315.1 Lentisphaeria bacterium | reverse complement strand
AACCCTTGGCATCGTCAGCCGGACCACGGAGTCCCTGCGCCCCTGCTACGAGGAAATCGAGGCGGTTCTCCGCGATCAAAACGTGCTCAATATTGACGAGACGGGCTGGAAGATCAACTTCGCCACGGCTTACATCTGGTGCCTTTGCAATCCCCGCCTCGCCTGGTTCCATCCCAACATCAGTCGCGCGGGCGATGTCATCAAGGCGATCCTCGGCAAAGATTTCGCCGGAACGGTGATCTGCGACTTTTACGGCGGCTATAACTTCTTCAAGAACCTCCAGCGCTGCCTCGTCCACTTCCTGCGCGATCTCCACGCCGAACGCAAAATCATGCCGGGAAGTCAACCATTGGAACGCTTCGAGACGGCGGTCAAGACCATGATTGAACACGGTCTTGAAACGGCTGGAGCGGCACCAGGACGAGATCCTCACGTTTGCGCGAACGCCGGAGGTTGAGTATCACAACAACCGGGGCGAACGACAATTGCGGCCACAGGTGGTCAACCGCAAAAACTCCTTTGGCAGCGCCAGCCTGCTGGGAGCCCTGCATACCTGCATGTTGAACAGCGTCGTCGAAACCTGCCGGCTCAACAGCAAAAAGCCCGTCGAATTCATCCGCAACATCCTCGCGTCCGCCAGGGACGCCTTGCCGAGCATCTTCCTGGTGCCGGCAACCGGCTGAACTGCCGCCTGCGGCAAATCAAGCACCGCAGTCAACAATCAAAATCCAACGTTCGCCAGTGCCAGAGAGGCGGAGCTTGGGCGCGCCTTGCCGGAGTGAAAACGGGAAATTTAAGCACAACCAACTTAAGCTAAACGCTTACTGTTTTTGGGCGTTTCTAGGCGTTTCACAGCAAAAAAAGCGGTGGCGTTTTGAGGCGCAACCGCTTTGTTTGCAGTATAATAAGAATGGAGCGGGTGATGGGAATCGAACCCACGTTGCTAGCTTGGGAAGCTAGAGCATTACCATTATGCTACACCCGCCCGTGAAGGGAGGAGGAGGACAGGCGGTTACCATAGCCGGCCCGGCGCGGTTCGCAAGCGTTGAAGACGGGGGCGCATGACAGTTCCGTCGGGGATTCATGTTGAGCTTGACCGGACACCGACTTTCTCTGATGCGGCAAGGACGCAACGGTGGCGAAGGCTGGATGCTCCCGAGGCGTCAGCCTCCCTCGGAGTGTCGGCGGCTTCGACGCCGCCCTAGTATTGTCTTCTCTCTCATCACACCCCGAGCGGCCGTCGCAGCCGGCCGATAGGAGGGCGGCGTGGGCACCCGCCGTCACTCCAAGGCGCCGGCCGGCGCAAAAACCCAACGGTGTCAGCTTTCATTCGCACAGACGTACCAACCAAAATGTCATGACTCCGCCAGTTCGTGGCACAGCAGGCCGTCGCGCAGTTTGGGCTCGAACCAGGTTGACTTGGGCGGCATGATGCCGCCGGCGTCGCTGATCGCCATCAGCTGCTCCACCGTGGTCGGGTACATGGAGAAGGCGGCGGCGGCCTCGCCTTGGCCCACCTTGTCTTCCAGGACGGCGGTGCCGCGGATGCCGCCGATGAAGTCGATGCGCTTGCTGGTGCGCGGGTCGTCAATCCCGAGCACGGGGGCCAGCAGGTGGTTTTGCAGCAGGCTGACATCCAGCTGGTCCATCGGGCTGGCGGCCTCGGCCGCCAGCCTGGCGGCGTCCAGCGCCCACCAGCGGCCTTCCAGGAACAGATGGATGACCCCGGGTTGCCGCGGTTCCGGGCCGGCGGCCGGGGTGACGGCAAAGCGGGTCCGGCATTCCGCCAGGAACTGCTCGGCGGTCAGTCCGTTGAGGTCGCGCACCACCCGATTGTAGGGCAGGATGCGCAACTGGTCGGCGGGGAAGCAGACGGCCAGGAAGCGGTTGTATTCCTCGCTGCCGGTGTGTTTGCCGCCCTGGCGGCGGCGCAGCTCCTCCCGGACCCGGGCGGCGCTGGCGGCGCGGTGGTGGCCGTCGGCGATGTACAGGGCGGGAATGGCGGCGAAGGCGCTTTGAATTTGGGCCAGCCCGGCCGGCGCGGTGACGCGCCACAGCGAGTGGCGGATGCCGTCGGCGGCGGTGAAATCGATGTGCGGCGGGGTGGCCAGGGTCGCCTCGATGAGCGCGGTCAGCGCCGCCGCCGGCCGGCAGGTCAGGAAGACCGGCCCGGTCTGCGACTGCAGTTCGAGGATGTGCCGGGTGCGGTCGTCCTCCTTGTCCTTGCGCGTTTTCTCGTGCTTTTTGATGATGTTGCCGTCATACTCGTCGACACTGAACACGGCGCCGATGCCGGTCTGGCGCCGGCCGTTCATGACCAGTGAGTAGACATAGAGGGCGGGGGCCGGCTCCTGGCGCAGCGGCGCTTCGCGCTTGATCCGGGCATAGGTGGCCGCCGCCTGCTGGTACACCGCCGGACTGTACGGGTCGGTGCCGGCCGGCAGGTCAATCTCGGCCCTGGACACCCGCAGGAAACTCACCGGGTTGCCGGTGGCCAGCGTTGCGGCTTCGGCGGCGGAAACCACGTCATAAGGGGGGGCGGCCACGGCGGCGGCGGCGGCAGGTTCGGGGGTGACGGCGCGGAACGGGAAAATCTGGGCCATGGCTGGGAGCTCCTGCCTGCAAGTGGACATGCAAAAGGCGGCAATATAATCCGTGGATTATCCGGCTGAAGCCCTGTCT
>JBAZJM010000500.1:0-2692 GCA_041651315.1 Lentisphaeria bacterium | reverse complement strand
CTTCTGCGAGTTGGCGGGCCGACCAGTATTCCTGACCTTCAGGCGTAAGTTGGCGGATACTCTCGAAAGTTTGGGTCGTGGCCTTTGAAATATTGTTCATGAATCAAAAAATACGTTCTTCTTGATGGGGTGGCAAGTTGAATGATGCAACAAAAGGCCCCGGCAGAAACCAGGGCGATTGTGATTTTTTTTTGCGAATTTTTACTGGTTCATGAACTTGAAAAATTCGGCGTTGGTTTTGGATTTGCGGAGCTTGTCCAGCAGGAACTCCATGCTTTCCGTGATGCCCATCGGTTGCAGGATGCGGCGGAGAATCCACATCTTTTGCAGTTGCTCCTCGGTGAACAGAAGTTCCTCGTGGCGGGTGCCGGATTTGGAGATATCGAGGGCTGGGTAGGTGCGCTTTTCCACCAGTTTGCGGTCCAGCCAGATTTCAGAATTGCCGGTGCCCTTGAACTCTTCAAAAATGACTTCGTCCATGCGGGAGCCGGTGTCGATCAGCGCGGTGGCGATGATGGTCAGGCTACCGCCTTCTTCGATTTTACGGGCGGCCCCGAAGAAGCGCTTGGGCTTTTGCAGGGCATGGGCATCCACACCGCCGGTCAGCACCTTGCCGGAGCTGGGAACAACCGTGTTGTAGGCCCGGGCCAGGCGAGTCAGGCTATCCAGCAGGATGACGACATCTTTGCCGAGTTCAACCAGCCGTTTGGCTTTTTCAATCACCATTTCCGACACCGCGACGTGGCGGGAGGCGGGTTCATCGAAGGTGGAGCTGACGACTTCGCCTTTCACGCTACGTTGCATGTCCGTAACTTCTTCCGGGCGTTCATCAATGAGCAGGACAATAAGGGTGACTTCCGGGTGCTTTTCCTCGATGGCGTGGGCAATCGCCTTCATCATCATGGTCTTGCCGGCCTTGGGAGGAGCAACCAGCATGCAGCGCTGGCCTTTACCGATAGGGGCAACCAAATCAATGACTTGCCCGGTGCGATCCTTGCTGTTGGTATCTTCCAGTGTGAAGCGTTCGGTGGGATACAGGGGAGTCAGTTTATCGAAATTGCGGCGGTGGCGCATGGTTTCCGGATTGGCGCTGTTGACGCTGTCGATCCGGGTCAGGGCGAAATAGCGTTCTCCCGGATTGGGATAGCGGACGGCTCCATGAATCATATCGCCGGTGCGCAGGCCCATGCGGCGGATAAGACTGGGACTGACGTAGATATCTTCCGGCCAGGCGGTGTAGTTGTTATCCTGCATGCGGAGGAAGCCGAAGCCATCCGACAAAATTTCAAGACAGCCTTCGCCGAGGACTTCCACATCCTTGGGCAGAAGTTCGACGATCTTGAACATCAGTTCATGGCGGCGGAGGTTGGCAGGGTCCTTGACCTGTACTTCTTCAGCCAGTTGGAACAGATCATCGTTGCTCAGGCGGCGGAGATCGTTCAGGTGGCTGATGGCCGGAGCCGGGGCGTTGGGATCCCGTTCGGGGCGAGGGGCCATGACGAAATCGGCTTCTTGGGGGCGATTGTCTCGGTTGTAACGCCGCGGGGCTCGATTGCCGTCGACATCGTTACCGGGGCGGAAAGAGCGCTGGCCGCCATCGTTGCTGTGGCGGCGGAAGGAACGGCGACCGCCGTTACCGGAATTTTGGGAATGATCGTCCATTTTATCTTGCTTACAGATGTGCGCGACTAAAGCTGCGCGTGCCTTATCGGTTGGTGGGGAAACCCTGCTGTGAGCCATTAAGCTGTGGCAAGGTTCTTTTTAGATAAGGGTGGGGAAGGTGGGCGTCAAGGGAAATTATGAAAAAAGGTTAGTGGGCGGCATCCCAGTTGGGGCCCTGGCCGGTTTCCACCACCAGAGGGACGCTGAGGGTGGCGACACTCTTGAGAAGGGTGGGAAGCAAGGTGGTGATTGTTTCAACTTCGTTTTGCGGGGATTCGAGGACCAGTTCATCGTGCACCTGAAGGAGAATGCGTGAGGCAAGATTTTGTTTTTGCATCTCCTTTTCTACCTTGGGCATGGCGAGTTTGATGATATCTGCGTTGCTGCCCTGAAGCGGGGCGTTGATGGCGGCGCGTTCTGCGTTGCTGCGGAAGGCGCCGTTGGAATTGTTGATATCTGGCAGCCAGACGCGGCGGCCGTGGAGGGTTTCCACATAACCGTTGGCCCGGGCGAATTCCTTTGTTGAATCAAGATATTCCCGGACACCTTCGTAGCGTTGGAAATAGGCGTCGATCCAGTGTTGGGCCTCGGTGAAGGAACAGCCGATTTGTTTGGCGAGGCTGCGGGCGCCCATGCCGTAAACGAGGCCGAAATTCACAAATTTTGCGGCACGGCGTTCTTGCTTGGTGACTTGTTGAATTGACTTGTTGGCAACGAGGGCGGCGGTGTAGGTGTGGATGTCCACGCCTTCATGGAAGGCCTTGATAAGTCCGGGACTTTTTGAGAAATGGGCGAGGAGGCGGAGTTCGATCTGGGAATAATCCGCCGAGATCATTTGCCAGCCGGGTTGCGGGATGAAGGCCTGGCGAAGTTTGCGGCCTAAGTCATTGCGAACAGGGATGTTTTGGAGGTTCGGGTCCGCGCTGCTGAAGCGGCCGGTGGCGGCGCCGACCTGATGGTAGGTTGTGTGGACGCGGCCCATGGAATCCGCCAGTTTTGGCAAAGCCTCGGTATAAGTGCCCCTTGATTT
>JBAZJM010000499.1:0-2699 GCA_041651315.1 Lentisphaeria bacterium | reverse complement strand
CTTGCGGTTTTTTACCATATGGTTTCTCCCCACGTTTATCGTAACCATACCACCTGCCGTAACCATGGACAAGGAATTTTGGTGGATTTGTGGAGCATTCTATACACGTTATTCCCCCCTTCCGATCCAAAGCCTGAAATCAAAATTCCTATCAGTCATTGACGTGCTTCGATCAGGCTTCGTGTCCTTCGTGCCTTCGTGGTGAAGATTTATGCATTACGGGGTACCAGCTGGCACCTGTTGCCGGGGCCGGTATCCGTTGAGTGAGCTTGCCGAACGTTGTGGCATCACCACCGGGGGTCTGACACGGGCACGGGAAATCATGACCTTGCGGATGCGCGAGGATCGCCCACTGGCCCAACGCATCGCCACGCTGACCGCCAGGCCACGCCACATTGGCGATAATTGCAATTATAGATAGGTGGGTGACCCCGAAGGCTGCGGTGGCGGCGACAACGCCCTGATAGGGGGGGAAGTGAGTGGGGAGGAGGACCGTCAAAGTCCGGTCGTGTCCAAAGATGTCCCATAAATTCCGTCCACCCCCGTCAAAGCGGCGTTGCGGCGCTATATTTTGGGTTGACGCGCGGCAAGGGCGCGGCATCTTTGGGTTCGCCATAATTTTCTAAGGAGCAGGGAACAGCATGAGCACCCCCGCCACGGTTTATGAAGGGCAGCTGGTGGCCAGCGGCCTGCGATTCGGCATCGTCTGCAGCCGGTTCAACGATTTCTTCACCGCCAAGTTGCTGGAAGGCGCCGTGGACTGCATCACCCGGCACGGCGGCGACCCCGCCAAGATCGAGGTGGCCTGGGTGCCCGGCTCCTTCGAAGTGCCGCTGATCGCCAAACGGCTGGCCGCCAGCAAGCGCTATGACGCCGTGATCGCCCTGGGCATGATCATTCAGGGAGCCACCGCGCACGCCCAGCACCTCAATTCCGAAGTGGCCAAGGGGCTGGCCCAGATCTCCCTCGAGTACGACCTGCCGGTGGTCTACGGGGTGGTCAGCGTGGAAAGCCTGGAGCAGGCCATCGAACGTTCCGGCACCAAGGCCGGCAACCGCGGCGCCAGCGCCGCCGCCGCGGCCATCGAAATGGCCAGCCTGATGAAGCGCCTCCCGGCGCCCAAGCGCGGTTGACCCCCGCCGCCGAAGAACGGATGCTTCATGAAAAAAACGCTTAATTCCACGGCGGCCAACGGCGACGATCTGCCGTTTCTCCGCTCCCGGCGCTATGCCCGCAGCGCCGCCCTGCGCTTCCTCTTCCAGGCCGACCTGAACAATGACTGGCGTTGGGACGATGACCAGCAGCGCTGCTTTTGGGAACAGGCCGCCAGCCTGGACGACGCCCTGGAAGGGCAGGAACTGGGCGCGGCCCGCTCTTTTGCCGGCTGGCTGATTGCCGGCGTCCTGGTCAACCGCGCCGAACTGGACCGGGAAATCACCGCACGGGCCACCAACTGGCGCCTGGAACGCATGGGGGCCGTGGACCGCAATCTGCTGCGCCTGTGCACCTTTGAGATCCTGCACGGCGGCGGCAAGGTGCCCCCCGTGGCCGCCATCAACGAAGCCATCGAGCTGGCCAAAGAGTTCGGCGACACCGACTCCCCCAAGTTCGTCAACGGCATTTTGGACAACCTGTTCAATTCCCTGCCGGCCGCCCAGGCGGCGAAGTAGCGGCCGCCTCACGGTTCACGCCTCACGCATCACGTCCAGGAGTTTCCCCGTTTCATGCCCGGCATTTTTGAACGCTTCAAACGCGGCCTGCAGAAAACCGCCACCGCGGTCACCCGCCATATCCAGACCGTGTTCCGGGGCGACCGCCCGTGGACGGCCGCCGACTTTGATGAACTGGAAATGATCCTGATCCAAGCCGACATGGGCGTGACCGCCGCCGGCGAGATCACCAACGATCTCCGCGACCGTTATGCCCGCGGCCTCATCCAGACCTCCGCCGACCTGCTGCGCGTTGCCGGCGAAGACATCCAGAAACTGCTGGACGGCGCCGGCACCCCCCCGCAGGTGTGGGCGCCGCAACCGCCCACCGTGATCCTGCTGACCGGGGTCAACGGCAGCGGCAAGACCACCACCGCCGCCAAGCTCGCCTGCCGCTGGCGCGACGAGGGCAAGCAGGTGATGTTCGCCGCCTGCGACACCTTCCGCGCCGCCGCCATCGCCCAGCTCAAGGTCTGGGGCGAGCGCCTCGACGTGCCTGTCATCGCCCATCAGCACGGCGCCGACGCCGCCGCCGTCGCCTTCGACGCCGCCACCGCCGCCCGCCAGCGCCAGGCCGATGTCCTGCTGATCGACACCGCCGGCCGGCAGCACACCCGGAAGACCCTGATGGACGAGCTCGGTAAGATCAAGCGCACCCTGGAGAAAGCCTGCCCCGGCGCCCCCCATGAAAACTGGCTGGTGGTGGATGCCAGCATCGGCACCAACGCCATCACCCAGGCCCGCGAGTTCAACAAGGCCATTCCCGTCACCGGCCTGGTGCTGACCAAGCTGGACGGCACCGGCAAGGGCGGCGCCGTCGTCGCCATCCGCCGCGAACTCGGTTACCCGGTCCGCTTTGTCGGCCTCGGCGAGGCCCAGGACGACCTCCAGCCGTTCCAGTCCGAGGCCTTTGCCCGGGCCATCCTGGAACGCGCGTGAGCTGACGCTGCCAGGCCGCAGGCAATCATTGTGGCGGGCGCCTAGCACCGG
>JBAZJM010000498.1:0-2724 GCA_041651315.1 Lentisphaeria bacterium | reverse complement strand
CGCGGGCAAAAGCACCGCCAACACCACCAAAGGTAACAGCCAGGGACGTTGCATGAGGGGAAATGTAATGGGTCAGAAGGAGCATGACAGTTGTTGGGGCCACCCTTTTGGAAAAGGGTGATCCCAACAAACTGCCAGGCATCCCCCTTCACACGGGGGAGAAGGTGCGGTTTTTGAGTTTGCCGTGGGGCAGCCATTTTTTGAAGGCATCGACGGCGTCGCGGGCGATGGCGACATAAGCGAAGGAATCGAAGATGATGATTTTGCCGACTTGGCTGCCGGTCAGGCCGGCGTTGCCGGTCAGCACGCCGAGGATGTCGCCGGGGCGGATCTTGTCCCGTTTGCCGCCGTTGAGGGCGAAGGTGACCATGGGTGGAATGAGCCGGCCGGGCTGGGGGGTCAGCGCGGCGAGTTCCGCCCACGGCACTGGGCGTTTCTGGTACTCCTCCAGGCGCCGGATGAGAAAGTCCTGGGTGTCCAGGCAGAGGCTCAGGGCCAGCCCTTCCTTGCCGGCGCGGCCGGTGCGGCCGACCCGGTGGACATGGATTTCCGGGTCGGGGGACAGCTCGTAATTGATGACCGCCGCCAAGTCGGCGATGTCCAGGCCGCGGGCGGCGACATCGGTGGCCACCAGGATGGACGTGCTGCGGTTGGCGAACTGGGTGAAGACCAGGGTGCGCTGCGCCTGGTCCAGGTCGCCGTGGAGGCCCGCCACACTGAAGCCCTTGTGGCGGAGGTAGTCCGTGACGTCCTTGCAGCTTTGTTTGGTGTTGCAGAAGACGACGGTGGATTCCGGCTGGTGGTGGGCCAGCAGGGTGTAAAGCGCGTGGTTCCGGTGGGATTTCGTCACGCGGTAGAACCGTTGGCGGATGCTGCTGTCGTCGTGCTCGGCGTCCGCCGTGATTTTGACGGCCTGTTTCTGGACGGCCTGGCTCATCTCGGCGATCCGTTCGGGAAAGGTGGCGGAAAACAGCAGGGTCTGGCGGTTTTTGGGGGCGGCGGCGGCAATGTCGAGGATGGTGTCGTAGAAGCCCATGTCCAGCAGCCGGTCGCCCTCGTCGAGGACCAGGGTGCGCAGGGTTTCGAGGGGCAGGGAGCCTTTGCGGACGTGTTTCTGGATGCGGCCGGGGGTGCCCACAACGATGTGCGCGCCGTGCTCCAACGAGCTGAACTGTCCCTGCAACGGCACGCCGCCGCACAGGGTGAGGATCTTGATGTTGGGCAGGAAGCGGGCCAGGCGCCGGAGTTCGGTGCCGACCTGTTCCGCCAGTTCATGGGTCGGGCAGAGCACCAGCGCTTGCACGCGGCAGGCCTTGGGGGCCAGTTTGGCCAGGATACCCAGCCCGAACGCCGCCGTCTTGCCGCTGCCGGTTTTGGCCTGGACGATCAGGTCCGCATCCTTCAGGACCGCCGGCAGGCAGGCCGCCTGAATAGGGGTCATCGCCTCGTAGCCGATGGCGGCCAGGTTGCGGAGGCAGGCGGCGGCCAGGGGAAGGGTGGAAAAACTTTGGGGCATGGCGGGGGCTTTCGGCAGGCGTTTCAAGGCAAAGTCGGCGTTATTTCAAGGCCGGGAGCCGCCCGGCCTCGGGCGGACAACGGCGGCGTCACACTGTCGTGCCGCCGGGGGCGGGGAGCCGGTAGCGCGCGGCCAATCCTTTCAGAAAAAGTCCCAGGAGCGCATCGCTGCAATCCTTGTAATGCTTGTGGCCGTCTTTGCGGAAAAGGTCGCTCAAATCATACTTGGTGATCTCCAGGCCGGTCTGCTGCAGGATGGCGAGCATCTCCTCCTCGTGCAGGTCCAGGGCGATGCGCAGTTTTTTCAGGATGTCGTTGTTGGTCAGGAGGGCGTCCGGGTTTTTCACCGGTTCCGGGGCGCCCGCCTTGCGGCCGCGGCGGTGGATGATCAGACCGTTGAGGAAGCACTCCAGTTCCGGGTGGGTGCAGGGCTGATGGCCCGGGGCGCCCGCCTTTTTGAGCAGCGCGGCGACGGCCTCGGGGGCCACGGGGTGTCCGCCGAGGGTGAAGATGGCCGCCAGGGTGGCGTCGTCATAGTGGAGCGCGCCGCGCAGCTGCCGCAGGAGGTCGTTGTGGGTGGTCATGGCGGTTAAGGATACCGCCGGAAGCGGCCCCGGTCAAGCGCCCGGCCGGGATGCAAGCGTGCCGCCATCGGCTATGTTTCCTTAACCGGCTTTCCTTGTGGACGGTTTATTTTGAGGGCTTGAGGAATGCGTCAACCCGCCACCGCCAGCAGTACCCCGCATCGCGCCAACAAGCTGCCCCGGCTGCATAAGCACACCCTGGTGGAGATGAACGCGCCGGTGTTCACGGCCCGCCGCGATGCCGCCCACGCCTGCCTGGTGGACATCCTGCGCCGGGATGCCCTGGACGCCGGGCGGTCCGGGCGGGTCCGCATTTACAGCCGCTGCCTGCGGCTGCTGGATGACGCCATCCAGGCCAGCCAGCGCTCCCAGATTCAAAAGGAGGGGCCGCTCCAGCATTACTTCCAGTTGCTCCGCGACACTCTGGCGGCCACCCTGGCGCTGGTTGCCCATGAGATCCGGCTGGCCCGCGGCACCGGCGCCCTGTCACGGCTGACCGCCGCGCCGCCGCGGCCGCGGCCGCCCGGCCAGGCGCCGGGCCGGTTCAGCAGCGGTGAACTGAACATCCTCGATTCGGTCGACGACCTGGTCAAGTTCGGCGTCCCGCTGCTGCTCAAGGATTCGG
>JBAZJM010000497.1:0-2741 GCA_041651315.1 Lentisphaeria bacterium | reverse complement strand
GCCCCTTTCCCAAAGGCTCCGGCCTGACGCTGTAAACACCGTTCCCGGATCATGGGGGCTCTGGATCAGGAGCCCCAGTCCTCCGGGGGCATCATACACCTTTTGCCAGGACTGGCCATGATTGTCTGAGATATAAATCTGTCCGGTGTAGGTGGTCGTGATCACCCGTCCGGTGTTGAGCACCAGCACGCCGTAGTGATTGTTCCAATCCACCGCATAGCCGTCGCTGTCAATACCGTTGTTGATGTTCCGCCAATTTTCGCCCCCGTCCAACGTCACATGCATCCCACCACAATCCAAGCCGACATACACGATCTCCGGGTTTCGGGGATCGACCGCAATGCATCCGGCCGTTCCGCCGCCACCCGCTCCCAGATTGTGGAATTCAACCGCCCCCGCCGCCACCCCCAAGACGAGTTCCAGCGTTAGGGACACAAGCAAAAACTTGGTGCGGTAAAATGACATGCGCGTCAGTTCCTGGTGGAATGCTTGATTGAAGGTTGGTTGTACCGACTTTGGCCGGTGACGGCGTTGAGGGTCCGGCCACGCCGGCTGAAGCCGGTACAACCCCCGTTTTGAACGGAAAATTACCCGCGGCGACGGCGGTTCACCACCAGCAACCCGGCGGCGCCCAGCAGCGCCAGCGAGGCCGGCTCGGGCACCACCTCCAGGGAGAGGCTGCCAAAATACAACTCCTTGGAGCTGTCCAGTGCCCCAGCCTTGATGCCCATGTCGACGGTCGGGAAGTTCCAACTGCCGCCGCCCGACGGGCCGGTCACGGAGGAATCGAACTTGACGGTTGCTCCTTGCATGATCAGAACTTGCGTGGGACTCCAGGAAATGGTCCAGGCGCCCCGCATTAGGTCACCCCATTCCACCTTGTCGGCCGTGACTTGGGAAACCTCACCCTTCGACATTTTAACGTTCCAGTTGCCCTGCTCATCCAAGATGATGTAGTTGTTGCCGGTGGCGTCAGACAATCCCCAATAGGTGTTGTTGGAATAGTCGGTGTTCCAAATTTCTGTGGCGCTGACAATCACCGTTTCACCCAGATCCGGGGAAACCATCGCTTTGCTTTGGATCCAGCCGCCCTGGATTTTAACCTGATTGCTGACGATGCTGACGCCTCCTGTCGAACTGTCCCAGACGGTGCTGTCCAGGGTGGGGGCCGTGAAGCTGTCGTTGACATAGACACCGACTGGCGACCCCAGGGCCAGGCCTGACCATCCGACCAGCGCGATCATCACACTCATCTTTTTCATAATTTGCTCCTTGGCTTGTTGCAGCGATGGTTTCGTTTCCGGTTCCGGAACTGGCTTTATGGCGATGGCGTTCATGCATGGTCTCCTGATTCGGGTTGGGGGCTTTTTGGGGGTGGGCCTTGGCGGTTTCTTTGGCGATCACGTTCATCAGTGTTCATTGCATGGTGATGCGACCATCTCCCGATTTTTGCCGCCCCCAATCGGCGCCGGCCCGACCGATCCACGTTCAATCAGCGGGCTGGGCACCCAACTGGCGGCGGTGCGGCGATAGGCATCGGCCAGCGGTATCCGTTTCTCCAACAAATCGATCAATAGGTTGGTGGCCGTCTGGCCGCCCTCATACAATTTCAGGTCGAAGGCGGTGATGGCGGGATGGACCCACTGGCAAAGGGGAGTGCTGTTGTTGGCCATGATGCTGATGTCACGCGGACAGGCCAGGCCGCCCTGCTGGACGCCGGCCATGAAGCCGATGCACCATTGGTCATGACTGACCAGGGCGGTGGGGCGTGTCTTGGGGTCCGCCTGGGTCCAGGCCAACCCGGCGTCGAACGCTCGCTGGTACAAGTCTTCCCGGGTTTCCTTCAATGGCGGAATGGTGACGGTCAAGGGGGAGGCCGGATGAAGTTCCTTGAATTTGCCGATGCCTTGGGCCAAGAGTTCATGGGATCGCCGTTCGTGGTCAAAGAATCCCGGAACGATGATCCGGCGGTGTCCGAGCTGGTCCAAATACACCAACGTCTTCACCCAGTTCGTCACCACGTCGGGGGCGACGGCAAGAATGCCTTGAAGCGGAAAGTCGGTGGAGTCGCCTACCATGACAAAGGGAATCTGCTGTGCCATGAACAATTCGATGACCTTCGCTTCGACTTGGCCGGCGATAACCACGCCATCCACGCTGCGCTGCCGCAGTTTTTGCGGCATGATGAAGTTCTTGATGGTGGACAGGTCGTAGATGCTGACCGTGCAGTTGTAGCCTTGAGCCTGGCTGGCCTGCTGCACCCCGGCCAGAATGGTCGCGAAGCAGGCGTTCACCAAGCCCAGGTTGATCGTTGACGACAAGAGAAAGCCGATGTGGTAGGTCTTGCCCATGGACAGGGAGCGGGCCGCCGCCTGGGGGGTGTAGTTTTGCTCCTTGACCACCCGGAGGATTTTGGCGCGTGTCTGGTCGCTGACCCGGGTGCCGTTGATCCGATTGTTGAGGACGGCGGACACGGCGGACTTGGTCACTCCGGCCAGCGTGGCCAAATCTTGGATTGTAAGTTTGGGCTGTCGTTGGGTGGCCATGACGCGGATCCATGATGGATGGTTGAAACACCGGTTATTCTTGCGGATCTCTTGGTTAGCCGTTGGTGAGCCAGCTTCTGGTGCTCACTACCCAGCACTATAGAATGAAAAACCGGTTTTTCAAATGGCCGCAAAAAAATCAGGGGATGGGGGTGTGCTCATGGGGCTAAGGGATGGCGGTGGCTCGAACCGCAT
>JBAZJM010000496.1:0-2767 GCA_041651315.1 Lentisphaeria bacterium | reverse complement strand
GGCTGCGCCTCTCCGCGGGGTGCAACCCCGCGCCTACAGGACGGACAGGGTTTCCTGTAGGCACGGGCGTGTCGCCCGTGGAGGGGGGCTGCCGTGGCAGACGGGGATGAGGAATGCCCTCGGGATCGGGGTCGGAATCGGGATCGCATGGTTTTGCGCTTATGGATACCCTGCACGCAGCGCACCGCAAGAGAAGCCCTCGACGGAACTGACATGCGCCCCCCCGCCAACGCCCGCTCTTGACAAAGCCCAAAACCATGATAGTTTGCCATTAGAAACAAGTTTCTTTTTTGGATTGATGCGCCCGCCGGCTCCCGCTCCCCTTCCACTTCAGCGCCACCGTCACGCCACCCTCAAGAAACAAGTTTCGTCATTTTCCCGCCCGCGCGGCATCGCGCGGACGCCGCCATAAGCCCAAGCCAATCCCCGCCCCCAACCCATCAGAGACCGGAGAAAGCAAACATGAAACGTGAACTCGTGACCCTGGCCGCAACGCTCGGACTGACCCTGGCCGCCGCCGTGAACGCCTCCCCCGTCGGCGTCTACATCAACGACGACTTCACCACCCTCGACACCGCCGTGTGGGACACCGCCTATCACACCGAAACCGGGGGCAATGTTTATGCTGCCGGCAGCTATGTCAACGTCAAGGCCGGCAGCGGCTGGACGAGCAGTTTGGCCAGCAAGACCGCCCTGACGCCCGCCTCGGAAGACTATTACGTGAAGATGACGACCACCACGCTGGGCTACAACGATCCCTACGGGTATGACGATCTGTTCGGGCTTTCCTCCAACCCCGGCGGTGCCGGCCAGGACGCCTACCTGCGCATGGTCAAGTACAGCGACAGCAACCGGGGCCTGTACGCCTATATCAACAACAAAACCTACAAGCTCGCGGAACTGGGCACCTACAACAACTTTGATTTCACCATTATTTGGACCCCAAGCTATGTTCAATTTCTGAAGAACGACGTGCTCTGGTTCGACACCCGCACCACCACGCCGATCGAAGGCGGCGACTGGACCATTCCCGCCATCGCGATGAAAGCCTATGCCATCACCTACAACAATGCGGAAACCATTTCCGCGGACCGGATTAAATTAGAAGTCGTGCCCGAGCCGGCCATGGTATCGCTGGCGTTGCTCGGCGCCGCCGCCCTCGGCCTGCGCCGCCGCCGCGGCTGAGCTCGGCCCCCATCGGTTCACCGCTTCCCCAGCCCCGCCCCTCCCCGGCGGGGCTTTTCCTTGGGGGCAGCCCACCCCGTAGCCCCGGGCTTGCCCCCCCGGCGGGACGTCTCCGCCGCACGGCAGGCGTTTGGCGATGGGGTATCTCCTTTGCGGTCTTCGCTGCCTTCTGTTCAAAAAACGCATCACGCATTACGTTTCGCACTTCCCATTCGCCCATCTTCCACTCCCGGCACCGCCGGAACCCAGGCCCGTTTTGACTATGCAACCGATGAAACTGCCGAAGCTTCTTGCCGACCATATGGTTGTGCAGCGCGACACCCCCGTCCAGCTGTGGGGCTGGGACCGGCCGGGCCAGGCCGTCACGGCCACCCTGCAGGGACAAACCGCCCAAACCGTGGCCGGCACCGACGGCGCCTGGCGCCTGCAGCTGCCGGTGCCGCCCGCGGGCGGGCCGTACACGATCACGATCCACGGCTCCTCCGCCCGGACCCTGGCTGATGTGCTGGTGGGCGAGGTGTGGATTTGTTCCGGCCAGTCCAACATGGAATGGCCGCTGCACAACACCCAGGACGGTGCCGCCGCGGTGGCCGCCGCCACCCACCCGCGACTGCGCTTGTTCCAGGTGCCGCGCGTGGGCCTGACCAAGCCCCAGAACGATCTGGGCGGCGGCACGTGGACGCCCTGCACGCCGGAGACGGTCCGTGACTTCTCCGCCGTGGGCTATTATTTCGGCCGCGAACTGGCGGGCGAGCTGGACATCCCCATCGGCTTGGTCAACAGCTCGCTGGGCGGCACCTCGGCTGAGTCCTGGACCAGCCAGGAAGCGCTGTCGGCCCATCCCCGTTTGGCGGGCCTGGGGCTGGCGCCCGATGCCGTCCGCGACAACGCCTTTCGCGACGCCATGGCGCCCTTTGTCCGCCTGGCCGGCGGCCAGCCGGTGATCACCGACGCCCCACTCAACGCCGATGGCACCCTGCCGGATCCCGGCCGCCGACCGTTTACCCAAAACTGGGAATCGCCGGACTTCGCCGACCATACCTGGCCGGAGATGGAGCTGCCCGCCTTCTGGCAGACACGCGGCCTGCTCTTGAACGGAGCGGTGTGGTTCCGGCGCACCGTCGAACTGCCGGCGGACTGGGCCGGCCAGGATCTGACCCTGGAGCTGGGGGTGGCGGACGATTTCGATACCACCTGGTTCAACGGCGTCCAAGTCGGCGCCACCGGCAAGGAAACCCCGAGCTGGTGGCTGCACCCCCGGCGATATGCCGTCCCCGGACGGCTGGTCAAGGCGGGACGAAACGTCATTGCGGTGCGGGTATTCGACCACTTGAACGCGGGCGGCCTGCGCGGGCCCGCCGCGGCGATGCAACTCCGCTGCGCCGCCGGCAAGGGTGCGGCTGTGCCGCTGGCGGGCCAATGGCGCCATGCGGTCGAACAGGCGCATCCCTGCGTGGAGATCAACCCCGGCACCGTGCTCTACAACGCCATGATTCATCCCCTTATCCGCTTCCCCGCCCGGGGCGCCATCTGGTACCAGGGCGAAAACAACGCCGCCCGGGCGGAGGAATACCGGGAACTG
>JBAZJM010000495.1:0-2779 GCA_041651315.1 Lentisphaeria bacterium | reverse complement strand
GAGGGCGGCCTGGAGGTAGCCCCCCATCTCCGGCACCGGCAGCGCCGGCACCCCGGTGGGCGCCGGGGGAATGTACGGCACCAGCCCCAGGATCACCCCGGCGGCGAGGCACAGCAGGCCGGCCAGCCCGACCACCCCAAAACCCGGCAGCACAAACACTTCCACCGCCAACAGGATCAGCCCAACCACCACCAGGGCAATGTCCTCCCAACCCGCCAGCCCCGCCAGGTAATGCCCGAAGAAATAGAGCGCCAGCAGCAGGCCGCCCAAGACTCCGGGCAGCAGGGTTCCCGGCATCTTGAACTCGAGATAAATGCCCAGCGCCCCCAGCGCCAGCAGCAGCGGCCCGAACAGGGTGATCCAGCGGGCCAGCGTTTCGGCGGAGGTGACCTCGTAGCGCACCACCGGCGCCCCCGCCAGGCCGGCGTCGGCCAGCACCGCGCCCAGGTCCGGCGCCACCAGCCGCGCCAGCAGCGGTCCGGTGCGCGGCGGCACCGTCTCCGCCGCCTCCGCGGCCGTCAGGTTGAGCAGCTGCCCCGGCGCACAGAAGACGCGCGCGCCGACCTTCAGCCCAAGGGCGGGATCGACCATCGCCATGGCCACCTCCGCCGAATATCCCTTTTCCTGGGCCAGTCCGCGCACCAGCGAGCGGGTGTCGGAGAGCACCTTCTCCTTGAGGTCGCCGGCCAGCGCCTGCACGCCGCCGCCCAGCGGATCCACCATGATCGGCAGGGCGCTGCCGATGCGGCTGCCCGGCGCCATGTAGATGCGGTCGCAGGCCAGGCACAGGATGGCGCCGGCGCTTTGGGCGTGGGTGTTGACATAGGCGTAGACCGGCCGCTTGCCGGCCCGCAGCCAGGCGACAATCTCCTCGGTCTCCGTCAAGCCGCCGCCCGGGGTGTCCATGTCGAGCACCACCGCCTGCGGAGCGAGTTCATCTGCCTGACGGAAGGCGCGGCGCAAGCTCATCAGCAGCGACTTGTCCACCGGCCCGTGCACCGGCACCACCAGCACCGGCCGCGCCGTGGCGGCAACCGCCCCCGGCGCCGCGGCCGGCGCGGCCCCGGCCGAAAAAACCGCGGCCAACCCCAACCACCCCGCCGCCGCCAAGATCAGGCCGGAAGCGTGAAGACGAAGAATGATGGACATGGAACGGTCTCCCTGATTAAGTCAATAAACCGTACATGGCCGAGGCGGCACCGGCAAGCCCTCCCGTCTGACGGGGCCACCCCTTTGAAATTTGCGGATTCCGCAGACAACCTCGATCATCCCAATCATAACCTGGCACAAATGGGATGGCTTCTGCATTGATTCGGAAGTAAATTCACCCCGTCACCAGCTCCCGATCAGGGGGGCTGAAACAAAAGGTGCATCAGCGTGCAAAAAAAACTCATTCTCGGTGCGATCAGCCTGATGGCCGCCGCCACGGCATTCGCCCAAGACTACTCACTGTTTGGGAACCACAACCAGCCGTCCCCCATCTATCCGCCCGGGGCTCCCATGGAGTTCACCGTCACCCTGCTCGACGGGGACCAGCCGGTGATCGGGAAAATATTGAAATGGCAGCGAACCGGTGACGACGGGATCACCCAAAACGGCGAAGGCGTTTCCACGAAAGACGGCCTGAAGATCGTGACGGCGACCGCCCAGCCGGGATTTGTGAGGATCTACGTCACCGCACATGACAAGGACGGCAAGGCGTTGCGCGGCGGCAACGGCCAAACCGGAAACGCCATCTTTTTTGACGGCGGCGCCTGTGTCGCCCCGGAAACCCTGAAAGGCCTGCCGGAACCGGCCGACTTCGACCGTTACTGGCAGGCGCAGAAGCAACGGCTGGCCGCCGTGCCCCTCAAGGTCATCGAGATGATGGAAGTTCCCGGCTCCGACAGTGTCAGGGCCTATGACGTCAAGATCGCCTGTGCCGGAAAGATGCCCGTTTCCGGTTATCTCACCCTGCCCCGCAAGGCCGCCAAAGGCTCCCTCCCCGCTGAAGTGTCATTCCAAGGCTACGGCGTCAACAGCGCCGAGAAAAATCTTGAGGCCGGGAAAAACCAAATCTATTTCAACATCAACGCCCATGGGATTCTCAACGGCCAGCCGCAGGACTATTATGCCGGCCTGGGGAATACCAGTTTAAAGGGTTATGCGTTCAGCCCGCAGGAAAACGCCGACCCCGACACCTGCTATTTCAACGGCATGTTTCTGCGCGTGATGCGGGCGTTGGAATTTGTGAAGTCCCTGCCGGAATGGAACGGCAAGGAGCTGTGCGCCAGCGGCGGCAGCCAGGGCGGCCTCCAGGCGCTGGTCGCCGCCGGTCTTGACCGGGACGTCACCTCCTGTTCCGCCTGGTCCCCGTGGGGTTGCGACCTGGGGCGGACCGAACTCAAGCGGCTGGTCGGCGGCTGGCACATCGCCTACACTCCCGCGCTGAACTACTACGACACGATCCACCATGTCAAACGCGCCAATCCGAAGTGCCGGTTGTCCATCATCGCCAACCTGGGCGACTATGTCTGCCCGCCGTCCGGCGTCTGGATCGCCTACAACAATTTCCCCGGCCCCAAGACAATGGAGGTCCGGCAGGGCTGCGAACACGGTTTTGCGATGCGGAACTACCCGCATGTCATCATCAGCGCCGGCCCGACCGCCAAATGAGTGGGCAGGTGAATCGGACTCGGCCGTTTTCTCAGTAGAGTAGGGAGCTGAACGGCCCGGTGGCCGTTCAGTTCCCCCTCGTCGAACCGGACAGGCGGATTTCCCGCATCCGGCTCTCGCAGCG
>JBAZJM010000494.1:0-2795 GCA_041651315.1 Lentisphaeria bacterium | reverse complement strand
TTCAAGCTCCGCGAGAACCTCTTTTTCCTCATCTTCAGTCAATGCTTGCCGGCGCCGGCCACCCCAGTTTTTCTTGTCGGATTCCGGCTCATCTCGGAATGCTTGGTTCATCCGGACAACCGTTGCCTTTCCCACGCCAAGCACCTGGCCGATCTGCACACAGGTCAACTTCAGCTTCGATGCCATCAAGACCGACACGGCAACCAGCACGGGAGACCGATACGAAAGGCCGTTGACGATCTGCTCGGCGCGCCTGACTGCCTCATCGGCAAAGACTGCACGCTTCCCTTGTCTTTCCATGGCTCACTCCTTGGTTGGCGGAATGAGCATAATATAGCATCAATTTGAACTTTAATTTGAATAAGCATCCCCAGTTTAAGCACCTGGGAGGATAAAATCTCGATAAAGCAATGGCAGCGGCAGCAGCGTCCGCAGGAGGAACGCGACCAGGATCAGGGCAAAGGAGAAGTGGCAGGACATGAAGACGTACCGGGTCCCGATCCGGTCCACCAGGGCCAGGGTTGCCAGCGAGAGCCCCAGCACCCCCGTAAAAACTTTGCCGAGCCGGTCGGTCCATTGCGCGAACGGCACCAGTGCGAAGAGGCTGACGAAAATGGGGATGGCCAAATAGAGCAGGATCCGTTCACTTGGCACACCCAGCTTTGCCAGATACAACAGCATGAAGCTGTTGGCGAAGAGCATCTCGCTGATCCCATACAGCAGACAGGCGGTGTAGACG
The DNA here is from genome assembly GCA_041651315.1 of Lentisphaeria bacterium. Lineage (GTDB taxonomy): Bacteria > Verrucomicrobiota > Lentisphaeria > Oligosphaerales > CAITYL01 > CAITYL01. Next base: position 2,056 of record JBAZJM010000494.1, on the reverse strand, counting down.
CGCCGGATCTCCCTGTCGGTCTCCTCCGGGCCAAGCCGCCGGTCCGCCTGGACGGAACCGGGCTTTGTTGTCATGGATTCATTCATGAGCATAAGTTTTGCAAGCGGGCCTTGACCGGCGTTCCGGCAGGGCCAAAGGCCCAGTTTCATACCAGCCTGGGGCAACGCCCCAGGTTGGGGATCAGGAAAAATTGAGGGCTGAAGGCCCGTTTCATCGACCGCCCCTTCAGGGCTCAAACATTTCCTCGTTTCCTGGGGCGTTGCCCCAGGCTGGTATAAAGGCGCGCCGTTGGCGCTCTAAAAAGGGCTTCCCTGGGAACGCCGAGCCCCAGCACGCAAAATGCCTTGTCAGAAATGAAGTTTCAGGATCAACGGAACGACGGTTTCAAGCTTGGCCTGAACGGTGATCGTGGCGTCCGCCGCCGCGGACCACGTGAGCGGCTGCCAGCGGCCGGAGGCGGCGAGCCGTTCGATCATGGCGGGGGATCGGCCGGCGGTGCGGAGCGTGACCTCGGGCAGGACGTCCAGGTTCAGATTGAAGAGGGCGAGAAGTTCCCCGCCGCCGGCCGCTTCGCCGATCCGCCCGTGCAGGGCGTAGATGTCGATATCCGAGAGGGCGACAACCGAGAGCGGTTCGCGGTTGAGCCAGTCCAGGACCCGGATGAACTGCGTGCGCCGAGCCTCGTCCATGAACGGGGTGGCCTCCGGTTTGGCGGCATAGACGGCGACCCGCCCGCCCAGTTCATTTTCATAAAGCGTGAGGCCGGCACCCACTTCCGTTTCGTCCCCGCTCATGTAGAACGGGATGTGGTACAGGGAGGAAAGCGTCTGCGTGGCGGGGGCGTTGGGCGTCAGGCGGAGCGCCGTGCCTTTGGACAGCACGGCAATGCCGATGCGCTGCCCGGCGGCCGCGCCGTTGACGGGATGGTCGTTGATCCGCTCGAAGGAGCACTGCCAGCCGGCGGGCGCCTCCGCGGTGACGCCCAGCAAGCCGCCCAGGCCGCGCTCGCAGAGGCGTTGGGCGGCTGCGCCGTCGAGCAGCAGCCCCTTGGCCAGGAACGCCTTGAGTTCGCCGTCGTTGAAGAGGTCGCATTCGGGGCCGGTCAACATCGCCACGCGGCTGGTGGCGTTCGCGCCGACGGTGACGGGAATGCCCTGGCGGGCCAGGACGGCGCACGCCCAATTTTCAATCCGCACCGCATAATTGACATGGGCGGGAAGCTCGGCGGGATCGGCCGGCAGCGGCGTGGTGGGGCCGTCCCACATAACCTGGGGCATCAGGCCGGACAGTTTCCGGTAGGCGCTGATGTGCTTCTTGAGCATCTGGCGGTAGGCCTCGCCGCTGGCCGGCTGGAACTCGCTCATCCGGTTGACCCAGAGTTTGAGGCCGGTGCAGCCATGCAGGATGGAGTAGAAAATCTGGGTGTTGAGCATCGTGGCCGGCGTGTAGTAGCGGTTGTGCGGGTAAGTGTCGGATTCCGCCAGGATTTCCGGCATGTCCTTCATCTCCCGCACCTGAGCGGAGGTCCAATAGATGCGGTAAAGCAGCGCCTTGGTGTCGCTGGTCCAGTAGCAGGCAGTATTGACGCGGACGAACGGCGGGTTGCCGCCGGCGAGCACCGCCTCGATGGCGTGGGCGTATTGGAGTTCCATGCCGCCGGCGTCGCAGATGCAGAAACCGCACGGCAGTTTGGGATCGGCCGCGTCAATGGCCGCCCGGATCTCCCGTGCGACCGCCAGCAGGCTCTCCAGCCGGACCGCGTCCCATGGTTTGCGCAGGGCCGGCTCCGTCTTGAACGCCGCCAGGAGTCCCTCACGGTCGAACCGACGCCCGGTCGCCTGTTCCAGGGCGGCCAGATGGCGGGCGCAGTAACAGCCGTCCGCGCCATGATTGGCCAAGCGAAAGTCGTCATCGACCAGCAGGAATTCCGGCCGGGTCGCGGCAACGGTCGCCACCACCTGGCGGATGTGTTCCGCAAAGCCCGGGGCGAGCGGGCAGACCGAGGCGGTCGTCACGCCCTTGGCGTTGATGGTGCGCGTGAATTCGGACTCGCTGG
>JBAZJM010000493.1:0-2803 GCA_041651315.1 Lentisphaeria bacterium | reverse complement strand
GTGATCAGTGACGCGGGGTCAACCGATCAGTTAAAGGTCCACGGCTACACGGCCGATGACCGGGACACCGCGAAAACCGCGCTGCTGGCCGGGCTGGATGTCGAGATGTGCTTTGGCATTTTCACCTATCAAGACCATTTGGAGGCGCTGGTCCGGGAAGGCGTGGTTCCCGTGGAGGCACTTGACGCGGCGGTACGACGGGTGCTGACGCTGAAATATAAACTGGGCCTGTTTGAGCATCCCTATCGGGACGCGAAAACGGCCGCGGCCGCGCTTGGGGGAGACGGCAACCGAAAGCTGGCCAGAGAGGCGGCCCGGCGGTCGGTGGTCCTCCTGAAAAACCAAGACGTGCTGCCATTGAACAAAACGCGGCGACTGGCCGTGATCGGGCCGCTGGCCGATGACCGGGGTGAAATGCTGGGCACCTGGGCGGGCGTGGGTGAGGCGGACGATGCGGTTTCCCCCTTGGACGCCTTGACAACGCGGGCGACCGCCCGCTACGCCAAGGGCTGTCAGGTCGTCGAACCATCCTCCGAGCTCTTTGCCGAGGCGGTCCAGTTGGCCCAAAACAGCGATGTCGCCGTTGTGTTTGTCGGTGAGCCGCGCAGCATGAACGGGGAGGGAAAGAGCCGGACCAGCAACACCCTTCCCGGGGTGCAACTGGAACTGTTGGAGAAGGTAAAAGCCACGGGAACCCCGCTCGTCGTGGTCGTCATCGGCGGCCGGCCGCTGGTGCTGACCCGGGTCGTCGAACTGGCCGATGCGCTGCTGTTCTCCGGCGCCTTGGGCGTCGAAGCCGGCCAGGCGTATGCCGACGTGATCCTGGGCGAGTATAACCCGAGCGCAAAGCTGGTGAACACCTTGCCCACGGTGGTTGGCCAGGCGCCGCTGTATTACAACCATAACAACACCGGGAAACCGCCAGTCGAGGAGTTTTTCTGGACCAGCAAATACCTGGATGCGCCGATCAAGCCCCTGTTCCCGTTTGGATACGGGCTGAGCTACTCCCGCTTCAAGTACGACAACTTTGCCCTTTCCAAAACAGCGGCAACGGCGACGGAGATCATTGACGTCTGCGTTGACGTCACCAACACCTCGGCCGTGGACGGTGAGGAAATTGTCCAAGTGTACATCACCGATCCGGTCGCCAGTTTGGTACGGCCCGTGAAGGAGTTAAAAGGTTTTACTAAGGTTCTTATCCGGGCGGGGGAAACGAAAACCGTCACCGTCAAACTACCGCTGCAAAGCACCGGGTTTCACAACCGGAAGTTGGAATATGGGGTGGAAAAGGGGAAGCTGCTGGTTGCGGTCGGGACAAATTCAGCGGACACCCTTTCCCAGGCGCTGACGATTGTCTAATATCAATTTCATTTCAATCGTCATGTTTTCTCACTGAAGCAAAGAGATCACCACGAAAACATAATGCCGGGCAGGCTTCGTTTGGCTGAAGTGCCGCCATGATGCCGGAAAAACGTAACGGGAATGCGCATTGCTTATGCTTTCATCAGACTTAACCTATCAGTTCAAAACAGGTTGGAACGATTCTGCCAGCGGGGTGCAGCTCGGCTGGCCCGTGCCGGCCGCCGCCGGCCGCCAGTGGCCGGCGGGCCGGCTGTTCAGCAATCTTCGCCTGGCGGTCGAGATCGACGGGCAGTGGCGGGAACCGGATCGGTGGACGGTTGCCCCGGACGGAACCGGCACGGCGATGGCGGCGGGCGTTCAGATCCGTTTGGAGATCCGGCCGGCGCAAGCGGGCCGGCGGCACCATGAACTCCAGGCCCGGATCGAGAACGCCAGTGGCACGGCCATCCGTTTCGGCGGGTTCCGCTTCCAGCAGCAGCGGGCGGCCGGCGGAGCGGCAGACGATTTCCTGGCCGTTCCCGGGCCGCGCCTGCGGCTCTACCGCGAAGGCTGGACGGCGGCCGCCGCCGCCGGCACAGTGCGCCACGGCGAGTGCGATTTTGATTTGGACCCCGGTTACCTGCCATTTGCGGTCTCCGCACCGGCAGCGTATGACAGCGTCACGCCCAACCGCTTTTCCGCCGAGTATGTCGCGGTGCTCAACGACCGTGAGTCGGGGGCGTCGCTGCTGGCCGGGTTCATCACCTCCGCCGACCAGGTGACGCGCCTCGCCGTGGACTGGGATGACGCGGGCGTCACCCGCTTTGCCGCCTATGCCAGCGCGGACGGCATCCGGGTCGACCCGAGCGAGACGGTCGCCTCGGAAACCCTGGCCTTCCTGGCCGGGCCCGACGGTTACGGTTTGCTGGAGGAGTTTGCCACCCTCTGGGGGGCCCGGATGCAGGCCCGCCTCTGGGACCACATCCCAAGCGGCTGGTGCAGTTGGTATTACTACTTCGAAAAAATCACCGACGCCGACGTGCAGGAGAACCTGCGCCTGATCCGGGAACGCCGGGCGGAGCTGCCGCTGGAATACGTGCAGATCGATGATGGATTCCAGCGCGCCCTGGGTGACTGGCTGGAACCCAGCCCTTCGTTCCCCAACGGCCCGGAAGCGCTGGCCCGCGACATCCGTGCGGCCGGCTGCAAACCAGGGCTGTGGCTGGCGCCGTTCATGGTGGAAGAGCGTTCGCACCTCTACGCCGCGCACCCCGACTGGATGGTCCGGACGCCAGCCGGCGAGACCGCCTGGACGACCGAGTGGCGGGGCTCGCGCGTCGCGGTGCTGGACTGCACCCGGCCGGAGGCCCAGGCGTGGCTGCGTTCGCTGTTCGCCACCCTGGCCGCCTGGGGCTACGACTACGTCAAGCTCGACTTCCTGATGTACGCCTGCGCGGTCAAG
>JBAZJM010000492.1:0-2805 GCA_041651315.1 Lentisphaeria bacterium | reverse complement strand
TGTTTCCATTCACCTCATCGCCGTTGATCCCGACTTCCATTCGGGCGCCGTCACTGCCCCGGGTATAGTCGTCACCGCCGTAGGGCGTGTCGGTGTGGGTGTTGAACTGCACGGCATTGAACGGCTGGCTGGAGTCGACGGCCATCAGGAACGAGAACCAGACCGTGCCGGTCACGCCGCCCGCCGTTCCGGGGGTGGTATGGATGTAGCGGTTGATGCCGCGCCAAGCGTCGATTCCCTCGACGGTCACGGCCATGCCGTTGCCGGTCTGGACGATGTTGTAGCCGCCGCCGCTGTAGGTGAGGTTGGGACCGATGACGGTGCCGTGGACCATGGTGGTGGTGCTGCCGTCGGTCGGGGCCGTGCACAGCACGCCGGTCTTGGTGCCGGTGCTGGCGCCCCAGCTGCCGTCCCAGCCGGTGCCGCCGGAGGTGGGATTCATCAGGTAACCGTACCCCGTCATGCCGGTGCCGCCGGTGGTGGTGTTGTAGTTGAAGTCGTCGGTGATCAGATACCCGGCTTGGGCGGACAGGCAGACGACCGCCAGCAGTGCCACGTTCTGGGGCAGGGTCTTGGTGAGGTTCATGGTTGTTTCTCCTTGATGCGGTTGTGGGGTCCGGTCGGGAGTTTTCGGCGGCCGGATGCCCTGACACCACCACTATAGGCAGAATATTGTCACAAAACAGGTTCTGGTATTTGATATTTAAACCATAAATGTGACATTGTTTGCCAATCAACCGCATCGGCTGTTTTGGCGAGACCTCCATGAACCGTCCTTACGCGCACACCCGTTTCCATGCCCAGCCGCCATGGGAGGACTGGCCGTACCTGGCGCTGGCCGGAGTGGAGACGCGGCAGACGCCGGCCTATCATCTGCGCGGATGGGAACGCCCCGGGCCGCCCCATTGTTTTTTTCAATTCACGCTGTCAGGCACGGGCTGGTTCCGGGACAAGACGGGTGACCACGACCTGCCCAGCGGTACGGGATTTCTCTGTGACGCTTTGGATCCGGGGGTTGAATACGGCTATCCGCGGGGCGGCCGTGAGCCGTGGCAGTTCCTGTTCGCGACCATGACCGGCACGATGGTCTATCCCCAGGTCCGTTCCCTGCTGGCGCGCAACGGCGCCATTTGGACCTTGCCGGTGACGACGCCGATCATCCAGCGGCTGGTCGGGCTGGCCGGCGCCGGTGGCCGGCGTGAGGCCGAACAGCCGGCGTGGGCCGGGTATCAGCTGGTCGCGGAATTGCTGTCCGCCTTGATGGCGGCCACGGGACAGGCGGCCGGCGCGCCGGCCGGGTCGGCGCTGGTGCGCCGGGTGCGTTCCTGTTTGGAAGCGACGGACGCCAGCCAGCCGATGCGGGTGAATGAGCTGGCCGCCAGGATCGGGGTGTCCCGCGAGCATCTGACCCGGGTGTTCCGGCAGCAGTTGGGGATGAGCCCCGCCCAGTATCTGGCGCGGCAGCGGATTCTGCTGGCCTGCGAGTGGTTGCGGGACACGCCGCTGAGCATCAAGGAGGTGGCGTACCGCCTGGGGTTTTCCCGGCCGCACCATTTTGGCGTGATGTTCCGCCGGGTGGTTGGCACCACCCCGCGCCAGTTCCGCGAAGCCGGTGCCGCCACCCCGATGTTGTGAGATGGGCATAGGACCATTGTGACAGTAATAACGGGACCAGCCGGCGTCCTACCAGTCCCAAAGGTCTTAAGAGTCCCAATGGTCCCAGCTTTTCCGGCCGGCCGGCCGCTCACGGCTCCCACGGATATTCCAGCAGCAGGACGCCGTTGGCCGGGAGGCGGACGGGCTGGGCGAGGTTGGCAGTGCCGCCGTTCCACAGGTCGTGTCCCATGCCCTTGGGCGCTGGCGTGACCTTGACGGTCTGGTCCTGGTCGCCGGCATTGCACAGGTAAAGGTAGCGGGTTTTGCCGTCCGGGCTGGGGGCGGCGCGGCACTCGACTTGGGAAACCGCCCTGCCATCGGGCGTGGTCACCTGCGGGCCGTCCAGGTGTGCATGGAACCCGGTCCAGTTGCCATCCACCACCACCCGGCCGTTGTGGTAGGCATGTTCACCGGGGCGCGACAGCAAGGCGAGGAAGGTCGGGGCAATGTCCTGATGGGGCTGCCCCCACGGATCCGCCTGCAATCCCGGCGCGGTCAGCCACAGGGTGCCGCCCTGGGCCGTCCACGCCTCAAGGGCCTGGAGCGCCGGCGTCTGGATGAAGCCGGCGGAGCCCGCGGTCAGCAGGGTCACGCCGGCCAGGGAGCGGGCGGTGAGCGTTTCGGGGATCACGAACCGCACGCCGGCGGCGTTGCCGGCCAGCGTGCCGTAGGTTTTTTCCAAGTCCTTGAGGTAGGCCGGCACCTTGACCAGCAGCCGCACGCCCGGCAATACCCGCTCTTCCGCTGCCGGTTGGTGCAGGTGCGACGCCTTGCTGTAGAGCAGCCGGATCCGGCCGCCGTCTTGGTTGGCGAAGCGGGCGATGACCGGCATCAGGCGGCGCAACTTCACGCTGGTCCGCCCCATGGCGTCCAGTCCCAGCGGATAGCGGGTGATCGCGCCCTCGGCGCCGTGGATCGGGCTGTTCCAGTCGAACCGGCTCCATTGCCAGATGTACCCGGCCCCGATGCCGTGCGCCGCCCCCTCGAACATCAGGCGTCCCAGATAGGCGGGGTCGTTGCCGGAGGCGGCGGTGGCGATCAGGTGCCATTCGCCGTTGAACACCGGCAGGGCGGGGTTGAGCGACTTCAGGTAATCAAGGAACATCGGGGTGTCGCCGTCCGTGCCGTGCACCGTCTGGCCGACGCGCC
>JBAZJM010000491.1:0-2810 GCA_041651315.1 Lentisphaeria bacterium | reverse complement strand
GCCATCCCCTGGCACGGCCCGGCGGATGTGAGCCTGGATGCCTGGTTCGCCTGGACGGACGCCGGCCTCTACGTCGCCGCCCGGGTGCGCGACGACCTCCACCACACCGTTCCCGACCCCGGTTACAGCAGCCTGTGGATGGGCGACAGTCTCCAGGTGGCGGTTGACCCGCAGGGCGACTCCACCACCAGCTACGGCCCGGCCGTCCGCGAGTTCGGCATCGTTCTCGACGGCAGCACGACCAAATGCTTCGCCAACGTGGCGCCGTTCCCCTGCCGGGCCAAGGCCGTCCGGCTGGACGGGGAGACCCGCTACGAAGCGCTCATCCCGTGGGCGTCGCTGGGCCTCCGACAAGCGCCGGCCCCCGGCAAGGTGATGGCCATCAACCTGATCGCCAACGACGACGACGGCGAGGGCCGGAAATGCTGGATCGGCCTGACCCCCGGCATCGGCGACACCAAATCGCCCAAGGCCTACAAGCGGTTCTTCATCTCCGAGTAAGCGTGGAGCAGGCATTTTTGCCGGCCTTCGCCCCGCCGCCGCCGGACGATTTGACTTTTTGACATAAACGATTATGTTCACCTACATAAACGATTACGGCTTGAACAGTGTGCCTCTCCAACCGGCAGGATCCCCTATGAGCCGCCCCCTGACCATCACCGAGCTCGCCCAAGCCCTGGGACTCTCCACCTGCACGGTCTCCCGCGCCCTCAACAACACCCCCAATTCGGGGCTGTCCGCCGCCACCCGGCAGCGGGTGCTGGACAAGGCGCGCAAGCTCGGCTACCGCCCCAACCTCTCCGCCCAAGCCCTGGTCAGCGGCAAGACCCGCGTGTTGGGCGCCATCAGCATCAACGCCAACAATCCGTTCATGTCCGGCTTCATCTATGGCCTGGAGGAAACCACCCGGCAGGCCGGCTACCACGTGCTGCTCTGCAATACCCGCGGCGATGCGGAACGGGAGCGCCACGAAGTGGCCATGCTCCGCCAGCGCGGCGTCGAGGGGCTGGTCATCCAGCACCTCGGGCACGCGGAACACCTGCAGGAGCTGGCCGCCGCGGCCTACCCCTTCGTCCTGCTGGAACCCTGCCCCAAGGCGCCGGAACTGGATTATGTGACCTTTGACGACGTCCTGGGCGGCCGGCTGGCCACCCGCGCCCTGGTGCAGGCGGGCCGGCGGCGGATCGCCCACTTGGCCGGCCCCGACCAGCTGCTCTGCGCCCAGGACCGGCTCGCGGGCTACCGCCAGGAACTGCGCGCCGCCGGGCTGCCCGCCGCCACCAGCCGGGTCACCCGGGCGGAACGCTACGAAGATCCGGCCTGCGGCGCCCAGGCCATGGAACAGCTGCTGGCCCAATCACCGCGCCCGGACGCGGTCTTCTGCTTCAACGACCAGTTGGCCTGGGGCGCCTATGAAGCCATTGTCAAGCACGGCCTGCGGGTGCCGGAAGATATTGCCCTGATCGGCTACGACGATGAAAGCTTCAGTGCCAAGACCGCCGTGCCGCTGGCCTCCATCCACCTCGACACCGAACGGCTCGGCCGCGAGGCCGCCACCATACTGCTGCGCAAGATCGAAACCCCGGACGCCGCCGCCAAACCGCAGGCGGTCAAGATTCCCCCGACCCTGGTTTGGCGCGCCTCCCTCGGCCCCGCGCCCAAACCGTCCCGCGCCAAAGGAATCTCTCGTTAGACTGAAGACTGAAGGCTTTTAGACTGAAGGATTCCCCCTTATAGCTCAGAGCTTGCAGCCCGGCGGAACGTCGCCGCCGCGCGACAAGCGCTGAGCCACAGCAGGCACCGACCGCGCTCGAATGTCCGAGATTAACAAACCATCCAAAGCCCGCCACCGCCCCCAGAACCAAGGAGAGTCCCATGCAAGCCAAAACCATGATCCAAGCCGCCGCCACCGTCCTCGTCCTCACCGCCGCCGCCAGCTGGGCCAGCATGAAGTGGGACTTCAATGACGGTACAAACCAAGGTTGGCAAGCACATACGTTCAACGCTGGGACGCCGAATTGGGCGGATCGCTACAGCGGAACGGCCATAGTAACCACGTGGGACGCGAGCTATGCTATTTCCTCTCCCCATGCGAATAATGACGGATACCCTTTGTATGGACAATTATACATCAATGGATTAAGCGAAGTTATCACCCCGGCATCCTGTTATGCCCAATTTTCCACGAAAATAGAAAATACCCCCGGCTATTATCGTAGTGGAACTTTTTATGTAACAACCAATAAGGGAACGTATTACTATGGCATCGATGCATTCAGTAACACCGCCGTTAGCACAAATTACGATTGGGTTGTGAACTTGTTCAGCATGACCATGGAAAGCGGCTCGGCCATGGCAATGGGTGATACCATCACCCAAATCATGTTCCAGGAGTGGGGTTACGACTTCACCATGTACGCCGACAACATCAGCCTAATTCCCGAGCCGGCCTCGATGGCCCTGCTGGCCCTGGGCGGCTGCTGCCTGTTGCGCCGCCGGCGCGGCTGAGCCGGCCCGGCCGGAGTTCCCGGGAGCGCCGAGCCCCGGCTCGGCGCGTGCCCTTCGCTAGACTGAAGACGGAAGGCTTTTCGGTTGGGCAGGTGGTCCAACGGCCCAACGGACACAACAGACAGAACGGACACAACGGAGCTTGGCCGGCGGGCCACGACACCACCGGCTACGACAAGCATCGGGGCCGGGTGGCCGGCGGGCAACGGCAAAGACGGCGGCATGGATGCCAAAGCCGCCGTTGCCCCCCGTATCCGTTCTGTACCGTTGTGTCTGTTGTGTCCGTTCTGTCCGTTTCCCCC
>JBAZJM010000490.1:0-2867 GCA_041651315.1 Lentisphaeria bacterium | reverse complement strand
CCTCGGGCATGCAGGTGCTGCGGGTGTTTCCGCTGTGGCCGGACTTCCAGCCGATCCATGCCCTCGGCACGCCCTGGAACCCCCTGACCGAGATCCGCCACGGCGAGACGCCGCTGCCCGACGATGCCTGGGGGCAGGCGGGGCTCAGCCCGGAGATGATGGCGCGCTTCGCCGCCTTCCTCGACCTGCTGGAGAAAAACGGCCTGCGTTGCGTGGTCGGCCTGGTCACCGGCTGGATGAGCGGCCGCCTGTTTGTGCCCCCCGCCCTGTTGGGGCGTAATCCGCTGACTGATCCGGTGGCCATCCAATGGGAACTGCGCTTTGTCCGCGAGTTCGTGCGCGCCTTCCGCGGGCATCCGGCGCTGCTGGCCTGGGACTTGGGCAATGAATGCAACTGCATGGGCCAGGCCACCCGCGAGCAGGCTTATGTCTGGACCGCCACCATCGCCGCGGCGATCCGCGCCGGGGACGGCACGCGCCCGGTGATTTCCGGCCTGCACAGCCTGACCCCGGCCGGCACCTGGACCATGCAGGACCAGGGGGAGTTGACCGACCTGCTCACCACCCATCCCTATCCGCCGTTCACCCCGCACTGCGGCATCGATCCGCTCAACACCATCCGCGGCATCCTGCACGGCACCGCCGAGTCGCGCTTTTATGCGGATCTCGGCGGCAAGCCGTGTCTCTGCGAGGAAATCGGCACCCTGGGCCGGATCACCGCCAGTCCGGCGGTGGCCGCCGATTACATGCGGGCCGTGCTCTTCTCCCTGTGGGCCAACGACTGCCATGGCGCCTTGTGGTGGTGCGCCTTCGACCAGGACCACCTGGAACACGCACCCTACGACTGGTGCACGGTGGAACGCGAATTGGGACTGCTGTCCGCCACCGGCCGCCCCAAGCCGGTCCTGGGCGCCCTGGGGGCGTTCACCCGGTTCCTGGACGGCCTGCCGTTCCGCCGGCTGCCGGCCCGCCGCCGGGAGGCGGTGTGCATCCTGACCCGCGACCAGGACCAGTGGGGGGCCGCCTACAGCAGCTTCATCCTCGCCAAGCAGGCCGGTTTCGATCTCGACTTCCGCTATGCCGAACAGCCGTTGCCGGAGGCCCCCGTCTATCTGCTGCCCAGCCTCAAGGGCATGTGGATACTGTTCCGGCGGCGGTGGCTGGAACTGCTGGACCGGGTCAAGGCGGGCGCCACCCTTTACCTGTCGTTGGACGACGCGCTGCTCAGCGGCTTTGAGGAACTGACCGGGCTGCGTCCGGTGACCCGCGAACTCCGCACGGGGGCGGCCGCTGTGCGGCTGGAGGGCGTGCCCGGCCGGCCGGAAATCCCCGTTGACGGCGGTTACAAGATCACCCTGGAGCCGGTGGGGGCCACCGTGCTGGGCCGCGAGGCCGACGGCAACCCGCTGTTCAGCGAATACCGGTACGGCAAGGGGCGCGTGTTCTTCCTGGGCGTGCCGCTGGAGATGCAGCTCGCCCGCACCCCGGGGGTGTTCCACCGGGCGACGGCGCCGGAGTGCTGGCGGGTGTATGCCCACATGGCGGCCGACGCCCTGAAGGGGCGCGTGGTTGCCAAGACGGAGCCGCTGCTGGCGGTGACGGAACATCCGGTGGGCCGGGACGACCTGCTGGTGGTGGCGGTGAACCAGTCGCCCGAACCGCTGGCGGCGTCGCTACGCCTGGCCCGCGGCTGGCGGCTGGCGGCGGCGCTCCACGGTCAGGCGGTTTCCGCACGCGGCGGCGTGGCCCTGCGTCTGCCGCCCTGCGATGCCGCCGTGCTGCGGTTGGTCCGCGGCCGGAACTAAGGCGGCCAAAGTGTCTGATCCGACTGATCCGACCGATCAGCCGGCCACCCAAGTGATGAAGGCAAGCGTTCGTTTGAAGGTACTGCCATCATGAATGCCGTTGAAACCACCGACTGGAACGGGTTTGAACAACTGAACTTCACCGTGGACGGCCGGGCCTGCCTGCTGGTGCAGCCCCGGATGGCGGCGCCCGGCCGGCCGTGGATCTGGCGGACCGAGTTCTTCGGGCATGAGCCGCAGGGGGACATCGCCCTGCTGGAGAAGGGGTTCCATGCCGCCTACATGGACGTCCAGAATCTGTACGGGGCGCCGGTCGCCCTCGACCATCTGGACCGCTTTTATGAGCATCTGACCCGGGAGCATGGCTTGTCCGCCAGAGTGGTTTTGGAGGGGTTCAGCCGCGGCGGCCTGTTCGCCTTCAACTGGGCGGCGCGGCATCCGGAGCGGGTGGCGGGGATCTATGTGGACGCCCCGGTGTGTGATTTCAAGAGCTGGCCGGGGGGCAAGGGGTGCGGCAGCGGCTCGCCGGAGGACTGGGAACGCTGCAAGCAGGTGTACGGCCTCACGGAGGCCCAGGCGCTGGCCTATCCCCTGAACCCGGTGGACAACTTGGCGCCGCTGGCCCGGGCGGGCATTCCCATTATCAGCATCTGCGGTGCGGCCGACCAGGTGGTGCCGATGGCCGAAAACACGGACGTGGTCAAGGAGCGCTACGAAAAGCTGGGCGGTGCGATCCAGGTCATTTCAAAGCCCGGTTGCGACCATCACCCCCACAGCCTGTCCGATCCCGCACCGATCGTGGCCTTCGCCCTGGCGGCCTGCCGGCTGCCGCGGGGCTGAAGCCCCGTTCTCTCACCGAGGCACGGAGACACCAAGTAACGGCAAGATGTCCGTGGTGAACTCCGCGGCTCCGCGAGAAAATCTGAGCATGGCCGGAGGCGGAACGTGGGGCTGGCATTCCTGTCTGCCGCTGGAGTTTGGCAGAACTCCACAGTTGCGGCTTTCCCGTCCCAGCGGGACGGGGCGGGAATAGGCAGGGGCTGAAGCCCCTGCCTAGTGCGC
>JBAZJM010000489.1:0-2871 GCA_041651315.1 Lentisphaeria bacterium | reverse complement strand
TCCATGGTCACCGGCGTGCAGCCGGCGTCGCGGGCCAGTTCGCGGCCGCCGGGCAGGCGGCCGCCGGGCGGCCACTCGCCGGCGTTCAGGCGGGCCAGAAAGCGGCGGCGGATCTCCTCGTGTTTGACCAGGGGTGCGGGCATTGTATTATTACAGAATTAAAGTCTGTATTAGTACAATATAGCCGGGCGGGTGCCGGGGGCAAGAAAAAAACCGGCCGTGACCCTAACCTGGATTATTCATGGATTTGGGTCGCCAACGGCGACGCACGTGTCCAGTCCAGGGTTGGACACCCCTGGGGTACGAAACAATTTCAACCCGAGTTGCACCCTGTAGGGGTGCTACATGCAGAGGTTTTTTCCCTCATCCGAGCATACACCTAAATCAGGCGTAACAATGTGCGTCCCCTTCAGGGACGAATGCTGTTAATATCGATTTTCCCAGGGTCATTCGACCCTGGGCTGCACAGGTCAGTCCCCGTTGGGGACAAGGCCGGGAAAATGCAACCGCACATGAATAATTCAGGTCAGCCGCCACGGGAACCGCGGACGAACAGCGGCTCGTCGAACGGCACGGGGCGGGCATAGCGCACCACGCAACGCCCGTTGCGGAGTTCGCCGGTCAGGGCGGCATCGGCGTGCCAGCGGCCGTCGCCGGCCAACCGTTCCAGGCCGGTTACGGCGGTATCGCCGGGCAGGTCGAATTCCACTTCCGGCCAGGGATCGAGGGTGAGATTGAAGAGGCCGAGCAGGATCGTGCGGTCTTCGCAGTCCTTGCGCAGGGCCAGCGGCCAGACGCCGCCGCGCACCACCACCGGCTCGCGGCCGTTGCCCAGCCAGTGCATGACCCCCTGCAGCTGTTCGGCACGGAACGGATGGCAGAAGGAGACGCCCCAGGCGCAGCTGTCCCAGGCCAGGGCATGGACGACCACCCGGCCGCCAAGGCGGTTTTGGAAGGCGGTCATGGCCGGATAAATCCGTTTCGCGTCGGGATCCACCAGGGCGCTGAGCGTCTCAGCACCGGGCAGCGGCCGCAGGATCCCAACGTCGGGCCGGCCGCCCAGGTGGGGCGTGGTGAGGGTCAGGAATTTCCGGTCCGCGCCGCCAAAGGCCGGATGGAAGAATTCTTCGCAGGCAAAGGCGCCGAGCAGGTCCAGGTGGACGGGGGCCGCCAGCTCCTCCAGGCCGATCTCGGGGCCGAACCCGCGCTCGACCAGGATGCGGGCCGCCGTGGCGTCCAGGAACAGGCCGCCCGCGAGCATCGTCCGGATTTCATCATCAGAGAAGGCGCGGATCGTCTGGCCGCCGGCGGCGATCACCGGCGAATCGTCGTAAGTGGTTGGAATGCCATGGGCTTCCAAGGCCTGCATCATGGCCTGTCCGTCCTCGCCCAGCGCGCCGTAGGGGGCGTTGGGCGGCAGCTGCCGGGAATAGCTGCTGCGGTCATGGTGCAGCAGGCGGACGCCGGCATAACGGCCCGGCTTCTGGGCCTGGGCGGCCAGGGCGTTGAGGTACGGCTTTTTCGCCCCAAGCATGGCGCCGAACCACGGTTCCGCCTCCAGCGGCGTGCCGGTGTGGTCGAACAGGTTCATGGTCACGCCGTGGCTGCCGTAGGCAAAGGAAAGCGCCATCTCCAGGAAGGTGAAAGTGACGCTCTTGGAGTAACGGGTGAACGGCACACTCTCGACCTCGGTCTGCTCAATGACGCCGGGGGGCAGGCAGTACCGGGTGATCTTGATGGAATCGTGGGAGTAATAGAAGCCGCGCAGGGAATCCTCGTTGTAGTTGCACATCGGCGGGCGGCTGTACAGCGGCCGGTCGCCGGCCAGGGCCGCGGCAAACTCCGGCCACCGGCGCCCTTCCAGGCAGTGCGTGCGCGGGCCGCTGGACATCAGGCCGAGGCTGGTCGTCGGCGAGATCCGCTGGACCAGGCCGCGGATGAACGCCACGGTGTCGATCATGAGCTCCGCCTGCAGGTCCAGATACGCCGCCCGCCAGGGATGGGGCGCGCCGGGCCGCAGCATGGCCGCCACCAGTTCTTCGCGGCTGACCGCCTGGCCAACGCGCTCGGAAACTTTCCGCATGTGCTCCGGGCAGAAACAACCGAAGGTGGCCGGGGCATGGTTAAAGGTGCGGATGTCATCCTCGACCCAGAGAATGTGCGGCTGCGTTTCCGCGTACAAGGTCCAGACCTGGGTCAGGTGCGCCCGCCAGGCGGCGGAGAGCGGGCAGGCGCAGCAGGTGCATTCCGCGCCGTCATGGCCGACCACCGTGCGCAGTCCCGGCACCTGGGGCCGCGCGTCGCGGCCGCGGTCGCAGTGCCCGACGGTGATCCACGGGTTGAGCGAATAGAGGATGCCGAGCTTCCGCATCTCGTCGCGAATGCGGAACAGCTTGGGCTGGTACGCCTTGACCCAGTCCAGCGGCGGCTGGCCATGGGTGAACTCCTCGGTGTCGACCTTGATGATCACCTCGTCCACGCCGTAGCGCGGCAGGCAGGCGACCAATTCCTGCAGGTTTGCTTCAAACGACCAGGTGGGCAAGGTGCGCCGCAGGGCGTACCAGGCGGGCTTGTTGGCATCATGCGTCATAAGACAATATCTTTCGCCGGAAACGGCATTCCGTTTTAGGTTAATACTCAAGTGTTGCAGTTGAAATCGCGCACAAAACTTGCGGTTAAATGCTAAAAAGTAATCCTTTACCTGTTATATTGCATGGTGTTACGGCTAAATGCAAAAACAGGACAAAGGCTTATGGGGAAAAACATAGCGGACACGGTATCGGAAATCAATGGGGTTCACGCGCGCCATTCGCGGGATCTGGACGGCTTTCTGGCGTTGCTGGAGAGGGCGTTTGGGCTTTCCGCCTTGGC
>JBAZJM010000488.1:0-2887 GCA_041651315.1 Lentisphaeria bacterium | reverse complement strand
AGAGATTGCCGCCGCCCGCCAGGCCCTGCAAACGATCCGGCACCAGGGCGCCACCCTGTGGGAACTGCTGCGTCAGCCGGAACGGCGGCTCAGCCAGCTCCCCGGCGCCCCCGCCGTCTCGGCGCGCGCCGCCGAACAGCTGGAGATCGAGGCGCGCTACGAGATCTACCGCCGCCGCGAGGACGCCCTGGCCGAAGACTTGCAGCGCTTGGAGGAATGGCCGGTGCCCGACGGCTTCGATTTCGCCGCCGTGCCCAGCCTGGGCACCGAGGCCCTCGCCAAGCTCGTCAAGCGCCGCCCCGCCAACCTGGCCCAGGCCGCCCGCATTGACGGGATCACCCCGGCCGACATCGCCCTGCTCCAAGTGCGCCTGCACCGGCAAGGCTGACCGTGGCCATGAGGTCGATGGCCAGGGGGAAGGCCGCGGCGCCGGCCGGCCCCAGGCCGGCCAGCAGGCGCTCCGCCACGGCCAGCCGCCGCGGGAAGACAAACACCGGCGTGAAGGCCACCCGGGCGGCCGGCGCCACCGCCCGCACTCCCCGGCGCAACTCGTTGCAGCTGAACCGGCGCAGGCGAACCTCCTCCTGCAGCAGCGCATGCTTGCGCCAGAGCGAGGGCAGGCGGCGGCGCACCACCTCCAGCACGGTGTTGCGGTTGAGCGTCATGATGATGCCGGTCCCGCCCGGCCGCAGGATGCGCAGGAATTCCCGCAGAAAACGCGGCGTGTCGGTGATGTGCTGCATGACGCCGATGGAAATCGCCAGGTCGAAGCTGCCGTCCGGAAACGGCAGGTCGAGGCCGTTGGCCTGGCGGTAGCGGATGGCGGGCGGCGAGTGGGCGGCGGCATAATCCAACGAGGCCTGGCACAGGTCCGTCCCCGTCACCTCCAACCCCAGCTCGGCCAGCAGCCGGCAGTAAGCCCCGCTGCCGCATCCCAGGTCCACCGTGCGGGCGCCCGGCGGCACCGCTCCGGCCGTCAACAATGACCGCACCTTCCGGCGGATGTGGTTTTGGCGCACCAGCCAGCCGTGCCGGGTGTAGATGTTGACGGCGTTTTCAGCCGCGGCCTCGGCGTTTTGGGCGGCATCGGTAAAGCGTTTCAGCCAATAGGCTTCACGGGGATCCGTTGTCGGGGCCTGGGGCAATGCCATGGATACCGCCTGTTGTTTTATGGGGGTGGGTGGGACCGGCCGGAAGCCGCATGCCAGTCCGCGATAAACTCATCCAGGAACAGATCGAGGTAGTTGGGGGCGACCGCCGAGACATGGGGCATGAGCAGCACGTTGGGCGCCCGGCGCAGGGGCGAATCGGCGGCCAGCGGCTCGGTCTGGAACACGTCCAGGCCGGCGCCCGCCAGCCGGCCCTCACGCAGCGCGGCGGCCAGCGCAGCCTCGTCAATGGCGTTGCCGCGCCCCACATTGTAGACCCGGGCCCGGGGCGGCAGCAGGCGAAGCCGGCGTTCGTCCAGCAGGCCGTCCGTGCCGGTGTCGCCGGGCAGCGTCAACACCAGGTGGTCGGCGGTGGGCAGCAGCGCGTCCAATTGTTCCGGCGTTGCCACCCGGTCCTCCGCGGCAAACCACTCCGGCCGCGGCATGGCCGACCGCCGGATTCCGGTGATCCGGACCCCGAACGGCCCGGCCAGCCGGCCAACCCATTGGCCAATGGCGCCGAAGCCGAGCACGACCAGGTGCGAACCCCGCAACGGGCGCATCTGTCCGCCGAGCGCGGCGCGCGGCCACGCTTCGCCCTGCAGCTGCCGGCGCTGCGCCTCCAGAATGCCGCGGGCGCCGGCCAGCATCATGCCGAGCACCGTCTCGGCCATCAGTTCCCCGTGGAAACGGCCGTAGCTGACCGCCACTCCCGCCGTGGGGGGAAGCTGGAAATAGTCGCGCCCGGCGGCCGGGGTGGCCAGCCGGCGCAGCCGTGGCGCCCGCGCCAGCCAGGCCGCGTCGAAGCGCCAGACCACCGCCACCTCCGCCGCCGGCAGGGCGGCCAAAAAGGCGGCCTCGTCCGCACAACAGGTGACGGCCACGCCGGGCAGCTCGCGCTCCAGGCGCGCCGCCTGTTCCGGCGTCAACTGCCAGCAGGGCACGGACCGATGGGTCAGCCAAACCGTGAGCTTCACGATTTCATCACGTTTCACAAGTCACGCATCACGTTTTACGGGTCACGGTTT
The DNA here is from genome assembly GCA_041651315.1 of Lentisphaeria bacterium. Classification (GTDB taxonomy): domain Bacteria; phylum Verrucomicrobiota; class Lentisphaeria; order Oligosphaerales; family CAITYL01; genus CAITYL01. The sequence goes on along the minus strand of JBAZJM010000488.1, from coordinate 711 downwards.
CACGCCCGCCCCCGTCACCACGTCTCCTCGTGCACATGGGCGGCGTGGAACCGGGTGCGGGCGGGCTTGTCCTCGGCGGGCCAGCCCAGGGCGACCACGGCCACCGGCAGGACGGTTTTGGGAATCGCGAGCAGCTGGCGCAGGTGGGCGATGCGTTCCTCGCGCGGATGCACGCCGAGCCAGCAGGCGCCAAGCCCCAGCGCCTGGGCGGCCAACAGCAGATTTTCCATGGCCGCGGAACAGTCTTGGAGCAGGAAACTCAGCTCGTTGCCGTGCGCGGCATGCAGGTCGCCGCAGAGCACGATGCCAAGCCCCGCCTGGGACAGCATCTGGCCGTTGGGCAACCCCGCCGCGATGGCCGCCAGCCGGTGTGGCTCGCGGACCACAATGAACCGCCACGGATCCTTGCCGCAGGCCGACGGCGCCGCCATGGCGGCCTCCAGCAAATCCCCGACCATGCCTGACGGAATCTCGCGGTCATTGCGGTAGGCGCGCACGCTGCGCCGGGCGAAAATCAGGTTCAGCTTTGGATTCATTGGCCCTTTCCTCCACGTTGAAATCCCCTCCTGCAGGCACGGGCGTGCCGCCCATAGCCATCAGGTTAAGCCGTTTTTGAGCGCCAACGGCGCGCATTCATACCAGCCTGGGGCAACGCCCCAGGAAAGGCGACGTATAACGTTTGAGCCCTGAAGGGGCGTTTCATGAAGCGGG
>JBAZJM010000487.1:0-2897 GCA_041651315.1 Lentisphaeria bacterium | reverse complement strand
TGATCGGATTTCACCTGGTGGTGTCCGGCCATGGCCTCTCGGGCCTCTATTTCACGGTACAACCGTTTTAGCAGGGGGTGGGCATTGGGGGCGCGGAAGGCATCCCAACAGGTCTTGATGGAGGTGGCCATGTTACACGCCCTCCCCACGTGCCAGCGCCTCGACGGCGGCCGACGGAATCCGGAGCGTCCGTTTGCCGAGCATGACCCTGGGAAGTCTGCCGATGGTCAGCAGTTGGAATAGCTTGGAGCGGCCGATGTGGAGGCGGGCGGCAGCCTCCCGGATGGTCAGCGCCTCGGACGGTGCCGGTGAGGTCGGCGCAACAGCCGGAGCAAGAATGGCCGGCGCGGCGGAGAGGCGGCGGAGCGTCTCTTGCGGGTCAAGCTCGGGGATGTAGGGACTCGCCAAACCATGAATGGCAAGAACGACGGGGGCGGGGATGCGCTTGGAGCTGCTCATAATAGCCTTTGGCGGTCGAATCGCCTACCGGTCTCCGGAGTGTCCAAAGATTGCGGTAGTGCGTCTTCAATGCCAAGACTATAAAGTTATATCTCATTGCTCCAAAGGATGTTTCGTTGATTAGCCCCGGCTATTCAAATCTTCCTGTTTTTCCGGCTTTTGCGCGGCCGTTTGCTCGGCGTAATCTCGCCATACTGGATTAACAGGTTCCGTACTTGATCGCGGCCAACGCCAGCAATCGATGCCAGCCGCTCACAACACGCCGTCGGTGTGAATGGTTTGTCTTTGTGACCAGGGTCTTTTCTTTGTCTTTCGGCGCGGTATAGCCGGATAAGCTCAATCTTGGTAATCTTGCGCTTGCGCGTACGCATTGCAATGCGCTGTTGTGTTTTACCTTTTCTTTTTCCGGCCTCACATGCTTGCCTCGACACATCCAGCACCAGTCGAGTATGGAATGAAATCGCTTGGGCAACGGCTATGCCGGTGTGGTCGGCAGCCTTTTGTGCCGCGTCAAATGTAACGCGGCCGGTTTTTTCAATCACGATTCCAGCACGAGCGGAAAAGGCTTTCGATACAGATTCAACAATGCCCCACGCGAGCCTAGCCCGTTCGGTATTCGGGCAGGTATAACGCAATTGCTCAAATAAATTGTCATCTTCCCCGCTGCTGTCAAATACCCTGTCGAGCCTGTACGCCGATCTTGGCAGCAAGCTGAACACGCGGTCGATGTCAGCGTTTGCGGCGAGTACTTGCCGCCACAGGCTGGCCGTGTCCATTTGCCCAAGCTGTTCGGCCTCACTGATCATCGCGGTAATGCCAGCAATGGCCAGTGATTCCAGAAGCATAGAAAAGGATCCGTAAAAATAGTGTGCCCATTCGCTGTAAACCATGAAGTTGCGTGCCCTGGCGCACAGTGCCGCCACAAGCGAATTGGTATGGGTGAATACCCATTTTTTACTGTCCCATTTGGCTGCGTCTAGGTCGGCGGGTTCCACGTCCAACTGTTCAAGATAATTTGGCGGTTCGGAAAATGCCCCCACTTCATCCAGACGGTCAAACCACTTCAGCGTTTCCTCGATTTTGTCACGGGGGACAGAGGTGTCCACTTCGGTTTGCAGGTCGCAGATGCGAAGTGATGGCTTGTTGTTCAAGTGGTGCAAAATAAGCTGCTCGTTGCTGGGGTCGAGTTCAACCATGCGTAGAAATTCGCGTAACCGGTCGCGGACGGGAAACACACTGTCCTTCATGGTAGGCCTCTTCTTTTTGGTCATGGGGTCACTTCCTCCAGTAGTTTCACGGCGCGGCGCAACTGGTCCAAGGGCGCTTTTTCTCCCAGCCTAGCAAACCTGGACAGCAGAGCGACTCGGTCGCCTTCCACGGGCTCCGACATGGTTTCCCCGGCTGGAAGCGCTAGGCGGGGCAGGGCGGCTATCCCGGCCGCGGCAGTCGCGTCGGAGATGTGCAGGTAGTGTCGCTGGATGGCCGGGCTTGAGTGTCCGGCAAGTTCTTGAACCACGGCCAGCGGAACCCCGGCGGCGGCGCACAGGGAGACAAAACTATGCCGCAGTGAGTGGAAAGACAGGCGGGACACGGCCTTGCCCCTGCCCTGAACTTGTTCGCACGTTTCCAACCCGCAGTCCTTGAAATGCTCACGGACGCGCTTGGTCACGTAGGATGTATTGAGTCGATACATGGCGCAGAACTCCGGACATACCGGCCCGGAACGCTCACCCGGCGGTGTTTCGTGGAGCAAGGCGAGTAGGTCGGGGTGTACCGGAATGCGAACGGCCTTGTCGCTCCGGCTGGCGGTTTTGGACGGGGTGCGGATGATGATAGCCCCGGCGGGGGTTGGCTTGATCTCCCCCCAATCCAATTGGCAGGCATCCGCCAAGCGCAGTCCGCAGTACATGCCAATCGCCAACAGGCGGCGCATTTCGCCTTGCGCCTTCCCGCATACCAGGCGCAACTGGTCGGCGGAAAGCTCGCGGTGTCCTTCCGTCCTCAACCGGCGTGGAGCGACATGCTCTTTCCCAAAGGGGTTAGGACGTTCCGGCAAGAGCACGCGCCACACGAGGCGGCAGGTGTTAAAAATCTTGTTCTCTCGGTTCGCGGTTAAACCGGACAGGCTGTTCGCGAACGCCTTTGCTTGGTCAGAAGTGACGTCTTCCAGGGACACAACCTCGGCGGCGGAACTGGCCAACCACGCCGTGAACCGGCCCCAGCAAAACGCATACATCCGCAGGGTGTGCGGCCCCGAATCCGGGCGGTTTCGTGCTTTCTCGAATGTGGCCCAGGCGTCGGCGATGGCGAGCCGGTGGCGGCGCTCGTCGATCAAGGTCGCAAGCTCATCTTGCGCCGTCCTCATGGCGTTGAAGACTTCCGCCTTTCGCCTGGCCTCCGTGTCGGCCGTGTGTGGGCGGATGATGTCGGCGGCTTTG
>JBAZJM010000486.1:0-2901 GCA_041651315.1 Lentisphaeria bacterium | reverse complement strand
AACCACAGCTTCCGCGACTTTGCCAAGGTGTTGCGGATCGGTTTTGGCGGGATTCGCGCCGAAATCGAGGCGAAGCTGAATGCGCTGGACCTGGCGGATCCCGAAACCCCGCAGCGGGAGAATTTCTGGCGGGCGGCGCTGTCGGTGTGCGACGCCGGCATCCGGCTGGGGCAGCGCTACGCGGAGACGGCCCGGAGCGAGGCCGCGGCCGCCACGGACGCCGAAGACCGGGCCCGTCTGCTGGCCATCGCGGAGCGGTGCGACCGGGTGCCCGCCCAGGGCGCCCGCACCTTCCCCGAAGCGGTGCAGGCGTTGTGGTTCAGTCATGTGCTGACCTGCGGCGAGGACGGCATCAACGCCAACTCCATCGGGCGCCTGGACCAGATCTTGCATCCGTATTACGCGGCCGATGTGGCGGCGGGCCGGCTCACCCGGGCGGAAGCCCTGGAATGGATGGAAGAACTGGCCTGCAAGCTGTATTTGGACTACGACGTCCAGGCCATCACCCTGGGCGGCGTGGACCAGGCCGGCCGCTGCGCCGTCAATGACCTCAGTTATCTCATCTTGGAAGCCACCCACAACGTGGATTTCATTCGCGACGTGTCGATCCGCATCAACCGTGAGACGCCGGCGGAGTTCCTGGCGCTGGCGGCGGAACTGATCGCCGAGGGCGGCGGCATTCCGTTCCTGTTCAACGACGAGTGCTTCCTGCCGGCGCTCACCGACCACGGCATTCCGCTGGCGGACGCCTGGGATTACGCGCCCATCGGCTGCATTGAGCTGACCATTCCCGGCAAGGCCAATCCGCACGCCGTGTCCGGCTGGTTCAACGCCGCCAAGTGCCTGGAACTGGCGTTGTTCGACGGCTGCGACCCGCGCACCGGCGAGCAGATGGGGCCGCACACTGGCACGCTGGCGGCGTTCGCCGATTTTGACGCCTTGTGGCGCGCCTATGCGGCTCAGGTCGACTTTCTGGCCCGGCGCATGGTCTACCACTGCAACCGCGGCGAACTGATGCAGCGGGAACGCGGCCCGCTGCCCTGCTGGAGCGTGCTCACCGACGCCTGCATCGAGCGCGGCCGCGACATCACCAACGGCGGCGCCCTCTACAATTACCATTCCATCTGCCTGCTGGGCACCGCCAACACCGCCGACTCCCTGATGGCGGTGAAGAAACTGGTGTTTGAGGACAAGAAGGTGACGGCCGCCGACTTGCTGGCGGCGCTGAAGGACAACTTTGCCGGCCGCGAGGAATTGCGCCAGCTGCTGCTCAAGCAGGCGCCCAAGTACGGCAACGACGTGGCCGAGGTTGACGCCCTGGCCCGCCGGGTGGACGACCATTTCATCGACCTTATGGACACCATGCGCAGCCCCCTGAACGGGCGCTATCACGTCCATCTTTTCTCGTTCCTCTGCAATATCCACTTCGGCAAGGCGCTGGGCGCCACGCCGGACGGCCGGCTGGCCAGCGAGCCGATCGCCTATTCGCTGTCCGCCCAGCAGGGGCGGGACGAGCAGGGGGTCACCGCCATGCTGAACACGCTGGCACGCCTGCCGCACCGCCGGGCCGCCGGCGCCTCGGCGGCGATCATCGACCTCGACCCCAAGCTGGTCGAGGGCGCGGCGGGACGGCAGCGGCTGGTGGCGCTGATCCGCGCGGCGGTGGCCATGGGGGTGGGGCAGCTGCAATGGAACGTGGTCACCGTCGAGCGGTTGCGCCAGGCTCAGCAGGATCCGGAGCGCTATGGCAACATTCCCGTCCGGGTCGCCGGGTTCTCGCAGAAGTTCCGGCTGGTCGACCGCGAGCTGCAGGAACACATCATCGCCCGCACCAAACACAGCCGGTAAAAGCAGAATTTGGAAAGCCGAAAGCTGAAACGGATGTGCGGGCGGCCGGGTTAGTCCGATCCGCCCGATCTGTCGGATCTGTCCGATGACACCCGGCCGCCCGGTCCCCGAAACGCAGGGAAAATCATGAACACCCAACCGCTGTCCGCCACCGCCGGGCTCAGCCCCCGCTCCGCCCGCTTTTTGGAACAGGCCCGCGCTCGCGCGGAACTGGCCGCCCGCCAGGAGAGTTCCAAGATGCGCGACTGGACGGAGGCGTTTTTCGGCCCGTATCGGCATGAGCCCTCCCTGCGCCGGCGCCAGGCCCTGGCGTTTGCCCAGGCGTTGCGCCAGGCGCCGGTGGTGATCCATGACGAACAGCTGCTGGTGGGCCAGATTTATCAGGTCATTCCCGGTTATGAATCCTGTGATTTGTGGGGCGGCGCCGGTTTCGACCCGCGGTGGCGCGAGTTTGATGCCGGGGCGGCGCTTGACGCGCGCCTTCGGCACGAGCTGCCGGAGTTGCTCCGGCTCAACGGCCGCGAGGACGGCGGCAACGATCCCGCCGCTTGGCTGGTCAATCCGCCCAACTGTCCCGGGCATATCGGCTGGCATTACGACTGGATCTTGCGGGACGGCGTGAGCGGCCTGCTGGCGCGGGTGGCGGCGGCCCGGCCCGGTTTGGACGCCGAGGGGCAGGAATTCCTCGACGGCATGGCGATCGTGCTGGAGGCGCTGCTGGACTGGGCCGGCGGGCATGTGGCCGAACTGGAACGGCGGCTGCCGGAGGTGCCGGCGGCGCGTCAGGAGGCGTGGCGCGACCAGATCGCCGTCTGCCGGCAGGTGCCGCGCCACGGCGCCCGCACCTTCCGTGAGGCGGTCCAGGCGTTCCATCTGTCCTATCTGGCGACCATCTTTGAGAATCCCCACGGCGGCAACGGGCCGGGACGGCTGGACTACTATCTGTGGCCGTATTTGCAGCGGGATCTGGCCGAGGGGCTGGAAACCCTGGAGTCGGCCCGGGAACGGATCGACGAACTGTTCATCCGGTTCCATGAACGGCTCTGCTTCCGC
>JBAZJM010000485.1:0-2927 GCA_041651315.1 Lentisphaeria bacterium | reverse complement strand
TGGTGACCGACCTCAATTCGCTGCGCAAGGCCAAGCCGTGGCTGGTGCCGGAGGACCAATTCGCCGAGACCCTGTTCCGGACGGCCGCCGTGTCGGGCATCTCCGTCCCGGTCAGTGACGTGCTCACCGGCCTGCAGTCCGGCCTGCTCGACACCATCTACGCGCCGCCCCTGGTGATGGTCACCATGCAGTGGCACACCCGGGTCGCCAACAAGCTCAACATCGGCCTGTCCTACTCCATCGGCGCGCTGGTGCTGACGGACGCGGCCTGGAACCGGCTGACCGGGGAGGATCAGGCCCGGATCAAGGCGATCTTCACCCGGCGGTTGGACACCCTCAATGAACTTGTCCGCAAACAGAATGCCGATGCGGATGCGGTGATGGGCAAGCAGGTCAAGACGCTGACGCCGGACCCCCAAACGGTGGCTGACTTCCGCCGGCTGAATGCCGACGTGGCCAAGGAGTTGACGGGCAAGGCCTATTCCGCGGCCATTGAACGGAAACTGCAGGAATCGCTGGCACGGCAGCGGGAGAAGAAATGACCGGTCAGCCCCCCGAGACCGTTCCTGAGCCGTTGACGGCGGGCGCGCCGCCGCCGCCGCCGTCGTCATGGCGGCGCCGGTTGGAGGACGCCTTTTGCGGCGTCCTGATGATCACGCTGATCGGTGCCGGACTGCTGGGGGTGCTGCGGCGGTTTGCCGTCCGGTTGCCGGTGGTCGGTGACTGGGTGATGGGGGTCAGCTTGGGCTGGCCGGAGCCGCTGTCGCGGCATCTGGTGCTGTGGGTGGCCTTGTTCGGGGCCGGGGCGGCCGCCGCCGACCGCAGCCACATCGCCATTGACGCCCTCAGTTATGTGCTGTCGCCGCGCGCCCGCCGGGTGGCGGGGGTGTTCACCAACTTGGTGACGGCGGTGCTGTGCGCGGTCTTTGCCTGGCTGGCGGCCGGCTTTGCCGCCAGCGAATTCCAGAACAATCCCGCGGATGTGACGTTTTTCGGCCTGCATTCCTGCTGGCTGACGCTGGTGCTGCCGGTCGGCTTCGCACTGCTGGCCCTGCGCAGCCTGTGGACGTTGGGCGGCGACGCCTGGGCCCTGCTGCAGGGGCGGGCGGGAAAGAGGCCGGCCGCATGATGACCGTTCTGATCAGTCTTGCGGTGCTCCTGATCTGCCTGGCCGGGGTGCCGTTGTTCACCGTCATGGGGATCTCCTCGCTGCTGAACTACTGGCACGGCGGGATCACTTTTCAATCGGCCGTCATCGAGTTCTATCAGCTCGGGTCGCTGCCGATGCTGCAGACGCTGCCGCTGTTCACCTTTGCCGGCTGCCTGTTGGCGCGCAGCCAGGCCCCGGCGCGGCTGTTGCGGCTGACCAATGCCGCGATCGGCTGGATGCCGGGCGGCCTGGCCATCATCACGGTGGCGAGCTGCGCACTGTTGACGGCCTTCACCGGGGCGTCGGGCATCACCATTTTTGCGTTGGGCGGGCTGTTGCTGCCGGCCATGCTGGCCAACCGCTACGATGAGCGGTTCGGCCTGGGGCTGATCACCGCCAGCGGCTGCCTGGGGCTGCTCTTCCCACCCAGCCTGCCGGCCATCCTTTACGGGGTGGTCAGCGGGGTCAGCATCGACCTGCTGTTCCGCGCCGGACTGCTGCCGGGGCTGCTCACCCTGGCCGCCCTGGGCGGCTACGGGGCGTGGTATGCGCACCGGCATGCCGTGCCGCGGCAATCCTTCTCGTGGCGCGAACTGCGCGACGCCCTGTGGGTCGCCCGCTACGAACTGCCGCTGCCGGTGCTGGTGATCGGCGGCATTTACAGCGGCATCTTCGCCATCAGCGAGGCCGCCGTGGTCGCCGCCGCCTACGCGCTGCTGGCGGAGATGCTGCTCAACCGCGACGTCAGCCGGCGCCAGTTCACCTCCGTCGCCCGCGAAAGCATGGTGCTGTCCGGCGGCATCCTGATCATCCTGGGCATGGCCATGGCCGTCACCAATTACCTGGTCACCGAGGATGTGCCCGGGCAGGTCTTTGCCCTGGCCGAGAAATATATGAGTGGCCGGATCGCCTTCCTGCTGACCCTGAACCTGTTCCTGCTGTTCGTCGGCAGCGTGCTGGAGATCTATGCGGCAACCATGGTGGTGATGCCGCTGCTGCTGCCGATCGCGGCCCAGTTCGGGGTGCACCCGATCCACCTCGGGGTCATCTTCCTCACCAACCTGGCGATCGGCTACATCATTCCGCCGGTGGGCATGAACTTGTTCATTTCGGCCATGCGCTTCAAGAAACCGGTGCTGGAACTGGCACGGGCGGCGATCCCGTTTGCCGTGGTCCTGCTGATCGTGCTGGCGGTGATTACCTTCGTCCCGTGGCTGAGCCTGGTGTTCGTGCCGGAGGCGGCCATGGTGCCGCCGCCATGAGCGGAGCATGATACTGCGCAGGCTGAAGGCAATTATACCGCGTTCGGTTTAACGTTTTAACTTAATGTTATTTCTGTAGGCACGGGCGTGCCGCCCATAGCCATCAGGTTAAGGTTTTTAATCGTGAATTGACCGGTGTTCAGACAGGGCCAAAGGCCCGATTTCATAATAGCCTGGGGCAACGCCCCAGGTTTGCGAGAAGATTAAGGAATCAAGGGCTGAAGGCCCGTTTCATGAAACGCCCCTTCAGGGCTTAAACGTTATATTCTGCTTTTCCTGGGGCGTTGCCCCAGGCTGATATGAATGCGCGCAGTTGGCGCTCAAAAACGGCTTCACCTGATGGCTATGGGCGTGCCGCCCGTGTGCGACGCGCCTTCGTGGTGCGGCATTTAACTCTGGCAAGGGACTGGCCATGGTCAAGATAAAACCGGAGATCGGGCTGGTTCTGATTGTGACGGCGGGAGTGCTGCTGCTTTCCGCCGTCAGTTTCTGGAATGCCCGCGGCAAGCTGCGCG
>JBAZJM010000484.1:0-2939 GCA_041651315.1 Lentisphaeria bacterium | reverse complement strand
CGGCAACGACTTCCTGTGCATCGACAACTCGGACGGACGGCATGACCTGCTGTTCAGCGGGCCCGCCGCCCCCGAACGGATTCGCCGCCTCTGCCGCCACGGCCTGGGCGTGGGGGCCGACGGCGTAATTGTCGCCCGCCGGCTGCCGCAACACCCGTTGGCCGACGTGCAGGCCCGTTTCCTGGAGCCGGACGGATCGGAGGCCGAACTGTGCGGCAACGGCACCGCCTGTTGCGCCGCCTGGTGGCTGGAACACCTGGAGCCGGGACTGGATGCCGTCACCCTGCTGACCGCCGCCGGCATGGCCCGCGGCCGGCGCAGCATCGAGGGCGGCGGCCGGATCCGGGTCTGCATCCCCCAGCCGCATGACCTGCAGCCGGAGGAAACCGTCGACGTCGAGGGACGCACCTGGGCCCTGACCCGCGTGGTCACCGGCGTGCCCCATGCGGTGGTGTTCGTGGATGATCTGGACGGCCTGGACGTGCCCCGTTGGGGGCGTTTGCTGCGCTGGCACCCTCGCTTCGCCCCCCGCGGCATCAACGTCAATTTCACTCGGGTGCTGGGCGAGGGCGAACTCGCCGTGCGCACCTTCGAGTTCGGCGTCGAGGCGGAAACCCTGGCCTGCGGCACCGGCTCGGCCTCGGCCGCCATCATCGCCACCCTGAAACATGGCTGGAACTGCGGACTCCGCAACGGCGAAACCCCGGTCCGGGTCCAGGTCCGCGGGGGCGAAGAACTCAAGGTCTGGTGCGAAATCCGCGGCACCCCGCCGGAGGTGACGGATGTCTGCCTCGAAACCCGCGTCCGGGCCGTCTACGACGGCATCGTCCGCCCGGAATTCCTGGCCTGATTTGATTTTTCGGGTCAACCCCCGAAAAATCAAGTGGTCAGGCGCAGGGCACGCTCGCGGTAGTCGGAGGGAGTTTGGCCGACCAGGCGCTTGAAGGTCCGCGACAGGTGGAAACCGTCGGCGAACCCGGTCTGGGCGGCGATCTCGGGCAGCTTGCGGCGGGAGCCGACCAGCAAGTGCTTGACCCGTTCGATCCGGCGCTGGCGGACATATTCCATCGGCGGCACGCCCATCCGCCGCGCAAACTCGTTGGAGAAATAAACGGGGTGCAGGGACACCGCCTTCGCCAGTTCGTCGAGCGTGATCTTGTCGGCCAGGCGGCTCTCGATCAGGGCCAGCGCCGGCTTGAACTTGGTCAGCGCGGACATGGTGTCCTCACCGCCCCCCGGTCCGGCGTTGAGGAACAGGACGATCAGCAGGCGCAGGATCGCCTCCGACTCCAGCATGGCGACGGCGCCGTTGATCTGGTTGAGTTCCCAGAAGCGGTCGAGCACTCCCGGCGTCCAAGCAGGGCACTCCGCCAAGTCCAGCTCAAAGGCCGGTTCCATGGCCATGAACAGGTCGAAACCGTTCGGCAGTTCCGCGGTGAAATGGGTCCAGCGCTTGAGCATCCGCCCATAGCAGTGCATGTTCAGCCGGGTGGAGGCGGGAATGAGGAACAGCTTGCCCGGCACCAGGTGGAAAGACCGGCCGTGGTGCTCGACGAACCCCTCGCCCTCCAGCACTTGGTAGAGGCGGGCAATGGGGTTGCTGACGTCGTCGTGGTTCCACCACGCCGCACATTCCGTGAGTGAACGGGTCTGGATGCCGATCCGCAGTTCGGACAAGATCTGTTCCATGCCACCCCCTGTAGCGCGTTCATCAAATACTATAGCAGGGTAATTCATTGTCCAGAACACCCCTTTATTTTAATGATTATGGCAACCACCACTAAAACCTGGCAGGCGGGCACCCTGGTCTACGACCGGGCCGGCCTGGCGAAACTCTTCTTCTGGCTGCTCTTCGGCGACTTCGCCTGGATGCTGTCGATCACGGCCGGGCCGATGATGACGCCGCTGTATCTGAAATCGATCAATTATTCGCCCACCCAGATGGCGTGGCTGATGTCCTTTGGCAGCCTGATCGGGATGGTGATCGGCCCGCTGTCCGGGGTGTGGAGCGACCGCACCCGGAGCCGCTGGGGCCGCCGGCGCCCCTTCCTGCTGGTCACCACCCCGCTGGGGGCGCTCGGCATGCTCTACCCCTTTCTCACGGCGCCGTGGGCGCTGAATCTGGTCGTCGCGTTGTGCAGCGTGTTCGGGTCGTTTACCGTGATCCTGTTCTACCTGTACAACGACATCATTCCCGGGGAACTCATGGGCCGCTTTGTGGGCGCCCTGCGGCTGGTCGGCTTCCTGGGGGCGCTGGCCTTCCAATACTTCATGTTTCCGCACTTCGACCAGCATCCCCAGGCCGTCTGGGTTTTGGTGTCCTGCGCCAGCCTGGCCGGCACCATGGTCATGCTGCTGATGGTCCGGGAAGGAGACTACCCGCCACCAGCGCCACGCCGGCCGTTCCTGGACGGCGTGACTCTTTTTGTCAAAGACGGCCTGTCGACGCCGTTCATGTGGTTCCTGTGGCTGACCCTGGGGATGACGGCGCTGGGCGGACCGGCCGCCAATTTCTTCATCCTCTTCTTCTCGAAAAACCTCGGCATGACCACCACCGACATCGGCCGCATGACGGCCTGCGGCACGGTGCTGGCGATGGTCATCGCCTACCCGTCGGGCTGGCTGATTGACAAGCTTGGGGTGCGCCGGGTGTGGGCGGCTTCCGGCCTGCTGGTCAGCCTCGCCCAGCTGGCGTTGTACCTGTTCGCCCGCGACAAGACCTCCTGCTTCATCCTGTACATGGCCTACAACGGCATCAACATGGTCATGGCGGCCTGCCTGCTGCCGATGATCTTCTCCTATCTGCCCAAGGAAAAGTTCGGGCAGCTCGCCAGCTGCCAGGGCTTGGTCAGCCAGGCGCTGGGGTTCGCCGGCACCATGACCGTCGGCGGCCTGATGACCTGGACCGATTCCTACCGCACCGCCTTCCTCTACGGCAG
>JBAZJM010000483.1:0-2945 GCA_041651315.1 Lentisphaeria bacterium | reverse complement strand
CAGGTCGGCGGCCATGCCTGCGCCTTCACCAAAAGTCTTGGTCGGGGTGTTGACGCTGACGAAAATGATGTCCGCCTCGCGGATGCCCGCGGCGATGTCGGTTGAAAAGAACAGGTTTTTGCCGCGGCACGGCTGCACCAGCTCCAGCAGGCCCGGCTCGAAAATGGGCAGGCGGTCACTCTGCCAGGCCGTGATGCGGTCGGTGTTGATGTCCGCCACAATCACCTTGATGTCGGGACACTTCCGGGCGATCATCGCCATGGTCGGGCCGCCCACATAACCCGCGCCAATGCAGAGAATGGTTTTCATAAGACCCGCGCCTCCCGATTTCCGGTGCGTATTGCGATTGGCAATCTACCGCGGCTTGTCCAAGCCGTCCATTGCGGGCAGGAGACGGTACATTTCCGGTTTGGCAGACACCCTCCCTGAAGTGAAAGAGCTGAGCACATGCGGTCAGTCATTGGCATGGATTTTGGCGGCACCTGGATCCGGGCCGCCTGGGTGGCGGTGGACGGGACCTGCGGGCCGGTGGTGCGCCGGCCGACGGGACGCGAACGCGCGCCGGCGGCGATCCTGGCCGATCTGGCGGCGGTGGTGGCCCAGGTCGCCGCCGCCGCGCCTGAGCCGCCCGCCCGGCTGACTGCCGGCGTGGCCACTGCAGTGGCGGACGACGGCACCTTCCTGTTTCCGGGCAATTTTCCGACCTTGGACGGTTTTCCGTTGCGCGAACGGCTGGCGGCCGCCACCGGCCTGCCGGTGTTCTTCCGCAACGATGCCGACTGTCTGGCCGCCGGCGAATGGTGGCAGGGCGCCGGGCAGGGAACCCGGCATTTCTGCGCCTTGACCGTCGGGACGGGGTTGGGGCTGGGGTTGATGCTGGACGGGAAATTGCACCGGGGCGCCCATGGGTGCGCCGGCGAGATTTGGCAGACCCCGCTGCATGGGCGTTGCATGGAGGAGGAGGCGTGCGGCCCCTTTGTGGAAGCCGAATACGCGCGCCTGGCCGGCCGCCCGACGGCGGGAACGGAACTGCATCGGCTGGCGGTGGCCGGGGACCTGGCGGCCCGCCAAGCCTATGCCGCCCTGGGCCGGAATCTCGGCATCATTGCCGCTTCCCTGGTGAATATTTTGGATCCTGACCGGATCGCCATCGGCGGTTCGGTTGCCGCCTCGTGGGAGTTCTTTGCGCCCGCTTTGGAGAAGACGCTGCGGGAGCACACCCTGGCGGCGGCCGCCACGCCGGTGGTGCCGGCGGTTTTGGGCGACCGCGCGGCGCTCTTGGGGGCGGCCTGGCTGGCGCTGGCGGAATGACGGCGTCGCGCCGAGCTGGGGCTCGGCGATCCCAGAATCACCCGTCCCTAACATGCCCCTGCCCCCCAGAGGCTTCGCGGGGTAACCACTAGGGACGACCGTTAGGGACGGGTGCAGAAAAAATCATGTTATTTTGCATTTCAAATGCAATATTGCATGACTTGTAAATAATAAAATTTAATGGTATTGTGCATTTTAAGAAAGGGAAAGCGCAGAGGGCGCCATGGGCATGCGGTACATTCAACGAGGCTTGGAGACGACGCTGGCAACGGCGGCGGACAGCTTTCCCGCCGTCATGCTGTCCGGCCCGCGGCAGACGGGCAAGACCACCCTCTTGCGTGAGCACTTCGGGCGGCGCTATCGTTATGTCTCCCTGGAGCAACCGCCGATCCGGGCTTTGGCGAAACACGATCCGGGCGGGTTCCTGGATGTGTACCGGCCACCGGTGATCTTGGATGAGATCCAATATGCGCCGGAGTTGCTTCCTTACATCAAAGAGCGGATCGATGCCGATCGCCGGCAGATGGGGCAATACCTGCTGACCGGATCGCAAAACCTGCTGTTGATGGAGGCGGTGTCGGAGACGCTGGCGGGGCGCACGGCGGTGCTGCGGCTGTATCCACTGGCCCGTCGCGAGCTGGACGGCGAGCCGGCCCAGCCGCTGCCGTGGGAGCCGGTCCAGGAGATCCGGGACATGGATCCCGACGCCTATGTCCGCCGGCGGATTTTCTGTGATCAACTGCTGGCCGGAGGATATCCGGATGTTGTGCACGGCCCCCCGGGAAACCGGACGCTGTGGTTTGCCAGCTATGTCCAGACGTATGTGGAGCGGGATTTGCGGCAGGTGCGGCAGATTGGCGATCTCGGCCAGTTCCAAAACTTCATCAAGTCGGTGGCGTTGCGCAGCGGCCAGCTTTTCAATTTGAGCGACGTGGCCCGTGATCTGGGGCTGGCCGTCAACACGGTCAAGGCCTGGCTGTCGGTGCTGGAGGCGTCCGGCCTGGTAGTGATTCTCCGCCCCTATTTCGAGAATGCGGGCAAGCGGTTGGTGAAGACGCCCAAGGTGTATTTCACCGACACCGGGCTGCTCTGCCATTTGGCGGGAATCACCACGGCGGAGCAACTGGCGCTGAGCGCGTTCGGCGGCGCTGTCATGGAGACGGCCGTGCTGATGGAGGTGGTCAAGGCGCTGTCCTTCCGCGGGCCGCCGCCGAGCCTGTACTTTTGGCGCACGTCCAACGGCACGGAGGTGGATCTGGTGCTGGACGCCGGCGGCCGGCTGATGCCCGTCGAGGCCAAGCTGACCGCGACGCCGCGGGCGGCCATGGCGCGCGGGATCACGGCCTTTCGCGAGGCCTACGGTGAGCGCGCGGCGCCCGGCTGGGTCGTGTATTCCGGCGATCTCCGCCTGCCCTTGGGCAACGGCATCATGGCCACGCCCTTCTCCATGCTGTGAAACCGCGGGAACCGCGGTTTTCTGGAGTTTGGCAGAACTCAACGAGTACGGTTTTCCCGTCCCGGCGGGACGGGGCGGAAATAGGCAGGGGCTTCAGCCCCTGTTTTGCCCGCCCCCCCATTTCGCGTGCCGTCAGGTACGCGGCGAATCGCGGCGTACCTACGGCACGCCATCGTTT
>JBAZJM010000482.1:0-2948 GCA_041651315.1 Lentisphaeria bacterium | reverse complement strand
CAGCGCGTCGAGCGGCGCCGTCATCTCCCGGAACTGAGTAAAAACCAACGCCTTGTCCTGGCGCGAGGCGATTTCCTCGGCGATCTCCGCCAGCCGCTGGAACTTGCCGCTCTTGGCGGGCTCGTAGATGCCGTCGGCGGTCCATTGCGAGGGATGGTTGCAGATCTGTTTGAAGCGCATAAGGAAGGACAAAACGATGCCACGGCGCTGGATGCCCTCCGTTTCCTTGAGGCGGCGCCGAAGGTCGTCCACGGAATCCTGATAGAGCACGGCCTGCGTTTTGGAGAGCGGGCAGTTCACCTTCATCTCGGTCTTTTCCGGAAGGTCGGCGATAACGCGCTTGTCGCTCTTGAGGCGGCGCAGGATGTAGGGTTTGGTGAGCGAGCGCAACGGCGCGTAATTGACCGCGCCGTCGTCCGTGGCGAGGCTCTTCGCGAAGCGCTTGAAATCCGCCATCGTGCCGAGCAGCGGCGGGCAGAGGAAGTTGAAGATGGACCATAGGTCGTCGAGCCGGTTTTCCACCGGGGTGCCGGTCAGCGCGAAACGCCGCTTGGCCTTCAATGCCTTGACCGCCCGGCTCTGTTTCGTGCCGGGGGTCTTGATGGCCTGTGCCTCGTCGATGATCACGCATAGCCAGTCCAGCTTGGCCAACCAGGGCTGGCGGGTCAGCATGCCGTAGCTGGTGACCACCACGTCACATTCCTTGAGAGCCGGCGCGGGGTCGGCCGCGATGGCGTCCAGGCGCTCCTGCGCCAGCGCCGAGGGATGGGCGAGGAGCAGCCGCAGTTCCGGCGCGAACTTGGCGGCCTCCTGGCGCCAGTTCGCCATCAGCGAGGTCGGCACCACCAGAATGGAGCAGCCGGCCTGCTTCGCCTTCAGGGCCGAGAGCATGGCCAGCACCTGGATCGTCTTGCCCAGCCCCATGTCGTCGGCGAGACAGGCGCCCAATCCCAGTTCCGCCATCCGCCAGAGCCAGTTCACGCCGTCCCGCTGATAGGGGCGCAGGGTCTGTTCGAGCGCCGGCAACAAGGCCGGCCCGGCCAGCTTCGCGGGCTCGCCGATCTCGGCCAGCAGCTCGCGCAGGCGTCCGGTCGCCTCAACACTGCTCCAGGCCGGCCCGGCGCCGTCATCCTCCGCGCCCCCGGCCAGCCGGCCCTGGCCGACGCCGGAGAGCAGGCGCAGCCCGTCCAGGAAAGAGACGCCGTCCACGGCCTGACGTCTGGCTTCGTCCCACCCCTGCAACAACTGCTGCAACTTTCCCGGATCGGCCTCGACCCATTGTCCGCGCAATAGGACCAAGCCCTTGGTCGCGTGCCGGATCGCATCGATCTCCGCCGGGGTCAATTCCTGCCCGTCCAGGGTGACGCTGACCGCGAACTCCAGCATGGCGTCCACGCCGGCCTTCACGTCCTTCTTCAAGTCAAGCGACACGGCAACCTTGGGACGCGGCGGCGCCGCGCTCCGCCACCAGTTCGGCAGGCGCACCACCACGCCGGCGCCCTCAAACCGCGGTGCGTCCGTAAGAAACCGGTAGGCCTGGGCGGGCGTCCAGGCGAGGGGCTGGAACAACGCCTTGCTGTCGAGCAGTTCCTTGATGAACGGACTGGCCTCCGCCGCCCGCTGAACCGGCATCAGCAGCGACAGCAGCGCGCCCTTGTCGGCGGCATATTCCTTCAGCGCCGCCGACAACGGCAGATGCTTGAGCCGGCCGCCCTCCCCCACCCGGTTCACATAGGTCGAGAGAAAAGCAAAGGGATGGTCGGGATCGCGCTTGTTTTCGGCGAGATGGAAGGAGACCTTGCCCACGTAACGCCAGGCCGGATCGACCTTGCGCAGCCATTCGCGCGCCCCGCCCGCCTCCTTGGCGATCTCCGCGGCGGCGAGCGCGGCCAGCTCCGCCCACAGCGCGTTCATCACCTCTGGCGACACATACTCCGCGCCCGGCATGGGCGGGAGTTCCAGACAGCGAAACGCGAGCCAGGCGGGCTCGGGAGCGGGCAACGCCGCGACGGCGGCGCCGCCGGCCTGGTCGAGATCGGGCGCATGGCAAAGGCGCGTCAGGAACTCATGGGTAAACGCCCGCCAATAGGCCAGGACGGGGGGCAGGCCGCCCCCAGACTCCACAGCGGCCAAGGCCAGCAACCCCGCCGCCGCGGACTCCGCAAACGCGGCCCCGACGGCGGCACCGGCATCGGCGCCGCCGGCCGTTTCGACCGTATGCAGCCGCCCTTCCGGGCTGATGGCAAGCTCAAATCCCATGACGCTCTGGCAGGCCTGGTGGAGTGAAGAAAAGGCTAAACGATAGCCCCGCCCCGCCGCCGCGCAACCCCAAGACTGGCCGGGGTGCGGAATCCGCAAGCTTGCGATCTCGGCACGCCCAGGGGAAATCTCACCGCCGCGCCGGATGGCTTCACCGCGCCGCCATGCCTATCGTGGTGGCCGGAATCGAGTCGTAGATCGATTTTGACAGGACGGCGAAGGCGGTTTCGCCAAATTCCTTGTCGTCCATGTAGCGGGTCACGATCTTGTCATTGTCCGTCATCCGCTGGATCATCAGCGACTCGAGGATCTGGCGCAGGCCGAGCTGGAATTTGTCAAAGGGATTCGCCCGCCGCAACTGGACTACCTGCTCGCTCCGGGCGGCTTTCTCGCGGATCTGTTCGAAGAACAGGCGGTCCTCTTCGGTGAAGTTCGTCCCAAAGCGCGCATTGAGCACCTGGATGATTTCGGACAGGCGCACCGGCTCATCGACCGTTTTGCCGGTGCCGACCTCGGTGGGGCTCTTCACGCCTTCCGGGGCGCCCTCCCGCAGCTCGATGGCACCGGCATGAAGGCGCTGCATGCGGTAATACAACAGACCGACCTCATCGCGGATTTTGACGCGGCCGACCTCGCGGTCGAACGGCAGATGCGGCAGCAGCAACCGCCCAAAACTGTAGAGCATTTCC
>JBAZJM010000481.1:0-2956 GCA_041651315.1 Lentisphaeria bacterium | reverse complement strand
GCCAGCCCTGGGCGTCGAGGACGAACGGCTCGCCGGCGGCTCCGCCGGCCGCCAGTCCGTCGCCCGTCGCGGTCACGTCGCGGATCGTCACCGTGCCGCGGAGCGCCTGGCCGGCGCCGCCTTTTTCAATCCCGAGGCAGACGGTCCGGACCGGCAGGGTCAGCTCCGGGCAATTGGCCTGGCCGCCCCAGTTACCGCTCCACGGCCCGGCCAGCGGCAGTTCCAACACCGTCTCGGCACCACCGTTCAACGGGGCCGCCGCCCGTTGAAAGGTCCGGCCGTTGGCGTCGATGACGCGGCAGAAAACGGCGCAATCCTGGGCCGGCGTCAACCGGAAGGCAAACGCGGCGGGACGGCCGGACACCGCCAAGTTCCGGCTGGCCGCCACGTATTGGCCGCCTTGCGTGAAGTCGTAGACCAGTTCAATGCCGGCCGGCCCGGCTTGGAGGCCGCCCCGGGCGCCGGGGAACTCGCCGCCGTTGAGGAACTGCCACTTGCCCGACAACCGGTGGCCGTCATCAAGGACCAGCGGCGGCGCGGCGACGGCCCCGGCGGCCATCATCACGCCCAACAGCAGAACCGGCAACCGCCGGCAGGCGATGGCGATGGGGTGGAGCGCAGTCATAGGGGGAATCCTCTGGAACCGGCGGCCATTCCCGGCTAATTTACTGCACCCGGCGGCGGTGTGTCGGAACCGTCAGCAAACCGCCAAGAGCCAACACGGCCAGCGCCGCCGGCTCGGGGGTCGTTACCTCCAGCTGCAACTGGTTGGTGAAAAAATAGTTTTCTCCCCAGCTCGGCGCGCCCGCCGTCCGCAATTGCAGGTAACGGGCCGTGTTGCTGTCGACCGTGTTCGCGGGATCGGTGATGTCATAGGTGGAGAAGGCCAGATAGAGGTCCTGGGTGTTCAGGCCGGTCACCTGGTAATTGTTGAGCAGCGGCTCCACCCAGCCGGGGTTGGCGGCACTGCTGCCGCTCCAGCCGGCGGTCCAGCTGCTGCCGTCCGGGCTGTAGAAGAAGCCGCCGCCGATCACGTCCGTGGTGGAGGAGGTCAGGTTCCAGGAAGAAGCGCCCTGATAGATCGTGAACGAGCTGACCGGCTGGTCGAAGTGCAGCTTGAAGGCATAGAGGCAATTGTGGGTGGCGTTGTTGTTCGCCACCAGCCCCACCTGGCCGCCGCTGGGATTGGTCAGGGTGACCCACTGCAAGTCGTAATACACCCCGTTGGTGTCGCCGTAGGGCATCCAGATGTGGGTGGTGGTGGTGCTCCCGGAAATGCTGTAGCTCTGCTTGGCGCCATAGGCGTAACTGGCGGTCTGAACATCGGCCCAGGTGCGGGTGATGGCCGTGCCGGTGGTGATGTTCAGCGTGTTGTTGATGTTGGCCGCGGAGACAGCGGCTGGCAGCAGCAGGGCCAGGGTGGCAACGGCCAAACCGGAAACCGAACGGGTGGCGGGGTTCATGGGGGCGGCTCCTTGGGTGGGGTGGCGCACGGGGCGAAAACCATTTTCAATACAGTCAATACGATACAATACTACGGTTTATATAAATAGCAAATCTGCGGACGGCGGGGGCGGGAGACGGCACCGGCGGGCGCCCGGCCCGTCGCACCGGCCTCAGCCGGCGGCAGGGGCGGCCGTGGAGGCGCGGGTGACCAGCAGCGGCGCCATCCGGGCATGGGCCGGCGGCGGGGGCTGGGGGGCGGCCAGGCGGTGGCGCAGAAGGCGGATGGTGTCCTGCGCCCACACCCGGTAATCCTGGCCGATGGTGGTCAGCGGCGGCTGGTAATATTCGCCTTCTGGAATGCCGTCGTAGCCGATGACGGAAAGGTCATGCGGAATTCGCAAGCCACTTTCCGTGATGGCCTTATAGACGGCAGGCACGGTGGTGTCGGTGTCCACAAACAAGCCGGTGAAGGCGGGGCGCCCGGCGCGCAGCAGGTTCTGCATCCGGGCATAGGCGTTGGGGGTCGGCGCCTCGCCGCCATGGGTGCCGCAGTCGATGATTTCGGCCGCCACGTCCATCAATTTCGCCTGCTTGAGGAAGCCGGCGGACCGGATGGCAATGGTGGGATGGTCGGCCGGCTGGGTCACCAGCATGGCCATCTTCCGGTGCCCCAAATCCGCCAGGTGCTTGGCCGCCAGGGCGCCGCCCAAATCATCGTCACCGCAGATGGAACTCAGGGGCAGGCTGTGCATGGGCAGGTTGAGCACGATGACCTGCCGGGCCATGGCGCTGAGGAAGGTGATGTCCGCCACCGACAGGGTAACCTGGTCGGGCCAGATCACGGCAATTTCCCGGTCCGCGTCAAGCCCGATTTGGCACACCGGCCGGTCATAGCGGAAATAATGGACGGCGCATTCGAACTCGGTTCCGGCCAGGCCGGCCTGCATGCCCTGGCGCAGCCAGTTGACCGTGAGCGAGGGATAATTGGACAGATACAGGTCCACGCGATGCTTGTCCGCCGAGGCGGCCGACGGCGGCCGGGCGACAAAGGTGCCGGAACCAACCCGGGCCTCCAGCAGGTGCTGGTGGTGTAACCGGCGCAACGCCTGGTCCACCGGCCCTTGGCTGACCCCGTGCTCCCGCATGAGTTCGCGGACGGAGGGGATCCGGGTGCCCGGCTCCGCCTGGAGCACCCGTTCCCGAAGCCGGGCGTACACGTCTTCCGACTTGTTCTTTTGGCGCGGCATGAAACCACCGTATTGTTTTTATTTTGATACACTTTACCGCCGGCTTGAAAAAATGCAAGGGCGGCGCGGCGACAGCCGGCCGGAGCGGTATTATTTTTGACGTCATGCTGGATGAATTGAACGCCGGTTATGATGTGGTCGTCTGCGGGGCGGGCCCGGCCGGGCTGCTGGCCGCCCGCACCCTGGCCCTCGCCAGTCCGGAACTGAGCGTGGCCCTGCTGGACCGGCAGGCGCCCTGGCGCGAGCCGGTGTGCCGCGCCGAA
>JBAZJM010000480.1:0-2973 GCA_041651315.1 Lentisphaeria bacterium | reverse complement strand
CGTCATTTCCTCAATCCGATCCTCTTTGAGTGGAAGATCATGCCCGCCCTGCGCATTCCGCCGGGCAAAGTGGGGATCGTCACTTCCAAGGTTGGCTTAGACCTGCCGGCGGGTGAGTTCCTGGCCGACAAGACCCAAAAAGGTGTTTGGAAAGCGGCCCTCGGCCCCGGTGTCTACCGGTTCAATCCCCTGGGCTACCAGGTGGATGTCCAGGACGCCGTCAGCATTCCGATCGGCTATGTCGGCGTGGTCACCGCCCTGTACGGCAAGCAGGCGCCGCCCGAGGCGTTTGCCACCCTCGGGCAGAAAGGGGTGCTGGCCGACATTCTGCAGCCGGGGCTCTATTACGTCAACCCCAATGCCTACAAGGTGGATGTCTTGGAGATCGGCCTCAACCAGGTGTCGCTCACCGGCCAGGAGGGCGGGCAGGTGCTGACCAAGGGCAAGGTGGAGAGCCAGAACGCGGCCATGGAGCAGTTGCAGAACAGCATGTTGGCCAAACAAATGCAACAACGAATGGATTATCTCAACGAGCAGAAGGACCAGGCCGCGCAGGTGGCACCGGCTGCCTCGTCGTGGTCGCGGGGGGGCGCCCCGGCGAAGTCCCGCCCGGCGGTCGCCGCGGACAAGTCGGCGGCGGCGAAGGCGTTTGTGCGCAGTGACGCCATCGCCACCTTTGGTCTCGCCCAGTTTGTCGAGTTTCCCTCCCGCGACGGTTTTGAGATCCGTCTGGACATGACCGTGGAGTTCGAGTTGGTGCCGGACCAGGTCTCCAGTCTTTACCTGCGTTACGGGGACCTGCCCGCCGTGGTTGACAAGATCATCATGCCGCAGGTGCTTTCGGTGTCGCGCCTCAAGGGGTCTTCCTATCGCGCCCAGGACTTCATTCTCGGCGAGGGGCGCGAGAAGTTCCAGGACGATCTTCAGGACGCCCTGAAAAAGGTGCTCAAGGAGAAGCACATCCTGGTGCACAATTCGATCATCCGTCACGTCGAGGTGCCGGGGCAGATCCTGGCGCCGATCCAGGCGGCCAGTCTGGCGGTTGAGCAAAACCTGACCAACCAGGCGCAGCAGGCCACGGCCCAGGTCAAGGCGGAGCTGAACACCCAGGAGGGCATGATCGAGCAGAAGCGCCAGGAAGTGCAGCAGGAGACGGAGAAGCTGATGGCCGGCATCGCGGCCGAGACCGAGAAACGGGTGGCGTCCATCAACGCCGAGACCGATCGGGAGGTCGCCGAAACGGCCCGCAAGACCGCCGGACAGCGCGCCGGCATTACCCGTACGTTGGGCGAGGCCAAGAGCAAAGCCTATACCATGGTCGAAGGCGAACGCGCCCGCGGCTTCCAGGTCAAGGTCAAGGCCTTTGGCGATCCGGCGGCCTACACCGCCCTCGGTTTCGCCGAAGCCCTGGGCAGCGACCTGCGGGTCAACATCCTGCATGCCGGTGCGGGCACCCTGTGGACCGACCTCAAGAACGCTGGTTTCGGCGACTTGGGCGGGGCGCGCCTGCTGGCCACTCCGCCGGCGGAGCGGTGAGCACCGACCGGGAATGGAGCCCGGGGTGCGTTTGGCGTTTTTTGTAGTTATTGTGATTATCGTCATAGGGTTGCCAATGTCATGGCTGGTCGGGCAATCCAGGCCTGGCTGGCGGGGGAGTTTCGCATGATGATCAACTTGCCTGTCCGCATCCGCGTTGGAAACTCCTGTTGCCGTCTTTTGCTGCCGGTCCTGGCGGGGTGCGCCGCCGGCTGGCTCGCCGGGTGCGACGCGAAGAAAAGCGCGCCGCCGCCGGTGCCGCCGACCGAGGTGCTGGTGACCACCGTGGCGCAGCGGGACGTGCCCATCTACTCCCAATGGATCGGCACCCTGGACGGTTATGTCAATGCCGCCATCCGGGCCCAAGTCAGCGGGTACATTCTGCGGCAGGCGTACAAGGACGGCGATTTTGTCCGCAAGGGCGACTTGTTGTTTGAGATCGACCCGCGGGTGTTTCAGGCGACCTTGGACCAAAAGAGGGCCGAGGAGGTCAAGTCCGCCCTGGACGTGGCGCGACTGACGCCGCTGGCCAAGGAGAGCGCCGTCACCCAGACGGAACTGGACAACGCGGTTCAGCAGAATCTGGCCGACAAGGCCGCTGTCGAGTCGGCGCGTCTGAATCTGGAGTTCACCAAGATCGTCGCGCCGATCGACGGGGTGGCCGGCATTGCCAATGTCCAGGTAGGCGACCTGGTGGGCCCCGCCTCGCCCAATCCCCTGACCACCGTCTCGACCATGGATCCGATCAAGGTTGATTTCAATGTCAGCGAACAGGAATACCTGCGCTACACCAAGCATCTGTGGAACGATGAGGACGTCCCGGGAACGGTGCGCAAAAAGGTTGCCGGCCGCGGCATGGAGCTGATTTTGGCCAATGGCGCGGTCTACCCGCGGAAGGGGCATTTCTTCTCCGCCGACCGGCAGGTGGACATCGGCACGGGCACGCTCCGCCTGACGGGGCTCTTTCCGAACCCCGGCAACATCCTGCGCCCCGGCCAGTACGCCATGGTCCGCGCCGAAATGGAGTTGCGCAAGGGCGCCCTGCTGGTGCCGCAACGCGCCGTCATGGACATGCAGGGGATGGCGTTGGTGACCGTGGTCGGGGCGGACAACCAGGCGGAGTCCCGGCCGGTCCAGACCGGCGAGCGCGTGGGCAGCCAGTGGATCATCACCAGCGGCTTGAAGGCCGGCGAGACCATTGTGGTGCAGGGATATGTCAAGAGCGGCGCCACCGTGGCGCCGAAGCCGTGGACCGATGCCAACCCGGCACCGGCGGCCAAGCCGGCGCCGGGGGCCCCGAAACCGGCCGCCGCCGCCGGTCAGCCCTCATCTGCGCCGGAGGCCAAGTGACATGTCCAAGTTCTTCATCAACCGCCCGGTTGTCGCCATTGTCATTTCCCTGTTCCTGGTGATTTTGGGCTTTGTCGCCATGTCCGG
>JBAZJM010000479.1:0-2988 GCA_041651315.1 Lentisphaeria bacterium | reverse complement strand
TTTTCAGCAGCCGGATGAACATCTCCTTTTCAACGTCGCCAAAGGGAAACTCCCCCGGCACTCCCGCGACCCGGTTCAGGAGATGATAATAGGTTCCCCGAAGGTCTGCCCCCACCGGTTTTAACCTCGCTGTTCGCATGTCGACACCTCAGTTGCTCTTGCCCCCCAGCGTTATCTTCGTCTTTAATGGGTATAACGCGCCAACGGAACGTTTATTGTGCTGGTGGTCCCACTATTCACCTGTCCCTTCGCGTCCCGGCTATTCTTGCGGTCATTCTGTTGATAACGACGAAATTCAAATCAGCAATGTGACAAATGAAGGATTGACAGCCTCCCAACAAGGTGCTGGAGAGGTACGCTCGTAAACTCGCGCCCCTCACCACCGGCGTTATCCCGTCTGAATTGGTTGTACTCCATCTGAACTCACCAAAGCATAGGGTAACCGAGCTTTCCGTTGGCTGACTCCGGCAAGGGCGCGAGGGGACAGGTGAATTGTGATGACGTTGCCGTGTCATAAACCGGGGGAGAGCACGGCTCATTATTCACCTGTCCCTTCGCGTGTGTGTCCCTTCGCGTGTGCGTCCGCGGCCGGACTCGGGGGACGCCTGGGGTGACGGGGGGGGCGGTCAGGCTGAAACTTTTTAGGCCGCAGGCTGAAGGTCATCAAAATCTCCCCCGGCGCGGTATCCCCCGCCCCATAGGTCCCATTCGCGTCCCATTGGTCCCCTGTCCCGATTCCCCATTCGGGACGGGGGGTAACCGGTCCGTGAACGGCGGGTAAGCTGGAAACGCCAACCGCTGGAGTTTTGCCGGGAATCCGTTTATGTTGCTATTTTTGACGGCCTGCCTCCCGGCCGGGCGTCCTTTGCCCCCATCGTCCGCACGGTTTGCCACCAACTTCATCTCCCAATCATGTCTTCCCGCATTCGCACCGCCGTCATCCCCGCCGCTGGTCTTGGCACCCGTTTTCTGCCCGCCGCCAAGGCGGTTCCCAAGGAGCTGATGCCCATCCTGGACCGGCCGGCCCTGCAGTGGATCGTTGAGGAGGCGGTGGCCGCCGGCGCGGAACGCATCGTCATCGTCACCAGTGCCGGCAAGGAGGCGCTCCGGCGGCATTTTGAGGCGGATGCCGGGCTGGAGGCGCGGCTGGCCCGCGCCGGCCGGGACGGGCAACGCGCCGCCATTGCCGCGGCGGGGGAGTTGGGCCGCCGCATCGTGTGGGTGGAGCAGCCGCAGCCGAAAGGGTTGGGCGACGCCGTGCTGTGTGCCGCCGCCGCGGTGGGCGACGAGCCGTTCCTGGTGCTGCTCGGCGATGCCCTGATCCGTTCTGCCGTGCCTTGTGCCCGGCAGCTGGTGGAGGCCTGGCAGCAGGTTGGGGGCGGTTCCGTGCTCGGGTTGCGCCCGGTGCCGATGGAACTGACCCCCCGCTATGGCATTGTCGCCGGCACCCCGGTGGCGGAGCGGCTGTTCAAGCTCAGTGACCTGGTGGAAAAGCCGCCGCTCGGCGGCGCCCCGTCCAACCTGGCCATTTCCGGACGATACCTCCTGTCTGCCGGTGTGTTCGGCGAACTCCGCAAGATCCGGCCGGGGGTGGGTGGCGAGCTTCAGCTCACCGACGCCATCCGGGCGCTGGTGGGCCGGGAACCGGTGCACGGGCTGGTCTATGACGGGGTGCGGCACGACCTGGGCAATCCGCTCGATTATTTTGAGGCGGTCGTCGCCTACGCTTTGGAACGGCCCGAGTATGCCGCCCGCCTGCACCGCATCATGGCCCATGGCGGCGGCGTTGCTGTTTCGCGGTGACTTGGCATGACATTATACTACGGCGCATGCAGACAACACTTTTTTCTCTTGGCCTGACGGGGATGCTGGTGCTGGGCGCCGGCGTGGCCCCGGTTTGGGCCGCGGCTCCCGCCCCGGTACCCAGCGGCGTTCCCGCTCCCGCCACCGGTGGCGGCTGGGCGGTGGTGGCGGAACGGTTGCGGGCCGGCGCCCAGGAGACGGCCTGGCGGCATCTGCCCCGGCAGGAGGCGCCGACCGCGGCGCAGCTGGGGCAGGCGGTGGATCTGAACCGCGGCTTTTGGTTGGCGCGGTTGCGGAAGGACGGCTTCTTTGAGCCGGTCACCGAGCTGCGGCGGCGCCGCGGCGCCGAAGAGGCGGCGGCGCCCGATGAGCGGTGCCAGGCCGCGGCGCTGTGGACGCTGGCCGGCCTGTGCCGGGCCCGGCCCACCCCCGAAGCCCGCCAGGCGCTGATGCTTGGCCTGGACGCCCTGGCGCGGCAGACCCGCGAATTTCCGGTGCGCGCCTCCGCGCCGGCCCTGCCCGGCACCGCGGAAATCCATACCATCACCGTGGCGCATTTGGCCCTGACCCTGCTCGAAATGACGGCGGGCCAGGAACGCGACCTGACCCCGGACGGGCTGCGCCAGATGGAGTTGTGGCTGCAGAGCCATCTGGCCTGGCTCCAGGCCATGGAGAACAGCGAGGGCGGCTGGGCGGTCAAGTATGTGCTGCTGGACCAGTCGCGCGACACCACGGCCGATCCGGCCACCGACGGCGCCTGTTTCCTGGCCGCGGTGCGTGCCGCCCGCTGGAGCGGCCGCGCCGACCAGCTGGCACGGCTGACCGATCACGGCCGGCTGCTGGCCCGGCGCTATACCGGCGACGGCTGGCGCGAGGTGCGCGATCCGGCGGCCACCCGGGCCTTCCTGGCGCTGGGCAGTCTGGCCTATCGCGAACTGGCCCAGGCGGGCGGGCCGGACGCCGACACGTTTCGCGCCGTGGCCGTCGGCGCCGCCTGGTGGCTGGCCCTGGACCAGGGAGCCGCCCAGCGCGAGCGCGCTTTGGCGCAGACCACCCTGGTCCTGCTCACCGGGGCGCAGGCCGCGCGGGAGGCGGGCGATCCGGCCGCCGGCGCGGCGCTGGCGGCGTTGGCCGCGCCGCCGCTGCGCCGGCTGGCCGCCTGGCAGGTGCGCGGTCCGCTGGCGG
>JBAZJM010000478.1:0-2999 GCA_041651315.1 Lentisphaeria bacterium | reverse complement strand
TCGGCGGGCAGGTGCATGGGAGTTGGGATTTTCAGCTGGCGGTTAGCGTCTAACGTTGCTACGTGATGGCAAAAGTTCGCCCCGTCTATCGGTTCCGGCCGAACCTGGAGAAGGGCAGGAGGGGGGCGCACAGCAGCGCGGTGCCCAGGCCGGTCAGCAGGGAATAGAGTCCGACCTCCATCCAGCCGACCCAGTAGCCGCAGGTGATCTGGTAGACCGCCAGGCCGCAGGCGCCGACGGCGGCCAAAATCATGGCCAGGGTGGCGGCCAGGCGGATCAGGCCGAGGCCGAGCAACAGCCCGATCAGCACCAGGGCGCAGGCGACGAGGCAGAAGGTCAGCATGGCGGAATCACCGGGGGCGTTTGGCGTCTACGGTTGGACGTTCACGGTTGAAGGTTCGAGGTTCATGGCGATCCCGCCGCACCGGGTCACGGCGCGGCGGCCGGCGGCGGAGCGGGGCGGGGGGCCAGGAAGTCGCGGTCACGGGTTTTGAGGAAGACGGTGTAGCTCTGCAGGGTTTCGAGGGCGCGGGCCAGCTGCGGGTCGAGGGCGGGATCGGGCGCCTTGCCGGCGTTCAGGGCGACGGCGGTGGGGTTGCCGGCCTGGGGGCGTGTGTCGTCGTTGTCGACCCCCGCCACAAAGATGTCCGGCTCAATGCCGTGGCCGTGGATGACCCGTTTGCTGGGGGTGTAATACTTGGCGGTGGTCAGGCGCAGGGCGCTGCCGTCGGCCAGGTCGAGCAGGTTCTGCACCGAGCCCTTGCCGAACGTCTTTTCGCCGATCAGCACGGCGCGGCCCCAATCCTGCAGGCAGCCCGCGACAATCTCGGCGGCACTGGCCGAATTGCCGTTGACCAGGATGGCCAGCGGCCGCTCAATGTCGCGGCCGTTCCGGTGGTCGGTGAGGAAGTCCTTGCGCTGGGAGGGCTGGCGGCCCTGGGTAAAGACGACCAGCTTGCCCGGGGGCAGGAATTGGCTGCACACGGCGACCGCGGACTCCAGCAGGCCGCCGGGGTTGTCCCGCAAATCAAGAATGAGCGCGGGTGCCTTTTGCATGGCGGCGGCGGCCATGGCCTCGCGGAATCTGCCGGGCGTGGTTTCGCTGAACTCGTCGATGTGAAAATACGCCACGCCGCCCGGCAGGAAGAAGGGCCCCTGGACGCCGGGGTTGTCGATGACGGCGCGCTGGAGCGTGATCTCCCAGGTCTTGTCCGTGCTGGGCCGGTGCAGGGTCAGCCGGACCTGGCTGCCGGGCTCGCCACGGAGGCGGCTGACCGCCTCGCGGTAGCCGATGCGGGCCACTTCCACACTGCCGATTTTGAGGATGATGTCGTTGGGCATGATCCCGGCGCGGCTGGCGGGTGAGTTCTCGATGGGGGCGATGATCGCCAGCTGGCCGTTCACCTCCGCCACCGTGATGCCGAGCCCGCCGAACTTGCCTTCAGTGAGGTCGAGCATGCTCTTGAACTCTTCCGGGGTGAGGAAGGAGCTGAACGGATCAAGGCCGTCCACCAGGCCGCGGATGGCGTCGTAGACCAGCGGTTCGAAAGCGGTTTTGTCCTCATCGACATAGTCCTGCCGGACCAGGTAGAGCACCTGCATCAGGACCCCCAACTTCTCATAGGCCTTGGCCTCCTCGGCTGCCACGGCGGCGGGGGTGGGCGGCGGGGCGGCGGGCTTGCCCGCCCCCCAAGCCGGAACGGCGGCAGCCAGGCTGGCCGCCAGCAGGGGCAGCAGGAGCCGTTCCAGGCGGCGGGACATTTTGCGCGGCGCCGGGACGGCACCGCAGGCCAGGGGGGGGCGGAAAGGGGGATTACCGGTCATGAGGCGGATTTTCAGGATGGTTTTTTCGGGGGCGACGCCAAAGGAAGAATATGGCCGGGTAAACCAGAAGTTCCATTGCGGTGGAGGTGACCACGCCGCCGATCATCGGGGTGGCGATGCGCTTCATGACGTCGGCGCCGGCGCCGTGGCTCCACAGGATCGGCAGCAGGCCGGCAATGATGACGGCGGCGGTCATCGCCTTGGGGCGCACGCGCTTGACGGCGCCGTGATAGATGGCGTCGCGCAGTCCGGCCGGGCCGGTCAGCAAGCCTTTCTCCTTCCATTCGGCGTAGGCCAGGTCGAGGTAGAGCAGCATGACCACGCCGGTCTCCGCGTCCAGGCCGGCGAGGGCGATCAGCCCGATCCATACCGCCACGCTCAAGTTGTAGCCGCACAGGTAAAGCAGCCAAAACGCGCCGACCAATGAAAAGGGCACGGCCAGCAGCACGATGGCGGTCTTGATCCAGGACCGGGTGTTGAGGTAGAGGATGAAGACGATGATCAGCAGGGTCAGCGGCACGACCATCAGCAGCCGCTGTTTGGCGCGCAGCATGTATTCATACTGGCCGCTCCACAAAATATTGGTGCCGGGGGTGAGCGTGATCTCGCCCTTAACCATGGCCTCCCTAACGGCGGCCTGGGCCAGCTTCACATAGGTGCCGACGTCAATGCCCTTGACGTCCACGTAGATCCAGGCGTTGGGCACGGCGCCCTCGCTCTTGATGCCCATGGGCGCGCGGACGGTCTTGATCGCCGCGAGTTGCCCCAGCGGCACCTGGGCGCCGCCGGGCGTGGGCACGGCGATCTCGCGCAGCGCTTCCAGGTTTTCGCGGAATTCGCGGTCATAGCGCAGGTTGATGGTGTAGCGTTCCAGCCCCTCGACGGTGGTGGTCAGCGGCATGCCGCCGAGGGCGACCTCCAGCACCTCCTGCACGTCACCGGTGCGCAGGCCGTAGCGGGCGATGGCGTCACGGTTGATCTCGAATTCGATGTAATTGCCGCCCATCACCCGTTCGGCGAAGACGCTGCCGGTGCCGGGTACCTGGCGCACCACCGCCTCGATCTCGGCGGCGAGGCGTTCCAAGGTCGGCAGGTCGGCCCCGGCGACTTTGATCCCAACCGGGGTCTTGATGCCGGTGGCGAGCATGTCGATGCGGGTCTTGATCGGCATGGTC
>JBAZJM010000477.1:0-3002 GCA_041651315.1 Lentisphaeria bacterium | reverse complement strand
GAATGCCATGCATGTGGCCGGCCCCGCTGCGGACGGCAGCGAAGGCAAGACGGCCCTGGAACTGGCCGGCCGCGCCCTGGTGCTCAAGGTGTTCCGCTGGCTGCGCCGGCAGCCCGGCCTCGAAGGGCTCCGCATCACCTTCCTGGCCCCCGAGTGCGGAGTCCGCGAGACGGTGGTCATTGAGGGCCGGGCGCGCATCACCGGGCGGGACTATGAAGGCGGGCGTCTGTGGCCCGATGCCCTTTGTTATAGTTTCTACCCGATCGACATCCACACGCAGGAGGGGGACGGCCTCATCTTCCGGCACCTGGCCCGGGGGGTGGTGCCGACCCTTCCGCGGGGCGCCATGCTGCCGGCGGGGAGCCGGTTTCTGATTGCGGCCGGCCGCCACATCTCCGGCGACCGCGAGGCCCATTCCGCCTATCGTGTCCAGGCCTCCTGCATGGCCATGGGACAGGCGGCGGGGGCGATGGCGGCCCTGGCGGCGGCACAGGGAAAGGATCCCGAAAAACTGTCCCTGGACGACCTCCGCGCACTCCTGAGGCGGCATGGCGCCGTGGTGCCCGGGGATGGCGCCAGTTCCGGTGGCGGTTGAGCCGGCCGCGCCGCCGCGGCCCCCAGCCGGGGGCGGGGGACATGGATTTTAGCGGGTCGCGGCGCTAGGTTTTGGGCGTTTCTGTGCCATCCGGCCGGGAACGGGTACCGGCCACGGATCGGCAGGAGGAGAGTTTCGGTGGTGTATGTGCATGCCATCATCGGGTATGGTCTGAGCGGATTGCGCGGCATCCTGGAAACGGGACTGCTGGCGTTGCTGATTTACTACGTGCTGCTGTTCATGCGCGGCACGCGCGCCATGCCGATGCTGGTCGGCATCTCGGTGGTGTACATCGGACTGGCGGTGCTGTCGCGGTTGCTGGGGTTGGAGGTCATCGACTGGCTGCTGGCCAAGCTGTGGACGCTGCTGGCGGTGTTTGTGCTGGTGATCTTCCAGCCGGAAATCCGCCGGGCGTTGGCGGAGATCGGCAGTCAGCAGGGGCTGATGGCCCGGAAGGGCCGCGGGGTGCGTGAGATGATCGACACGGTGCTGGATTCCACCTTTTACCTGGCGGAACGCCGGCTGGGCGCGCTGGTCGTGCTGGAGCGCAAGATTGGCCTGCGCACCCTGGCCGGCACGGGCACGGTGCTGAACGCGCCGCTCACCCTGGAACTGCTGACCACGGTGTTCTTTCCCAACACGCCGCTGCATGACGGCGGCGTGATTGTGCGCGACAACCGCATTTTGGCCGCCGGCTGCATCCTGCCGCTGACCCAGGATCCGGATCTCGCCAAAAGCCTGGGCACCCGCCACCGGGCCGGCGTCGGGGTGACCGAGGAGAGCGACGCGGTGGTGGTCATCGTTTCCGAGGAAACCGGGGCGGTGAGCCTGGCTTACAAGGGGCGCCTGATCCGCGGCGTCAACCGTATGCGGCTGGAGCGGCACCTGACCTATTTCATGCTGCGCAACGGTCCATGGGACCGCCTCGACCGCCCCGGGTGGGCCGCCCGGATGTGGGAACGGTTTACCGGCTGGTTTACGGAGCGCGGCCCCATGGAGAACGAGGACGACATGCCGCCGATGTGAAGAGGACCTCCGCCACACGATGACGATTCGACTGCCACAATTCATCCGCCATGACCTGGCCCGCAAGCTGGTGGCCCTGTTGGCTGCCGTGCTGATTTGGCTTTACGTGGACAATCAGCTGCATGAGGTGGAGCGCTTTAATGACGTGCCGGTCGAGCTTCATTATGACGAGGCGGCCATCAGCCTGGGAAAGGCGGCGGCCGCCGTCAACGTGTCGTTGCGCGGGTCGCGCCAGCGGTTGCTGGGAATCAAGAGCAGCGATATCCGCATCCGCGCCGAGGTGCCGGTGGTGCCCAAGGGGATTTATTTCTATGAGCTGCGCCTGACGCCCGACAACGTCCGGGTGCCGTCGGGGACCCGGGTGGCGGAAATCTCGCCGGCGACGCTGATGGTGCCGGTGGACCGTCTGGAAACCCGGCGTGACGTGCCGGTGCGTGTCCGTTTCAGCGGCCGGTTGCGCGACGGTTTTCAGACGGGCAAGGTCGGCGTGGTGCCGTCCACCGTCGACCTGCGCGGGCCGACCAAACTGCTGGAGGAGACCCGGGAGGTGGTCACCGAACCGGTGCCGCTGGACGACACGGTGACCCAGGGGTTTGAGGTTGAGGCGCGGTTGGTGGCGCCGTTGCGGGTGGCGCCGAGCATCGAGACGGCGCACGTGACCGTCGATGTCGGCCGGCAGACGGTGCGCCAGGCCTACAAGGACCTGCCGCTGGGGGTGCTGGGGGGCGCCGATCGTGTGCTGACCCTGCAGGAACCGCTGCCGCCGGTGTCGGTGACCCTGCTCGGCAACCAGGCAGTGTTGGAAACCATCGACTCCTTTGCCCTGCGCCCGTTTGTGGATATCAGCGGCATTGCCGGGCCGGGCCGTTACCGCCGGCCGGTCCAAGTCTGGGTTGGCGGCCTGGCCGGTGTCACGGTGGAATACATCCACCCCAGCATGGTCGAAGTGGTGCTGGACCACGTTCCTGCGGGCAAGTGATGTGACGCCGCACGGCCGGCAAGCAGATGACAAGGGGGGCTGGGGATTTACCGAGCCCGGAACAACGTGACGCGTCAAATAAGCATAGCCGTTTTTTGACCGGTCACTCACGCTCCCGGCGGTCGCTACGTTCCCGGCTCGGAAAAACCGGTTTCCGATTACCGCCCCCCGATTCAGTGACCCCTTGCGAAAATCCCCGGTTTCTGGGGGGCAGAATCCCTGCCAGGGACTATGGTACCCGGTTGCATCTCACTTGGAAACCAGCGTCAGGAAAGTTCGGAAAACGTCATGAAGTTCCGGTTGTTGGATGATTTGCGCGGGGCGTTGGCAACGGCGTTGGCAATGCCGGTGGCGGACGTTCCGGTGTTGGCGGCCGATTTGTGCCCCGCCGAGATGAAGGCG
>JBAZJM010000476.1:0-3002 GCA_041651315.1 Lentisphaeria bacterium | reverse complement strand
CACGCCATTCTCCGGGCACGCCGTCCACGACGGGGGCGGTTTTGAGCACGGGCAGTTCCCAAGTCCGGCGGCGCAGGGTGGACGGGGTGAAGATGCCGTCGGTGATCCCCGGCAGGAAGCGGCTGGCCTGGGCATCGGCGACCGTCCGCCAGGCGGCCGGCAGGGCGAGATACTGGACGGACTCGGTCACCGGCAGGGTGGCGGTGCCGGCGGGCAAGGCGGTGGTACGTCCGAACAGTTCCGTGCGGGTGCCGGTGGCCGGCAGGCGGAGGGACAGCGTTTTCTCACCGCGGTCCGTCCACAGGGCCAGGACGGTTTCCCGGTCGCTGCCAAACAGCAGGGCGGCCAGGTTGGGGCCGGCGTCCAGGCGGCCGCGGTAGGGCAGGTTGCGGACGGCGCGGATGAGCGTGCCGTAGGCGGCGAAGGCGGGCTTGGGCGTGCTGTTACCGCGGGTGAGTCCGAAGCGGCCGTCCACCTGTCCCCAGAACCAGACGTCGTTCATGCGGAAGGGATTGACCCGGCTCAGGCCGCCTGCCAGTTGCAGCAGGGTGGCGCGCACATTCATCTGCGCCTGTTGCAGTTCCGTGCAGCCGCAGAGGGTGGTACCGGTGGTGTAACCGTATTCGGTCGACCAGATTTCCTTGTCCCGGCCGCCGTGGGCATCGAGCCAGCGGCGCGTTGAGGCGCACAATTCCAGCAAGAGTCCTTCCTCAGGCGTGTTCCACATGGAGCCGACCGCCCAGGGATAGGGATGCAGGATCATGATCTCGTAGGCATCCCGGCCGCCGAAGCGGTGGACGTTGGCGACCAGCTCCAGATTGCTGCCCACCGCCATCCTGGCCGCCGGGTTGGCGCTCTTCATGCCGCGATGCGCGCTCTGCAAGGCCCGGGTGAAGTTCTCCGCCGTCCACGCTGGCGAGGCGCCCAGGCGCCCTTCCGGCTCGTTCCAAAACTCGAAATCTTGGACAAAGCCGCCGCCTAGCCGGACTAGTTTGGCATACGCCGCGCCATAGGCGTCCATATCCTTGGGCAGTTCGTTGACGCCGCCAGGGGGAAAGGCGTTGCTCTTGCCGGCAATGTTGTTGGAGGAATGCAGCGGCATCAGCCGGTTGTCGGTGAGGCTTTTGACCGTGGTGCTGACATCCCAGTCCGCCGGGGTTTCCGTAATTTCCCGGTCCCAGGGGCCGTAGACG
This sequence comes from Lentisphaeria bacterium, assembly GCA_041651315.1. Taxonomy (GTDB): domain Bacteria; phylum Verrucomicrobiota; class Lentisphaeria; order Oligosphaerales; family CAITYL01; genus CAITYL01. The sequence goes on along the minus strand of JBAZJM010000476.1, from coordinate 1,809 downwards.
CCGCCGCGCACCCAGGACGCGCCCAGCAGGCGCGCCAAGGCCGGCTCTGCCGACTGGGTGCCGAACGGATGCCCCCCCGCCGGGAATTCCGGCATGGGCGGCAGGACGACGGCCCCCTGGCAATCCTGCCGGACCTGTGCGGGATCGCCCGCGGCGGTGCTGGTGATGACCAGTTCATAATAACCGGGTGTTTCAGGCTGGAACGAAAGGAGTTGCGGAAAGGTGCCGGTGCCGCGGCGCAGCACGGCCCCCCAGGGATCTTGGATGATGTAGTGGAAGGACTGGAACGCCGCCGGCCAGCCTTTGCCGGCGCTCCAGGTGACGGTTTCGCCCGGCCGGTAAACGCCGAACGGTTTCCCCGGCGCAAGAATGGTGGCGAACTCCGCATGCCGCAGGTTGGCCAGGAGTTCGAAGGTGTCCGGGGCCGGCGTGCGGACGGCCGGTGCCGTCGTGCCCGCCGCCAGTTTGACTTCCGCAATGAAAAACAGGCCGCCTTTGGCGCCGCGCAGTTCGGGCGTGATCTGGCGGACCCCCGCCGGTGCCGTAAACGGCAGGGTGATGACGCGCCACGGGCCGGGAGCCACCGTCCGGCGTGCGACCGGGACGGTGCCCGGTGGCGCCCCGGCTGCGGCAACCCACAGCTCCGCCATGCCGCGGGCCGCATCGGCGGCCTCTGGCGCGTCCGCCTGGTTTTCCGGACGGAACAACGCCACGTCCTGGGTCTTGCTCTTGGGCGCCTTGGCGGCGTTGACCAGGCTCACGGCCAGGGTGTAATTCTGGCCCGGTTCGACGGCCAGGGAGCCCAGGGCCAGCCGCCAATCACCGGGTTCGCGCACTTCCAGGCGCAGGGACGGCGCATACTCGCGGACCACCCGCAACACCGCCAGCTCCGGCTTGGCCGCCTCAACCGCCACCCCGGGCGGCCATTGGCCGGCGGCCAGCGCGTCAAGGTCGAAGCTGGCAGCCTGTTCCACGCCACAAAGGCAAACGAGGCCCATGGCAACGGCCAGGAATGGCACGGCCCGCCGGGTATTGGGTTGGACAGAAGGCATGGTGCGGTTCACTTTCCGGAGGCGTTTTCAAAAGTCCCGGTAATGGGTGTTTAGCGTCTAACCGTAGATACGTAATGGAAAAAGTTTCGTGTCTTTCGGCTCCACGGGCGACACGCCCGTGCCTACAGGAAACCAATTCCGTCCTGTAGGCGCGGGGGTGTACCCCGCGGAGAGGCGTGGCCGGTCAGGTAGTTGCCAAACGGATCGGATTGGGGTCATGGATAATCTAGACGAGATTTCGCCTGGCCGGGTCACAGGTCGGACATGGCGCGGGGGAACATCTTCATGCCGCGGGCGGCGTCCGCCGGCACGTCGCCGGTCTTCAGGTAAATGACGTGGCCGTCGGCAAACAGGGCGTTAAAGCCGTTGTTGTGCCGGGTGCTGACGGTGTTGGCGACATCGGCGGCACTGCTCCACCAGGCGGTCCAGGAGGTCGCGGTCATTTTGTCGCTGGTGCTCTGGAAGTAGCCGCCGTCAAAGGTCAGGGCCGTCTGGGCGGGGCCGCTGATCTGCGACTGTTTGGCGCCCTTGGCGGCCAGCAGGTCGGTGGCGATGCCGATGGCGCCGTTGCTGGCGCCGTAGGAGTTGGTGTAATAGCCGGTGGTTCCCGCCAGATCAAGGTCGGACACCGATGGGCAGGCAAAACGGGTGGTGGCGACGCCCCGGCGCACGAGCTTCACTCCCTGAAGCACGACGGAGTTGTCGGCATACGCCCAGCCGCCATGCCCATATCCGGTGGTGGCATCCTCGGCCTCCG
>JBAZJM010000475.1:0-3030 GCA_041651315.1 Lentisphaeria bacterium | reverse complement strand
CCCCTTCCTGCCGGCCCAGCTCAAGGGCCTGCCGCTGCCGGACGCCGACACCCGGCGCCGGCAGTTGCGCCAATTCCACGACCGGCTGCACAACAGCTACGCCCTGTGGCTGTCCGGACCCGGTCACTTGCAGGACAAACTGCTGGAACAGTGGCACTATCTGGCATTCGCCTTTGCCGAGCCCCGCCAGCTCCTCAACCGCCTCCGCCACAGCCAGAACCTCGAGGCCTGCGCCGAGACCGTGGACTGGATCTTCGACCAGCCCCTGGCCACCCCGGCGGCCTAGTCCGTTGGTTTTTCAGGTGGGCCAACGGCCCGACATCATAATCGCCTGGGGCGAAACCCCTTGATTTGGAGTTTGGCACAAATACGGATTTGGGGGGCGGCTTCGTCACGGAGGGGCTGAACGACAATAGGCAGGGGCTTCATACGATTTTCACTTCAAAATCGTTCTCTCACGGAGGCAGTAGAGTAGGGAACGGAACGGCCCGGTGGCCGTTCCGTTCCCCCTCGTCGAACCGGACAGGCGGATTTCCCGCATCCGGCTCTCGCAGCGTCGTTCTTCCTTCGGCGTTTCAGGTGTCGCGTCAGTCGTTCCTGCACATAACGGTTGAGGTCACGGAACGCCTTCCGGGGATAGCCCAGACTGAAGTATTGCCCCCAGCCCCGCGTTTGGCTGACGGATCATTCCATGGCGAACTCCTTTCAGTTCACGAGACGTCACTGGTTTCACTGACGCACCGAAGGCACGGAGAAATAAACCATATTAAATTGCTGTTTAATAAATTATGTTTTCTTTGTGATCTTTGTGCCTCCGTGAGAAAACATGACGATTGAAATGAAATTGGTATAAGGAAAGGCGGTTCCCAAATCCTCCGTCCTTAAGCAGCAAAAGTTTTAGGAAGGGGGATGCAGAGCGAACATGTGAGCGACCCGGCAGAGCCGGGGCTACTGAGCGCGAAGCGCGGGGGGAGCACCCTTTTCCAAAAGGGTGGCCCCAACCTTGTTCGGCAATTGCAGGGTCCGTGCCAGGATGGCGGCGGCGCCGGCGACGAAATGGGCGCAGGGGCGTTGGGCGTAGTAGGCGGCGGTGCGTTCCGAAGGATCCGGCAGGGGGAGGCAGGCCGCCTTGAGCAGCAGTTCCCGGCAGCAGGTGGTGCCGAACTGGGCCACGAACTCCCGCCGCATCTCCTTGACCCGGTCGTAGAGTGCCTTTTTGGCCGCCGTGTCGCCGGGGTCGTAATGGCCGGCCTGCAAGCCCGCCACAAAAACCATGGCGCTGACCGCACCGCAGGTTTCGCGCAGGCCACCCATGCCGCCGCCAAAGCCCGCCGTCATGGCCAGGACCGCCTCGGGCGCCAGCCCAAAGTCCGCGGCAAAGGCCGCCGCCGTGGCCTGGGCGCAGTTGTACCCCTGGAAGAAGTAGGCCAGAGCGAGTTCTTGATGGTTCTTCATCATTTCAACATAGGGTTGCCGCGGATGCCGTCAAGGGGGAGCGTGGGATTTCCCGGGTCCGAAACAGGCGGGCGCTGTTGAAGACGACGAGCAGGGTGCCGCCGCTGTGCAGCAGGGCGGCCAGGATGGGGGTGACGGCGCCGGTGACGGCCAGCGCGAGGCCCCCCGTGATGAAGACCAGGCCGATGGCCAGATTCCAAATCATTACCGCGCGAGTGCGCCGGGCAAGCTGAAACAGCCAAGGAACCAGGCGCAGGTCATGGTTCATCAGGATGACCGACGCGCTGTGCACCGCCACGTCGGCGCCGGCGCCGCCCATGGCCACCCCGAGGTCGCCGGCCATCAGGCACGGCGCGTCATTGACGCCGTCGCCGACCACGGCGATGCGCTGGCCCGGGCGTTTCAGTGCCTCGACATAGGCGGCCTTGTCGTGGGGCAGGCAGTCCGCCCGGAGGTGGTCGGCACCCACCGCGGCAGCTACCTGTTCCCCAATGGCATGCCGGTCGCCCGTGAGCAGATGGCAGGCGGCGACGCCCCCGGCCTTGAGGGCGGCCAGCGCTTCGCGCGCCGTGGGGCGGATGGTGTCGCGCAGGCCGATCCAGCCGAGGTACCGCCCATCGCGGGCGGCGAACACCAGGCTCAGTTCCGCGGCCGCCTTGGCATCCGGAGCGGGAAGGACGACGCCTTGCTCGCGCAGCCAGGCGGCCCGGCCGATGAGCAGGCTGGCCGCACCGTCCTGCGCGGCGAGCCCCTGGCCCGCCGTTTCCCGGACCGCCGTTGCCGGCGTCCAGGTGACGCCCGCTTCCGCGGCGAGCCGGCACACGGCCCTGGCAACCGGGTGGTTGCTGTGGCATTCCACGGCGGCAGCGGCAGCCAGCAACTCCGCCGGTTCCACGCCAGCGGCGGGGCTAAGCCGGGCTACCGCCAGCCGCCCTTCCGTCAAGGTGCCCGTCTTGTCAAAAACCACCGTCCGGACCATGGCGGCCACCTCCAGCCGCGCGACATCCTTGACCAGGACACCCAACCGCGCCGCCGCGGCCACCGCGGCCACCATCGCCGTCGGGGCCGCGAGAATCAGGGCGCAGGGGCAGGAAACAATCAGCAAGGCGCTGACCCGGCCCAAGTCGCGGGTGAACATCCACACCAGCGTGGCGGCCGCCAGGGCCACCGGCGTGTAATACCCCGCATAGCGGTCGGCCAGGCGTTGCACCGGCAGGCGGCTGCGCTCAGCCTGGGCAATGAGGTCGGCAACCTTGCCCAGCGTGGTGTCGGCGCCGGCGCGGGTGACAGTGAACTCCAGCACGCCGGTCAAGTTTTGCGTGCCGGCGCACACATCGTCCCCCGCCGTTTTGTCGACCGGCAGCGACTCCCCCGTGATGGAGGCTTGGTTGACGGAACTGCCGCCGGCGGTGACGCGGCCATCGGCGGGAATGTTTTCCCCGGGCCGGACGCGGCAGCGGTCGCCCGGCCGCAAGGCGCTGGCGGCCACCTCCTCCTCGCGTTCGGCCGCGTCCAGCCGACGGGCGCGCTTGGGGGTCAGTTGGACCAGGGCGGCGATGGCGGCGGCCGCCCCAA
>JBAZJM010000474.1:0-3052 GCA_041651315.1 Lentisphaeria bacterium | reverse complement strand
TAAATGCCAAAGAGCCAGCCATGGGGCGTTCCCCGTGGCTGGCTCTTACTATTCACCCGGACGCCGCCGCCTTCAATATGCGTCAGATGCGACGCTTACTGCGCCTCCAACCTGCGCAACATCAGCCAGGGATGCCTGATGTACGTCAACGACTACGACGGCTGGATGCCGCCGACGGGCTGGAACTCCGAACACATGTATCACATCAGGGACTATCTCGGCTTGGACCCGGAAAAGGACGGGGGCATCACGGCACACGCTTATACGGACCTCCTCTTCAAGAAGGTTTCCGGCGTTGCCTTTTGTCCCGCCCTCAGCAACCCGCCGGCAAGCTCGCCGTGCGGTTCGGGCATCACCACCACGGCGATCTGGTATTTGTCAAGCTATCCGCCGACGTGGAATTTCACCGGCGACGAATCGCTGGGGTGCTGGATGCATTATCAGGCGGGCGCCGAAAATTACGGGAAACGGCGGCTGGACCGCATCAAGGACGGGTGCGTGATCATTACCGACAAAGACTGGGGAAATGTCACCGGCACGGCCTACCAGTGTGTCGCCTCCGTTTCAGGCTACTACCTGATCACCTCCCCGGAAGCGCCCGGCTACAACCATAACCGCGCGGCAAACTTCCTCTTCAAGGACGGTCATGTCGCCTCCTACAAATACCGGATGTCCAGGCTCTTCGACGCCGACTACATCCCGCTCCAATAACCCCTCAGGCGTCAGGCAAACCAGGAATGTCAAGCATGCGAAGGGCCATCACGTACGCTTTGGGCGGCCTCGTCCTGCCGGCCACCCTCGGCGCCGCCACCGCCTTCGGTCCCGCGCAGATAAACGACGACGGCTCGCTGAAGATTGACGAGGCCCATTGGGCGGTCATCCATTTTGGCGGGAGCTATGCGACTTGCGCCCAGCAGGACCCGCAGACCGTCGACCCCCTGCCGGGCTATCCCCGGCAGGAGGACGGGCAATGGCTTCTCCGCGCGTCCTTCAAAACGGCGGAAGGCACGTTCACCCTCGTCGAGCGCCTCACCAAGGTCACCGATCATGAGCTCCGCCTCGCGCTTGAGATCACGGCGGAACCGCCCGTCAATACCGGAGAGCTCTCTCTCGTGCTGCTCCTGCCCGTCGAGCAATTTGGCGGGCGCGCGTTTGAAGTCGATGGGGAAACGTTCACGCTGCCAACCACCTTCCGGGAAAAATCCCTCCGCCCCAACGCGAGCTACCGCCAGTTCACCCTGCAAGGGCAGGAGTTCAAACTCCGCGTCACCGGTGACGGCAAGCTTTTGGTGCAGGATGACCGGGCCTATAAGAGCGACCGTTACGCTGTCAGGTTTGGATTCACGCCGCAACATGGGGCCGTCGCCTTCTCAGCACTGGCGTTGACGCTCCAAGCCGTTCCCTACCGCACGACGCCGCTGGATATCTCCGCCGCGGCCAACCGCAGTTTCACCGACGACGTGGCCGGCGACGGCAAGGGCGGCTGGACCGACCAGGGTCCCGACAACGACCTGCGCACCCTGCCGCCTGGGCTCCAGACGCTCGGCGGCATCCGGTTCGACATCGCCAACGCCAAGGCCACGGGCGGCAAAGCCTGCATTGTCCTGGCCGGCGACCAGGTGCGGGACGTTCCACGCTCCGCCAGCGTTGACGCGGCGCATGCGATCATGAAAAACCTCTGCGTGCTTCATGCGCTGGCCTGGGCGCCGGACGGCAAGCAGAAAATCGGCACGGTGACCGTCCGCTATGCCGACGGCACCTCGGCAAGCTTTCCCGTCGTCAACGGCGTGGACGTCGGCAACTGGTGGCGCCCCACCGATCAGGAAAACGCGCAAGTCGCCTGGCGCGGCGAAAACCGCAGCACCTACGTGGGCCTCTATCGGAGCCTTTTCCCGCTTGCCCGCAAACCCGTCGCCAAAGTCGAGTTCGCCAGCGCCGGCAATGCCGCCTGGATGATTGCGGCGGTTTCGGCCGCCGACGAGGACCTCCCAAAACTCGCCAATTTCCCCTGCTATGTGGTGGCCAACGCCGACTGGAAACCCATCACGTTCACGGCTGATGTCGAGAAAGGCTCCGCGCTCGACTTCTCGCGCCTCGGGCTTCTCGACGCCCCGGCGGGCAAATACGGCCGCGTCATCGTGAGGGATGGACATTTTGCCTTTGAGAAGGCTCCGGACAAACCGGCCCGCTTCTATGGCACAAACCTCTATTTCGGCATCTGCTTCCCGGAAAAAGCCCAGGCCGAAAAGCTGGCGGACCGGCTGGCGGCCAGTGGCTATAACGCCGTCCGCTTCCATCATTTCGACCAGCTTCTCTCACCCAAGGACGCCCCCGGCAAGACCGCCCTTGATCCGGTGAAGCTGGACAGGCTTCACTACCTCTTTAAGTGCTTGAAAGAAAAAGGCATATACGTCACCATTGACCTCTACACCATCAAATCCTACCAGGACGACCCCAAGAAACGCAACTTGGAGAAGCTGCTCATGCAGACCGGCGACCCGGCGCTGGAGCAGTTGCTGGCGTTCTCCCAAAACCTTCTCACGAGTGTCAACCCGTACACGGGCCTGGCCTGGAAGGACGACCCGACGCTCATCACCGTCAGTTGCATCAACGAAGACACCATCCCGTTTTCCCTCAATTTTGGAGACGGCCAACGGCGGGAATTTTTCACCGCCAAATTTGCGGACTGGTTGCGGGAGAAAGGACACCCCGAGGCGACCGGCCCGCAACGGGAACGCCTCAAGTTTGAGTTCATCGTCGAGACGCACCGGAGAACGTTCCAAAAAATGTCCACGTTCCTCCGGGCGGCCGGGCTCCAAACGCCGCTGACGGACGCCAACACCTGGCCGTCCTCGGGGATGCCGGTCATCCGCGACCAGTTCGATTATGTCGACATGCACACCTACTGGGACCATCCACGCCCCCTTGGCAAACCGTGGAGCCCGCCCGAACTTTTTTACATGACGAGCGCCATAAAAATGTTCGGGACCCCCTGGCTGGTCCCTGCCGACATCATGCCGTCGCGCCTCTTTGGGAAACCCTACACTGTCAC
>JBAZJM010000473.1:0-3065 GCA_041651315.1 Lentisphaeria bacterium | reverse complement strand
GCCGTGGTTCCGCAACGCCATGGAGTGGTGCCGGACGGCGGCGGCGAACCAGCGGCAGGCGGCGCTGTACACGATCCCGGACAAGAGCCGGGCCATCAGCGCACCGGCGGCGGACAGCCGGAAAATCGACCAATGGGGGATCATCCGGGACGAGGAGCCGCCGGCGGACAAGGTGGTGAACGGGCTGACGGCGTCCTGGTACCTGCGCGACCTGGAGCGGCGCGCCCGCTACCGCCTGGCGTTCTGCCTGATGACGCAGGAGCAGTGGGACGAGGCGAAAGCAGTATTGAACGGGGTGTTGAACATCGATCCGCTGGTGCGGCAGCAGGATGCGAACCAGCGGGTTTCGGCTTTTTTTCGGCTGAACCGGGTGTGCGAGCTGAGGAAGTTCGTGGCGGAACCGCCGGAGCTCGCGGCCATTCCGAAGGACCGGCGGGTGCAGGTGTGCTACGGCGACTTCCTGTACCTGAACCGGCAGTTCGATGCGGCGCTGGTGATTTATCAGGCGGCTTATGAGCAGGGGAAGAAGGAGCGCTGTCCCGCGCTGGCGGCCGTCGGGCTGTTGGGCATCGCCCAGGCCAAGTATATGAAAGATCCGCTTGATACGAGATACCTGGCGTTGTTAGAACAGGTGGTGAAGGAATATCCGCGGGAAAAGACGGCGGGACGGGCGGCATTTTACCTAGCAAACTGCGTAAGCGAACGGATGGAGCCGGCTGGGTTAAAACGGGCATTGGAACTCTATGCGCTGACGGGAAAAATGTTGCCACCAGACAGCGCCATCGCGGAAAATGCCCTGGCTTTCAGCGTCAGTTCTATGCTCTGCTTGGGGCACAAGGCAGAGGCGCGACGGACAGCCGACCTGGTGCTCAAACGCTATCCCAAAACCAATTGGAAACCGGTGATGGATACCTATTTCGAGATTATGAAACCAGCCCCCGGCATAACCCCCGAAGCCGGCGGGACGTGAACGCATGTTGGGAACCCCCTTTTAGAGGAAAGGCGGTTCCCAAACCCTCCGTCAAACCTTTTTGTACTCTAGCGCGGAGGGGCGCTTCAGTCACAAGCCATTCTGGAAAAACGCAGGATCAGAGAGGGGGGCTTGTGGCTGAAGCGCCCCTCCGGTTTAGGATACAAAAGTTTTAGGAAGGGGTTTGGGGATCACCCTTTTCCAAAAGGGTGGCCCCAACATTACACCGCAAGGGGACGCATGTCACGGCATCTTGTTTCATGGTTGCTGGCGTTGGTTGTTTCGTGGCCGGTGGCTTGGGCGCAAGAGGTCGCGTCGCCGGGCAGCGACCTGGAGCGGCTGTTCCGGGTGCTGGCGGCCCGGCACCGGCAACGGCTGCCGCAACCGCCCGCGCCGGGCGCGGAAGTGACGGTGCGGACGCTCACGGGCGGGACGGTGACGGGCGTGGTGCGGGCGGTCACGCCCTCGCGGGTGCAGTTGGAGACCGGGCACGGGCGGCTGTGGGTGACGGCCCAGGGCGTGGCGCCGGACTCGCTGGCGGCACTGTTCCCCGACCGCGCGGCGCTGCTGCTGGCATTGCGCGACTTCGATCTATTGAAAAAGGCGCGCGCCGCCGGGGCAGCGGACGGCGGCTGGGGCATCCAGGAACCGGCGGGCGGCGAGAGCACGCCCGGCCGTTCGGTGCCTGAAGCCGTGCCGTTGCCATCCGAACCGGAGAGCGTGCCGCTGCCGGCGGACGCGGGGAAATTGGTGCCGGGCGCGCCGGTGGCGTTCGACCTGACGCCCGCGAAATCGCCGGCGGCGTTGAAGCCGACGGTGGCGGCGTTCGGGCAGTGGCTGGGGTTCCAGCAGCGGCGCGTGGGTGGACGCCTGGCCTCGGCGGTGCATGCCAAGCGCCAGGGCGCGGCGGCGGTGCTGTATGTGACGGTCGCCCCGGAGTTCCAGGCGCAGGAGTACGACATCCGCTACCAGGTCGCGGAGGGGATGTGGTATTTCTGGGCGTTCCGGGGCGTGGAGATGGGCGTGGTGCCGCACCCGGAACGGGCGTACCTGGTGCTGGTGTCGCCGGGCGGCCGGATCGCGGGCGGTTCGAGCCCCGACGGCGCCGCCAAGTTGTGGGTGGAGGAAAAGCCGCCCAGGGAGCGGCCGGTGACACCGGAACCCGCCGCCGGGCCGGAAGCCCCGGCTGGTGCGGAGTCCGCAGGCCCGGCGCCGGTGCCCGCTCCGCCGGTTTCCGCTGAACCGCTTGCGGCATCGCCCGCTCCGGCTGTTGAAGCCGCTCCGGTGCCGCCGGCGGAGCTGCCGTCTGACAAGGCGGCGCTGATCACGGCGTATGCGGGGAAGACGCCGCTGTGGCTGGCCTCGCCGTGGGCGGCGGACAGTCAACGGCGGGTGCCGCTTGAAATCGCCGCCCACGGGAATGCGACGCTGACATTGCCCGCGGCACTGCCGGCAGGCACGCTGATACTGCGGGTGCTGGTGGAGTATGAGCCAGATTTTCGCCAGCGTGGCAGGAGTGGAAATCCCCTGTGGGCCTACGGCTGGCGCTGGCCGGCCATCGGCCCGGACGGCCAGGAGGTGTGGGCCGGGCAGTTTCTGCGCCTGCGGCTGAACGACCAATTGGTCTGGGCGCGGTGGCGCACGGAAACGCAACGGCTGCTGACGGTGGTGCTGCCGGGCGATCTCCGCAATCCGGGACGTGAGGACAAGCTGATGTGCGAGAACGACGCGGACGTGCCGTTGAATATTGTTGCGTTGTGGGCGGAACGCCCGGCCCCCGGCGCGCCGGTGTGGGTGGCGCTCGGCGGCATGGCCTGGGCCGAACGCGCGGAAACCTGGCGCCGCATGCCAGTGGTGGCGGAAGACCTGCCCCTGCCGCCAGTTGGGGCCACCCTTTTGGAAAAGGGTGCTCCCCAAACCCCTTCCCAAAACTTTTGTATCCTAGACCGGAGGGGCGCTTCAGCCACAAGCAGTTCTGGCAACATGTCAGGCCAGCGGGGAATGCTTGTGGCTGAAGCGCCCCTCCGCGTTAAGGCACAAACAGGTTTGACGGAGGGTTTGGGAACCGCCTTTCCTCAAAAGGGGGTTCCCAACG
>JBAZJM010000472.1:0-3082 GCA_041651315.1 Lentisphaeria bacterium | reverse complement strand
CTTTCTCCTTCTCGCAAACCTGGGGCGCTGCCCCAGGCTATTATAAAATCGGGCCGTTGGCCCTGCCTGAACACCGGTCAATGCACCCTTAAAAAACCTTAACCTGATGGCTATGGGCGTGCCGCCCGTGGCGGGGAGCTGCCGTGGCAGACGGGGATGAGGAATGTCCTCGGGATCGGGGTCGGAATCGCATTGTTTTGCGCTTTTGGTGAATGCTTGAAGGGAGCCACCCGGCCTCGGGCGGCCCGGGGGCGTCCGTCGTGCCGCAACCCTGCGGAAGGCCAGGACAGGCAAGGTTGCCTGTCTCACCTTGGGGGCGAGTTCCATCCCGGGGGCCGGGTGGTTTATAGTGTGCAGGTTCAGCGACGGTTCGCGGCGCAGTGTCCGGAGAGGATGGAGTGTTCCATGGCGGAAGCGAGATTGAACCTGGTTACCGGGGCCTGCGGTTTTGTGGGCACCCACCTGGTCCGGCGGCTGCTGGCGGCGGGGGAGGCGGTGATCGCCACCGACCTGGCGGGCGCCTTTGAGCATCCCAAGACGCGTTTCATCACGGAGCGGCTGGGGCTGGATTTCCGGCATCCGCGCTGCACGGTGCAGCCGTGCGACCTCACGGACGCGGCGGCGGTGGCGCAGCTGTTCGCGCGCCCCGTCACCCATGTCTTCCATACCGCCTCGCTTTACGACTACTCGGCGGAACTGCCGCTGTTGCGGCGCATCAACGTCGGCGGCGCCGTCAACCTGTTCGAGGCGGCGCTGCGCTGCCGCCCGGTGCCCCGGTTCATTCACTGGAGCACCTGCGGCGTCTTCGGCAAGCCGTACACGGCGGCCATGGGGCGGTGCTGCAACGTGCCGTTCAGCGAGGCCAGCCCGTCGCCGAAAAACACCCCGTTCGGCGCGGCGGCGCCGGCCGGCACGCATTTGGTCAATGACTATTCAATCACCAAGTGGGAGCAGGAACAGCTGGCCTGGCAATGCCACCGCGAACGCGGCCTGCCGCTGACGGTGATCCGCCCCGCGCCGGTTTACGGGCCGGGCAGCGATTACGGGCACGGCGGCATCGTCCTGGCGCTCAACCAGGGGTTTGGCCGCTTCCTGCCTCGCGACGCCCGCAACTACATCACCACCTCGGTGCATGTCGAGGATGTGGCGGGCTTCGCCCAGTTCGTGGCGGACCGCCCGGAAACGGTGGGCGAGGATTACAACGTGGTGGACGACTCGATCCTCTCGTACGCCGAATTCCTGCATTACATCGCCCTGCTGCTGGGGCGGCGGGTCTGCGATGTGCCGCTGGTGTACATGCCATTGGTGCGGCGGCTGATGGTCGGCGTCGCCCGGCTGTGCCGCTGGCTGGAACGGCAATGGGGCCTGCCGCGGATGCGCATGATCGAGGTCGGCTCAACCACCTACATGGCCTCCAGTTACTGGATCGCCAACGGCAAGAGCAAGGCGGCCGGCTATGCCTACCAGTACCCGGACGTCAAGGCCGGGCTGCGGGAGACCGTCGCCTGGTTCCGCGACGCCGGCTGGCTCGCCCCGGACTACCATCCCCGGGCCGCTTGGAAACAGGTGCAGCGCGTGCCGTAGGGGCGACCGGCCGGTCGCCCCTACGGGGCCGTCATGGCCGGGCTGCCAGCTGTTCGAAATGCGGGCGCAATCCGGGGCGGCTGTGCCGCCAGGCCGGCGGCGCGCCGGTTCCGCCGGGCCACCGGACGGCGAGCAGGGTGTTGCCGCTGCCGGCCGCCCGCAACGTGACCCCGGGACCGCCGGCAAACCGCAGGCCGGCCGCCTGCCGGTTCCGGGCCCGCTCCAGTTCCGCCGTCAGGCCGGCGGGGTCGAAACACCAGCAGGCGGTGCCGTCCGGCCCCGGCGGTGCGGCCGCGTCCGTGCGGAGTCCGCAACCGGCGGCGGCCGCCGCGTCGCGCAGCCGGGCGGGAACCGTTCCAGAAGCGTTGGCTGGCGCCACGGCGGTGCGCACGGTGACGGCGCCGGCGAGGGTTTCCAGGGTCCGGGCGCTTTCGGCGCCGGCATCAGGCAGCAGCAGCGTTTCTATTTCATCGATGCCGTTGATCCTCAGCCAGTTGGCCAGGCGCCTGGCCCGGACGGGGCCGCCCGGCAGCCACAATGCCGTCCGGCCGTCGGCGTGGCGCAGGGCGACGGCCGGCGGTGCGCCGCCCTCGCCCCAAATCATGGCCAGGCGCGGCCCGCGCGGCTGCCCGGGCGCGGCCAGCCACAGCCCCAGGCACAGGGCGGCCAGACCGGCCCCGGCGGCGCACCATGGCCGGCGGCCGTGCCAGGGGCGGCAGGCCAGGAGCAGGCCGGCGTAGTAGGCCACCACCGACCACGCCGGTGGCCGGGGCAGCGGCAGGCTGGCGGGTGCCGCCGCGCCCCATTCGGCCAGGACTCGCATGGCGATGATGCAGCCTTCCAGGCCGTGGGCGAGCAGCAGGTCCGGGCCGCCGCCCCCGGGCAGCCAGCCGACGGCGACCTTGAGCAGGCCGCCGGCCAGGGCCAGCCAAGCCGTCGCCGAGATGACGAGGTTGACCGGCAGCCCGGCGGGGATCAGCAGCTGGTTGTGCCAGGCGATCAGTCCCGCCCCGGCCAGCCAGCCGGCCAGGCCGGCGCCGAGGTTCCGCCACCACCACCGCTGTCCGGCCTGCACGGGGTCCCGGCGGCGGCATTCCAGCGGCCGCCAGCGGTCGGTTTCGGCGGCGGCGGCGGCGAGACGGCCGGCGGCTCGCCAGCCGAGCATCAGGAAGAGCACCAGCAGGAAGGAGAACTGGAAGCCGACCTGCCCCAGGTGCAGCGGATTCGCCAGCAGCAGGATGGCGGCTGCGATGGCGATGGTGTTCAGGGGGGCCACGGGGCGCAGCCGGCCGCGGGCCAGGGCCCAGACGACCAACATCACCCAGGCGCGGACGGCGGGTGCTTCGGCGCCGGTCATGACGACGTAGAAGCCGAGGGGCAGCGGCAGCAGGGCATGGCGCCAGCCATAGGGGACGCCGCCCAGCCGCAGCAGGAACAGCAGCAGGCTGGCGAGGATGGCCACGTTCAGGCCGCTGACCGAGAAGACGTGGATGGTGCC
>JBAZJM010000471.1:0-3087 GCA_041651315.1 Lentisphaeria bacterium | reverse complement strand
CCTCGCGCCAGGACAAGGCGTTGGTTTTTACTCAGTTCCGGGAGATGACGGCGCCGCTCGACGCGCTGCTGGCGACGGTGTTCGGCCGCCCCGGCCTGGTCTTGCACGGCGAGACGCCCGTCCGGCGGCGCCAGGAGCTGGTCGAACAGTTCAACCGCGCCGACGGCCCCCCGTACTTCGTGCTGTCGCTGAAGGCCGGTGGCACGGGGCTGAACCTCACCGCCGCCTCGCATGTGATTCATTTCGACCGCTGGTGGAACCCCGCCGTCGAGAACCAGGCCACCGACCGTGCCTATCGCATCGGCCAGCGCCGCAACGTGCTGGTTCACAAGTTCGTCTGCGCCGGCACCCTGGAGGAGCGCATCGACGCCATCATTGAGCAGAAGAAGGGCATGGCCGATTCGCTGTTGACCGAAGGCGGCGAACGGCTGCTGACCGAAATGTCCAACGAGGAACTCCTGAACTTTGTCGCGCTCGATGTCAATTCCGCCATCTCCAACGGATAAGGAACCGACGATGTTGGGAACCCCCTTTTGAGGAAAGGCGGTTCCCAAACCCTCCGTCAAACCTTTTTGTGCCTTAACGCGGCGGGCGCTTCCACCACAAGCCTTGCACAGCAAACCATTGCCGTTGTGCGCGTGGGCTTGTGGTGGAAGCGCCCGCCGGATTAGGAAACAAAAATTTTAGGAAGGGGCTTGGGGAGCACCCTTTTTCAAAAGGGTGGCCCCAACATCGTCCGGCAAATATATTACATGTTCCGTTTTTTTAGAGGATCACCAGCTCATGAGCCGCTACGACAATTATTACGGATTCGCGCCTTATGTGCCGGTTGCTGAGCGTCGGGCCAAGGCCCGCCGCGAAGCGGAAAAGATGGGGAAGAAGGGCAAAAAGCTCTCGCCCGTCGTAATTGCCGGCCGGCAAATCGCCAGTACCTTCTGGGGCAAGGCGTGGTGCGCCAATGTCGAATCTTACCAAGACTACGTAAACCGGCTGCCGCGCGGCCGCACCTATGTCCGGAACGGTTCCGTGATCGACCTTCAGATCGCGCGCGGCAAGATTACGGCCCTGGTCAGCGGCTCTTCCCTTTACAAGATCGAAATCACCATTGCGGAACTGCCTAAAAAACAATGGGTCGCGCTCAAGCAGGCATGCGCCGGCCAGATCGGGTCGTTGATCGAACTCATTCAGGGCAAGTTGTCCAAAAACGTCTTGGAAATCATCACCCGCAAGGACGGTGGCCTATTCCCGAAACCGGCCGAGATCAAGATGGATTGTTCCTGCCCCGACTGGGCCGGCCTGTGCAAGCATCTGGCGGCCGTGCTCTACGGCGTGGGCGCCAAGCTTGACACCAACCCCGAACTGTTTTTTCTGCTGCGCGGCGTGGACCACCATGAACTGGTCGCGGCGGATGTTTCGGCCATCGCCGGCGGCGTCGCCGCGGGGGTCGCGACCCTGGAAGAATCCAGCCTCGCCAGCGTCTTCGGCATCGAGCTTGATGGCGCGGCGGAAGCAGCGGGCAAGCCCGCCGCCCAACCGGCTGCCAAGAAGCCGGTCCCGGCCAAGGCCACGGTGAAAACCAAAGCCAAAAAGCCGACCGTGGCGAAAGCCAAAACCGCATCCCGCCCAGCGGTCAAAACGAAAACCAAAGTCAAGGCGAAGGCCAAGCCTGTAAAACCGGCGGCTGCCAAGTCCAAAAAGGCGACGGCCAAGCCCTCAAAGCGGAAATAACCCGTATTCCCCACTCCTGTAGGAGCGTGGTTGCACCACGCTTGGCGGTTTGCCGAAGGGGGGTGGCATGATAATCAGGAATTGAATTCCTCTTTGTCATGTGTGAAAAAATGGACCAACTCACCTGGCGACAAATCGAACAGATCTTGGGGGAGACGGTATTGGGAAAAGCCGGAAGGTGATATAGTCCCGTCGTGGTTTTATCGTCCATAGCGATCACATTTCGGGGAGCGACAGCATGGGCAAGGGAGAGGGGAAAATCACGGTCTGGCAGATCGTGATGCTGTTTTTGTCCGTCTACGTGTTGGGTGCCGTGTTTGTGGAAACGATCTTCCCGCTGGCGCCCGAAACCTCCGCGCTTCTGACGTGGGTCGACAATTTGGCGTGCGTCGTCTTCCTTGGCGACTTCTTCTTTCATCTCTTCACGGCCAAGAGCAAACGCGACTATCTCAAATGGGGATGGATTGACCTGGTATCCAGCATCCCCGACATCCAATTTCTGCGGTGGGGCCGGTTTGTTCGCGTCATCCGCATTCTCCGGATCCTTCGCGGCATCCGCTCCACCAAGCTGATTCTCCAATTCCTATTTGCCAACCGGGCCAAGGGCACCTTCGCCTCCGTCGCCATGATTTCCTTTGTCTTGGTGGTCTTTTCGTCCATCGCCATCCTGAACTGCGAGACGGCGCCGGAAGCGAACATCAAGACAGCCGGCGATGCCCTCTGGTGGTCATTCTCGACCATCACCACGGTCGGGTACGGTGACCGCTATCCCGTCACCACACTCGGCCGGATCATCGCCGTCGTCCTGATGACGGCGGGGGTCGGCTTGTTTGGCACGTTCACGGCATACGTCGCGTCCTTTTTCCTTCAGCAGAACCAGGAAAAAGAGGCCAAGCAAGAGACGCTCGTGCTCGCCGAGCTTCGCGCGATCAAGGAGCGTCTTGGCCGCTTGGAAGGGAACCCCCAAGCCCACCGGGATGAATGATTCGTTTGTCCGCGTGGATCAGAAATTGGAGGCGCGGTTTGCCGGGGTTGCGGCCCAGCCGGTTAACGCCTGCGTAAAGCGGGCGGGCTCGTCGGTGGCGAAAGACTGGAGGCCGAGGTCCAGGAGCGCATGGATGCCGGCGGCATCGAAGTTCCAGGGAAAAACCTGGAGGGCGACGCCGCGGCGGCCGGTGGCTGCCAGCGCCATGGCCAGCTCTTCCCGGGCGATGTCGAAGGGCCAGCCGGCACCCGCACCGGCCGTGAACTCCAGGTGCAGTTGGACCTGGTCGAGACTGGCGAATCCCTGACGTTCCAGCACCCGGAACTGGTTCATTTTCTCCCGGGCCGGGTTGCCGTCGCCCCAGTACCCGATCC
>JBAZJM010000470.1:0-3089 GCA_041651315.1 Lentisphaeria bacterium | reverse complement strand
CATCGGTGCCGGTGCGGGGGTTGCCGAGGGCGGGGGCGGCGGCGTCCAGTGCGGCTTGGGCGATGTCGCAGAGGCCGACCACCTTGAACCGGGGATTGGCGTTGAAGGCGGCGGCGTGATGTTTGCCGCGTTTGCCCATGCCGGCGACCACGACGGTGTAGGGTTTGCTCATGGTAAAGGAGCTCCTGCGGAAGGGGGGACGGAGGGCGTAAACGACGGCAGAGCCGGAGCCCGGAGACGCCGGCCCTGCCGCGGCAACCGGAGGTTACGGGGCGAAGAGCGGGTCCATTTTCTTGCACGTGGCGATCACATAGTCCACTTCCTCGGCGGTCAGCTCGGGGTACATGGGCAGGCTGATGCAGGTGGCGGCGTTGCGCTCGGCGTTGGTCAGCGGGCCGGCGAGGCGGGCGTCCTTGCCCCAGGGGAAACCGGCCTGCTGATGGATGGCGATGGAATAATGGGTCTTGGCGTCGATGCCGTTCTTGACCAGGAAGTCGACCATGGCGTCGCGCTTGGCGGGATCTTTGGCCGCGATGGCGTAGAGGTGCCAGACATGGCGGTAGCCGGGCTTGGCGTAGGGCAGGTCGAACGACTTGATCCCCTGCAGGCCGGCGGTGTAGCGGGCGGCCCACTGGATGCGCTGGTCGTTCCAGGCGTGGATGTGTTTCAGCTTGGCGCTGAGCACGCCGGCCTGGAGGTCGTCCAGGCGGCTGTTGAAACCGAAGCTGTGGACATTGCGGGCCGGCGAGCCGTGGTTGCGCAGCAGCCGGGCGGTCTTATTGACCCGCTCGTTGTTGGTGACGATGGCACCGCCGTCGCCGAAGCAGCCCAAGTTCTTCTGGATGATGAAGCTGGTGGCCACGGCGTCGGAAAGCTCGCCGATCTTGAAGGTGTCGCCGGCGGCGTCGATCGCCTGTGCGTTGTCCTCGACGATCCACAGCTTGTACTGGTCGGCAATCTTCTTGATGGCCGGCAGGTCGGCGCACTGGCCGTAAAGATGGACGGGAATGATGCAGCGGGTCCGCGGAGTGATGGCCGCCTCGATCTTGGCGGGGTCGATGCATTGGGTCTTGGGATCGCAGTCAACCAGCACGGCGGTGGCGCCGGTGATCCAGATCGCCTCGGCGGTGGCGAAGAAGGTGTTGGCGTTGGTGATCACCTCGTCGCCTTTGCCGATGCCCAGCCCCATCAACGCCAGCCAGATGGCGTCCGTGCCGTTGCCGCAGGGAATGGCGTACCGGGTGCCGGAGAAGGCCGCGAACTCCTTCTCGAACTGCTTGTTCATCGGTCCCTGAACGTACTCACCGCTCTCCAGCACCTGTTTGATGTTGGCGTCGATTTCCGCCTGGATGTTGTGGTACTGCCGGACGTGGCCGTAAAAGGCGACTTTCATGGGAAGCTCCCGGTTGGAGGGTTGGCCAGGCGACGGGCGGTGCCGGCGGCACCATGCGCCGGCCTGCGCAATCGTTTATTGGCTGTCCTGTTGACAACTATAAGTGAGGGTGCTAGGGTTGTTGATATCATTTGTTGATATTTTGATCCCTTTGCACGGTGGCCATCATGTCCCGGGATGTCGTCCAAATCCGGTATTTTGAGATCCCCAAGCCGACCCCGGAGCTGTTCCGGCCCTGGCGGATCGGTTTGGAGACGCGGCATTACGCCACCTACGGCCAGCGCGGGGCCGCGCGAACGGACATGCCGCACTGCATTTTCCAATATACCCTGTCCGGGCAGGTGTGGTTTGAGGATGCCCAGGGCCGGCACGTCGTGCCGGCCGGCAGCGGCTTTCTCTGCGAGTCCCACGATCCGGCCGTTGCCTACTGCTATCCGCCGGCCGTCGGGGAGCCGTATGAGTTCCTGTATCTGTCCTTTTCGGGGGCCACCGCCCACGCGATGGTGCGGGCCCTGGTCACCCGGTATGGGCATCTGTGGGCGTTGCCGCGGACGGACCGGGTGATCCGGCACCTGCAGGGGCTGCTGTCCGACCGGACGTCGCTGATCTTCATGAACGAGGCGGACGGTGTCGCGTTGGTGTCGGAAGTGCTGTGCGGGCTGCTGCAGCTGCGCCAGGAACAGGTGCCGGGAGCTCATGACGCGGTGCTGGTGCGGCTGGCCAAGGACGAGATCGAGCGGCGGCTGGAGACGCAGCGCTGCAACCTGATCCGGCTGTCGGAGAAGCTGCGCGTCACCAAGGAGCATTTGTGCCGGGTGTTTCGCAAGAACACCGGGATGACGCCGTACCAGTACATTCAGCGCCGGCAGATGTTGCTGGCCTGCAAGTGGCTGACGGAAAGCACCCGGTCGGTCAAAGAGGTGGCGGCGGCGCTGGGGTACGACACGCCCGGCAATTTCTCGCGCACCTTCCGGCGGCAGCTGGGCATGGCGCCCGGCACCTACCGGCTTCACGGCAACATTCCGATGCTGGAGTGAGGGGGCAGATGTTCCGCATGCATTCTGATTCTGCACCCGGCGCCCGGCCCTGGTGGCTGGGGTGGCCGTTCGTCTACGGGCTGGCCCTGGCGCTGCGCGGCGGCCTGTTCTGGGCTGGGGCGTGGCGGCCCGGCGCCTTCCTGGCCCCCGATTCGTTTGATTACCTGCGGCTGGCCAAGGGCTTGTGGCGCCTTGGTGTGTTCGGCCGTTTCGAGGCGGAGCTGTTCCGGGTGCCGGGATACCCGTTGTTCCTGTCGGGATTTGCCTGGCTGAACGAGCTGGCGGTGCCGGCGGCCGTTGCGGTGCAGGCGGTGCTGGATGTCGGGCTGGTGTGGGTGGCGGGGCGGCTGGCGCGGGAATGGGGCGGCGGCGGGGCCGTGGCGGAGCGGGCGGCGCGGTGGGGCGCCCTGTGGCAGGCGGCCAGCGTGGCGGCGGCGGCCGGGGCCTGCGTGGTGTTGAGCGACAGCCTATTCGCGCTGGGACTGGCGGGGCTGCTGCTGGGAATGGTGCGCGCCACCCGGCCGCCACCATACACCACCCGCCCTGCCGCGGACCCATCTTGGGAACCCCCTTTTGAGGAAAGGCGGTTCCCAAACCCTCCGTCAAACCTTTTTGTGCCTAGCGCGGAGGGGCGCTTCAGCCACAAGCAATCTTCCCTG
>JBAZJM010000469.1:0-3158 GCA_041651315.1 Lentisphaeria bacterium | reverse complement strand
CTCACCAAGGCCAGCGACATCATCCGCAGCCGGACCTTTGATGCCTTCTTTCCCCTGATCATGGTCGCGGTCATCTATTTCGGCGCGACCTGGGTGCTGGGACTCGCGCTTGACCACCTTGAGCGCCGGGCCGACCCGATGGCGCGCCGAAAGGGGGCGGTGGCAGCATGATCCGCATCGAACACCTCGCCCATCAATTCGGCTCCCTAGACGTGCTCAAGGACGTCAATGCGACCATCGCCAAGGGCGACGTCATCTCCATCATCGGGCCGTCGGGGACGGGCAAGAGCACGCTGTTGCGCTGCCTGAACCGGCTTGAACGCCCGTCCGGCGGGAAAATCGAGATCGACGGCATCAACATCCTGGATCCGCACGCCGATGTGCCCGCACTGCGGCGCCGGGTGGGCATGGTGTTTCAATCCTTCAACCTTTTCCACCACCTGACCGTGCTCGAGAATCTCACCCTGGGGCCGGTCCGGCTGCTGCGAATCGACCGCGCGGCCGCCGAAACCCGGGCCCTGGAGCTGCTCCGGATGGTGGGGCTCGTGGAGAAGGCCGGCAGCCTGCCCGCGGAATTGTCCGGCGGCCAGCAGCAGCGCGCGGCCATCGCGCGCTGCCTGGCCATGGACCCGGAAGTCATCCTGTTTGACGAGCCGACCTCCGCGCTGGATCCCACCATGGTGGGCGAAGTGCTCGCCGTGATCCGGCGCCTGGCCAAACAGGGCATGACTTTGGTCATCGTGACCCACGAGATGGAGTTCGCCCGCGACGTGTCCACCCGGGTCTTCTATCTGGACCAGGGAGTGATCTACGAAGAAGGCCCCCCTGCCGTCATCTTTGAGGCGCCGCAACGGGAGCGGACGCGGGATTTCATCGGCCGGGTGCGCAGCCTGTCCTTCCGCGTCACGGGGGCGGACTTTGACCTCTACGCCCTGTTCGGAAAGATTGAGGAGTTCTGCGACAAGCATGTGCTGCCGGCCCAGACCGCCCGCACCGTGCAACTGCTGGCCGAGGAGCTCATCGGCCTCCATGTGGCACAACCCGGCTTTGTTGACCTTGATTTTATCGTGGCCTGGTCCGCGAAACAGGGGCGGTTGGAACTGCGCCTCGACAGTTCCGGTCTGGCGGGCAACCCGCTGGAAAAATCCGACGAGCCCGACGGGTTGCGCATGACCCTTATCCTCAACTATGTTCAGGACTTCACCTTCGAACGCGTCGGAGACCGCGGCCTGCTGCGGCTGCTCCTCAAATGAGCCCGTACGGGCGACCGGCCGGTCGCCCCAACAACCCCCAACCAACCCCCCGTTAAACCCAAAGGAAACTCCGCCATGACTCGTCTGCCTGCCATCTCCGCCGTTGTCGGTCTTGCCATGACCGCCTGCCTGCTGTTCACCGGCTGCGGCGCGCGGGAAAAAGTCACCCGGCTCGCGCAACTGGACGGCAAGGAAATTGCCGTGCCCACGGGAACCATTGCCGACAAGCTGGTCCTGTCCCGCCTGCCCCAGGCCAAGTTCAAATATTTCAACAGCGTGATGGATGCCGCCATGGCGGTCCGCAGTGGCAAGGTCGATGCCGCCGCCTATGACGAACCGATCCTGCGCAACCTTGCCGCCAAGAACGGCGGTTTCGCCATCCTGCCGGACATGGTCACCACGGACCAATACGGCTTTGCGGTCCGGCTGGACCGGCCGGACCTCAAGCAGGCCGCGGACAGCGTCATCGCCGAGCTCCGGAAAAACGGCACCTACAATGAGATGCTCGCCCGCTGGCTGCCCAAAACCGGCGCCCCCGCCGCCATGCCGGAGCTGCCTTCAAGCGGCGGCAAGGGCGTGCTCACCTTCGGCACCGCCGCCGTGACCGAACCGTTCTCGTTCATCGACGGGTCGCGGAACGTGGTCGGGTTCGA
Organism: Lentisphaeria bacterium; assembly: GCA_041651315.1. GTDB lineage: Bacteria > Verrucomicrobiota > Lentisphaeria > Oligosphaerales > CAITYL01 > CAITYL01. The sequence goes on along the minus strand of JBAZJM010000469.1, from coordinate 1,252 downwards.
CATTGAGATCGCCCGCCGCGTTGCGCAACGGCTCGATATGAAGCTCGAGGTCGTCAACATGGATTTCGGCGGCATGATCCCCGCCCTCGCGGCCGGTAAGGTGGACATGATCGGGGCCTGCATCACCATCACCGAGGAGCGGGCGAAAAAGGTGCTGTTCACGGAGCCGTACTACACCGGCGGCATCGCCGCCCTGGTCAAGGAATAGGCGCCCGGCTCAGCAGCACCGGCAGGTCGTCATGCCCCGGCAGCGCCCCTTGGAGATCGGTGGCCGCTGCCGGTCTCACTTTTTTTGGAAAGGGGGTTCCCAACGTCCGCCTTCGCGTCCCGGGACGGCTCCGGGGGGACATCCTTCGCTTGGCGCTCCGCTGCAAGCGTCAGAAGTGGCGGCGGGCGAACTCCCGGCCGGAGCCGGACTTGAGGTATGCCTCAAAGTCGATGGCCTTTTGCTTGTCGCGGAAGGCAATGGCGGTCTCGATGCGCCAGGGGCGGTACTTGACCGTGTACGGGCAGCCGCCGGCGTTGTGGGTCTTGAGGCGGGCCTGGAGGTCGGAGGTGCAGCCGGTGTAGTGGCAGGCGGGGTCGGCCTCGCTGGCCAGGACATACACGTAATGGAATCCGGAAGTTGGCATGCCAAGCCGGAGTCTTGCAGCGGAGCGCCAAGGGAAAGCGTCCGCCTTCGCGTCCCGGAACGGGACGGCTACGGCGGGACATCCTTCGCTTTGCGCTCCGCTGCAAGCGAAGGATGGTGGAGCATATCGGGTTCGAACCGATGACCTCCTGCATGCCATGCAGGCGCTCTAGCCAAACTGAGCTAATGCCCCAGAAGCGCGAACAGGGGTGTAAAATAGCACGGGGACGGACTGCTGCAAGACCGGGCTTGACAATTTTTCTGGAGGAAAAGAAGCCCCGGCACCGCCGAGAGGGTGGGGCGGTGCCGGGGCCGGGTGGGCGCAGGCGGCCTCAGAACGAGTAGGACAGGCGGGCGCCAAACACGGACTGGTCGCCGCTTTGGGCGTCGCTGATGATGCTTTCCTCGCGCAACTCCTGGTCGAGGATGTACGAATACTTGTAGTAGATGGACGCCACCAAGGTTTCGGTGATGTTGTAGTTCAGCGTGGCGCCGAGGCCGAGGTCGGCAAAGCCGTTCTCATCGACGCCGTAGTAATAGCTGTTTTGGTCGTGGTCGTTCCAGCCGACACCGGCGTTGAGGGCAAGGTTCAGCTTGTCGCTCACCGGGGTCAGCGTGAAG
>JBAZJM010000468.1:0-3160 GCA_041651315.1 Lentisphaeria bacterium | reverse complement strand
ATAAAGGGCTGAAAGCCCGCTTCATGAAACGCCCCTTCAGGGCTGAAACGTTATCTTTTTCTTTTCCTGGGGCGTTGCCCCAGGCTGGTATGAAGGCGCGCCGTTGGCGCTCAAAAACGGCTTAACCTGATGGCTATGGGCGTGTCGCCCGTGGAGGGGGCTGGAAATGTCATGTAACTTGTCAGTAATAAATTGCCCCGCAAATTATTAAGGTTTTTTATTTTCCATGAGTTTCATCGGTATTCTGTTGCTGGCGGTGTCCGCCGGCATGCATGCGGGGTGGAACCTGGTCTGCAAGGCCCGGCATCCGTCGGCCGCCTTTTTTCTGCTGGCCACGGGGACGGTGTGCGTGGTGCTGGCGCCGGTGGTGTGCTGGCATGCGCCGGTGCTGCCGCGCCTGCCGGGGGCGGTCTGGGCGCTGCTGGCGGCCACCGGCATCACCCAGGCGGTTTATTATACCGCCCTGGGCAACGCCTACCGGGAGACGGAAGTTTCCATTGCTTATCCGCTGGCCCGGGCGCTGCCGGTGATCTTGATCCCCGCCGTGACCCTGGTTTTGGGCTTGGGCAAGCCGCTCACCATGACCGCTGTCGGGGGCATGGCGGTGGTGGCGGCGGGCTGCGTCATCCTGCCGTTGCCGCCCTGGCGGACGCTGGGCTGGGGGATGTTTTGGCGCCGGGGGTACCTGTTCATCCTGGTGGCGGCGGCGGGCACCACGGCGTATACCATCATCGACAGCGAGGCGCTGCGGCTGCTGCGGGGCAGCGGCCTGGTCGGCGGCCGGCTGGCGAACGCTCTGCTGTATGTGGCGCTGGAGAACCTGTGCATCCTGCCGTTTCTGGCGGCTTACTTGGGCTGGCACGCGGGGGAGCGGCGGCAGTTGCGGATCCTTTTGCGGGAGGCGTGGCGGTACCCGGTGGTGGCCGGGCTGGTTTGCACGGCGGCGTACACGCTGGTGCTGGTCGCCATGGGGCTGGCGAGCAATGTCAGTTACGTGATGGCCTTCCGGCAGCTCAGCATTCCGATCGGCGCCGGGCTGGGGGTCTGGCTGTTGCGCGAACCGGGCACCCCCGCGAAGGTGGTGGGGGTGTGCCTGATCTGCGCGGGGCTGGCGGTGGTGGCCTGCCGGTAGGGGGGGAGACGAAATAACGGAAGAGAAACAACGGAAAGACGGAAGAAACGGAATAACGGAAGGGACGGCGCCCGTTATTTCCGGGTGATGTCGGCGCCGAGGGCGGCGAGCTTGGCCTCGATGCCCTCATAACCGCGGTCGATGAGATGGACGTTGCGGATGGTGCTGGTGCCGCGGGCGCAGAGGGCGGCGGCGACCAGGGCGGTGCCGGCCCGGATGTCGGGCGAACTGATGTCCATGGCGTGGAGCCGGGCGGGGCCGCTGACCACCACGCGGTGGGGGTCGCAGATGACGGCGTTGGCGCCCATGGCGATCAGGCGGTCGACGAAGTACATCCGGCTCTCGTACATCTTTTCGAAGAACAGGGCGGGGCCGCGGACCTGGGTGGCGAGCACGATCATGACGCTCATCAGGTCGGAGGGGAAATGGGGCCAGGGGCCGTCGTCGAGGACGGGGATGCCGCCGCCGAATTCGGGCACCACTTCGCGGGGCTGTTCGGCGTCCAGATGGACCTCGCCGTTGTGGAAGCGCAGCTGGATGCCCAGGCGGGCGAAAGCGCGGGAGACCATGATGTAATGGGCCGGGTCGGCGTCGGTGACGGTGATTTCACCGCCGGTGGCCGCGGCCATGGCGAGAAAGCTGCCGACCTCGGTGTGGTCGGCCAGGATGCGGTGGAAGGCGCCGCCGAGCTTTTCCACGCCGTCGATGGTGAGGGTGTTGGAGCCGATGCCTTCGATGACCGCGCCCATCTTGACCAGCAGCAGGCAGAGGTCTTGGACGTGCGGCTCGGAGGCGGCGTTGCGCAGCACGGTGCGGCCGTTGGCGAGCACGGCGGCCATCACCAGCTGTTCGGTGGCGGTGACGCTGGCCTCGGGCAGGAAGATGTCGGCGCCCATCAGCCGCTGGGGGGCGCGGAAATGGTAGCCGGCGTTGGCGTCGATGGAGGCGCCGAGGGCCTGGAGCCCCTGGAAATGGGCGTCGAGGCGGCGGCGGCCGATGACGTCGCCGCCGGGCGGCGCCATCTCGGCGCGCCACAGGCGGTGCAGCAGCGGGGCGGCGAACAGGATGCTGGCGCGGATGTCGGCGCACAGCTTGTCGGGCAGCACGGGGTTGTGGAGGTTGGCCGCACGCAGGCGCAGGTGGTGGGCGGCCGGATCCCAGCTGACCTCGGCGCCCACGGCTTCGGCGAGCGCCAGCATGGTGCGCACGTCGCCAATGTTGGGGACGTTTTCGAGGATGACCTCCTCGTCGGTCAGCAGGGCGGCGGCGATCATCGGCAGGGCGGCGTTCTTGTTGCCGGCCGGGGTGACGCGGCCGCGCAACGGCTTGCCGCCGTTGATTTCAAACAGGTTCATGGGGTCACCCGAGGTTTTGTTCGTAATGGGCGGCGATGGCCTCGGCGCGGCCGAAAATGGTGGCCATCAGGGCGACGCGGATCCACATGCCGTTGCGCACCTGCCGCCAGTAGACGGCCCGCGGGTCGCGATCCACTTCGGTGGCGATTTCCTGGCGGCGCGGCAGGGGATGCATGATGACGGCCTGGTGTTTGAGCTGGGCCAGGTGGCGGGCGGTGAAGCAGAACGGGGTGATGTCAAGCTTCTTGCTCTCGCCGTCCTTGTCCCATTCATCCTGGATGCGGGTCATGTAGATGGCGTCGGCCTCGGGAATGGTCGGCTCCAATTCATGGCGGATGTCGTAGGTGATGCCGGCGGCGTCGAGCTGGTGCAGGATGTCCTGGCCGATCTGCAGCTGGGGCGGGGCGACAAAGACCTGCCGGACATTGCGGTAGTTGGTGAGCAGGAAGGAGAGGGAGCGCACGGTGCGGCCGCGGAGCAGGTCGCCGACGAACACGATGGTTTTGCCGTCGATGCCGCCGCTCTTTTCAAAGCTGCGCTGGAGGGTGTAGATGTCGAGCAGCGCCTGGGTGGGATGCTGGTCCTTGCCCGAACCGGCGTTGATGATCGGCACCGGCCGTTCGGTGCTGGAGAGGAGCCAGGCCATCTTTTCGGCGAAGCCCTGGGTGGGGGA
>JBAZJM010000467.1:0-3166 GCA_041651315.1 Lentisphaeria bacterium | reverse complement strand
GCGACCAGGTCTTCCGGCTTCCCCACCGGCGACAGGTGGGCCAGCAGATGCCCCTCCAGCCCGTTCGCGCCGTTGTGCGCGGAGCCGATGCCGCCCGGCCAGACCAACGAATTCTCCTGCGTCGGCGAGGCGTCGAAATAGCCGGCCAGCGTGTACGGCAGGTACGGCGAGGCGTTGAACCAGTCATAGAAGCGGCGCAGGATCGCCAGCGCCTCCCGGTTGCCGGCCCGGCCGGCCGTCGCCAGCCCCCGGGTCAGGTTCACACGATCATAGTTGCGCCGCTCATCCTCGCCCGGACTGGCGTTTGGCCGCAGTTCCGCTTCCGGGTACGGCAGACAATAGCCCGCCGGCGTCTGCCGGGCCTGGATCCGGGCGACCAGGGTGTCCAGGATTTCCCGCACCTCCGCCCGCTCACCCCAGCGCAGAGTGTGGCCGGCCACCCCCAGCAGGCGGCCTTCGCTTGACGCCGGCAGGCAGGTTTCCCACCAGTTTTTCTCCTCCGCCGGCCGTCGGCACTGATCGGTCTTGGCAAACCATTCGGCAAGATAAAGGAGATTGCGCGCGAAGGCGTCCCGAAGCGGCCCGCCGTCGAGGGTGACGCCCCCTTCCGGCGCGGTGGCGGCGTAAGCGACGGGTTTCCAGGCTTCCGGCGCCAGCCACGCCTTCTTTCCCGTGACCGTCGCGCGCAATTCCCGCTCCGCCTTCTTCGTCAGTAGCGCCACATCTCGCGTGAGGTTATTTGGTTTCATCTTTTTAATCATCAATGCGTTGCGTACTGATCGATTGCTTTTCAATCGTGAAGGGAGCCGCCCGGCCATGGGTGGCCAGGGACATCCGTCGCGCCGCAACCCTGCGGAAGGCCGGGACAGGCAAGATTGCCTGTCTCACATTATGCGTCATTTTTGAATGTTGTTCGAACTAGAATTAGAGGCCTCGTGCAAACGGCATGGCGGCATTTTCAGGCTCGACCCGGACAACCTCGGCACCGCGGTAGTGCAGCGTGCAGCGCACCCGTTCGGTGGCGGCGACGCCGGGCACCACGCCGTCGGCGTTCAGCGGCCCGAACGTTTCGACGGCGGTCCATTCCCGCGGCTGCCAGGTCACCGCGACGTCGCTCCCCGCCGCCAGTTCCAGCGTCAGCCAGCGGCGGTCGCCAGACCCGTTGGCGGCGGCGGCCGGGGCATCCACGGCAACGTGTTCAACGTGGCGCGGCAGGCGGAGACGCAGCCGGCGATTGCCACGGGAACGGATGCGCAGCCCGGTCTCCCCGGGCAGCGGCGTCACGCCCAAGACACCGTCGTCAAAGGAAATGGGAATGCGCATCTCAACGGTCGCGGGGGCGACCGTGACTGCCGCCTGCCGCCACACGGTGTGCAGGGCGCGCACGCCGGAGTAGGCGCAGCAACCGCCGGAGGACAGCACGGGAACCAATCGGGTGGCGCCCCCCGCCTCCCCGGCGGCACCCTGGACCAGCCACGGCACGGAGGCAAGGGTCTCCGGCCGCTGCATTTTGAGCAGGTCATGCAAGAACTGCCGTCCGAAGATCCAGATGCCGTCCTGCCGGCGCAATGTGGCCAGCGCCTCGCCGGGTGTCATGCCGGGCGGGCGGACGGCCAGCGCGGCAATCCGGTCCACCTCCGTCACCTGCGTCTTGAAAACCTCGTTGCGGAGGAAGCGCTCGGCATCGTCCCACAGGTCGGCCAGCGCCGCCCAGCGGGGGTGGAGCGCCGCGCACTCCGCCAGATGCATGGCAAGCTCGATCATGTCCGCCGTGCAGCACAGTTCGCTGGTCAGGTGCGGCTCGTCCCGCGCGGTCTCGGGAAAACAGCCGCAGGACGAGCCGGGATTGACATTCCGCGCGGAATCGAAAATCCACCGGTACACCCGAACGGCCAGCTCGATCCACTCCGTGGCCAGCACGGTTTCGCCCAAATGATAAAGGTGGCACGCCAGCTGGACCACCCCGTCGAGGCCCGACACCGCGCCATGGAAATGCCCATAAAAGCGGCCGTCGGCCGCGAACATGGGCGCGGTGCTGCCGCGCCGATGTTCATAACCGGCCAGAAACCCGCGCGCGATTTCCAGCGCCAGGTTCAGATCCGCCGGGTCGCCGGTCAACACGGCCAGCCGGACCTGCGGCGGCAGGAACTGGGAACCGCCGATGCACCACCCCCGGAAGTCGTGCGGGCCCCGGCTCGCCGTTGCCGGTTGCGGCTGCGTGTCGTAATAGACCTCGGCCGGCCACCAGCGGGCCACCGTGCCGTCCGGCTGTTCCGCCGTGGCCGACAGCGCCGAGAGCCCGCCCTGCAGGCGGCGGATGCGCGCGAGCAGCTCCGCCTTTTCGCCCGGCGCTTGGGCAATCTCCGCCCAGCGCAGCACGAGATAGTCGAACAACCGCCCCTGATCCCATGTATGATAATAGCACGGACCGGCCGGCCGGGTGCTGTATTCGGGCACGCAGGCCAGGCCCGTTTCCGGGTTGATGACCGACTGCAGATGCGCCCACAACCCGGCCTCGACCGCCCGGCCGGCGGCGGCAACGCCCGTGATGTCCCGGACGCCGTGCCAGGCGCGCAGGGCGCGGCTGGTACAGTCGGCATGGTCCCATTGCGATTCCGCCACCTGGGGGACCGGCAGCAAGTCGCACACCAAGTGGGGGCGCCAGCCGGTGGGCACGCGGTCCACGCACCGGCTCATGAACCCGTCACGGGCCAGCGACACGCGGCGGCGGAGCAGGCTCCGGAGATCGGGGTCAAGGCACGGCGAATCGGGTTTCTCCACCAAGTTGTTTTTGCTCATTTTAATCGGGTAAAACGAAAATTTTGATTTTATGATAAAATTTGACGAAGTTCTTTTGGCTGTAGATATTATATGTCTATTTGCGATTATTTTCTTGCCCCGTATTGTTAACTTTTTGCATGAGGTTGACTTTGTATGATCCGCCCCCCTCCTTCCCATCCTTCACGGGTGCCCCCCGCGCGTGACGTCCTGCCGCGCGCGCCGGGCAAAGACCATTGGTCCGTGGCCGACTGTTTCATCCCCCCCGGGCGGGCGGCGCAGGTGCAGGCGTTCATTCATCCGCATTACGCCATCGGCATGCACACCCACGACTTTTTCGAGATCAACCTGGTGCTGACCGGCCGGGGGCGGCACTATGTGCAGGAAC
>JBAZJM010000466.1:0-3172 GCA_041651315.1 Lentisphaeria bacterium | reverse complement strand
TTTTCGAAAAACCGCCGGCGGCAGGGTGTCAGGTTCAGTGTTCATGCGAAAACCAGGGGGGCAAAACGATCCGGTTGATGAAAATTCAGCGGCGCGCCGATCGGCGCCCAGGAAGCCCAATGCGGATGGCTGGTGGCGTCGCCGCACTTGAACAGGTTGCCGCGCCAGGTCTGACCGGGCAAGGCCCCCAGCGGGCCGACATGCGCCTCAAACAGGGCCAGGGGAATGCGGCATTCGAGGGTCCACTCCACCGGCCCGGCCAGTTCCGGCTCCACCACCGCCGGCAGGGAATGGTAAATGCGCAACTGGCGCAGCCAGCGGCTGTCCACCGGCGAAAAGTCGGCGAATCCCTGGGGGGTGCGCCGGGCATCGCGGACATGGTACAGCAGCACTGTGCCGCCGGCGTTGATCTCAAAATTGAAGTAACCCGCCCCCGGCTTGGGCTCGACGAACAGCTCGACGCAGCTGTCCGTGCAGACCGGATCCTGGTCCCGGGTGTGCACACTGCGCACATAACGGTCCGCCACCCGGAAGATCACGTGCAGGGAGGCCGCATCATAAGCCAGCTTGGCCCGGACCTGCGGCCGATGTCCGCTGCTTTGCGGATGAAAAAGCCCGATGGACAAAGGCGCCACGGCCCCCCAGGCCGGCCCCTCCCATTGCCCCGTCAGTTCCGGGACGGCGGGCGCATGAACCACAAGGTATTCCATAAGAAAAATCACTTTATGCGGGACTAATCTAGCCGCGGCACAGGGGGAATCAATACCGCAGGGCTGAAACGTTGGATTATGTTGAGGGGTTGCGCATGACATCGCACCCGAGGTTTTCCGCCATGGCCAAACTGGAACTGATCTCCGGCCCCGAGACGGGCCGCAAATATGAGTTGGAAAACGGCCGCTACCGGATCGGCCGCGGCGAGGACTGCGAACTCCGCTGGAACGACGGCAGCCTGTCGCGCCACCATGCCCTGCTGACCCGCGAGGGGAAACGGGGCTGGCTGCTGGAGGACCAGCAGAGCCAGAACGGCACCTTCGTCGACGGGGAACGCATCACCCGCCACCAACTGACCGGCCGCGCCACCCTGAAGTTCGGCAACCTCCAGGTGCGCTTCGAACCGCGCCGCGATGACGCCGCCCCCACGGTGGAAGACAGCGAGGCTGAGGACCGCCCGGTGCCGCCGGCCATGTCCACCCAGGCGGCCCCGGCCGGCGCGGCGGTGGCGACCGCCAGCCGCTACCCGGCCATTGAGGCGGAGTTCGGCAAGGTGATCGTCGGCCAGCGCCAGGTGCTCGAACTGCTGATGACCGCCCTGGTCGCCAACGGCCACTGCCTGATGATCGGCCTGCCGGGACTGGCCAAGACGCTGATGGTCAGCACCCTGTCACGCATCCTGCAGCTCGCCTTCAAGCGCATCCAGTTCACCCCTGACCTGATGCCCTCCGACATCACCGGCAGCGAGATCCTCGACCTCAACGAGGCCTCGGGCCAGAAAAGCTTCCGCTTCGTCAAGGGCCCGGTGTTCACCAACCTGCTGCTGGCCGACGAGATCAACCGCACCCCGCCCAAAAGCCAGGCGGCCCTGCTGGAAAGCATGCAGGAACGGCAGGTCTCGGTGGCCAACCACGTTTTCCCCCTGCCCCACCCGTTCTTCGTGCTGGCAACCCAGAACCCGCTGGAACAGGAGGGCACCTACCCGCTGCCGGAAGCCCAGCTCGACCGCTTCATGTTCAACATCCTGGTCGACTACCCGACCGAGGCGGAGGAGGAGACCATCGTCCAGGCCACCACCGGCGCCCGCGACGTGGAGGTCCGGGAGGTCCTGTCCGGCCCCGGCCTGCTGGAAATGCAGGAGGCCGCCCGCGCCCTGCCCGTCAGCCCGCACGTGGTCAAGTACGCCACCCGCCTCGTCCGTGCCACCCGGCCCAAGGAGGCCGGGGCGCCCGCCTTCATCCGCGAGTATGTCGCCTGCGGCGCCGGGCCGCGCGCCGCGCAATTCCTGATCCTGGGCGCCAAGGCCCGGGCGGTGCTGCACGGCCGGGTCAACGTCAGCTGTGCCGACATCCGCGCCCTGGCCCCGCCCGTGCTGCGCCACCGGCTGTTCACCACCTTTGCCGCCGACTCGGAGGGCGTCACCCCCGACACCCTCATCACCAAGCTCATTGATGCCGTGCCGGAACCCGGCCCCGGCGACTACCGGTGACCCAATGTAGGGGCAGGCGCCCCTGCCTGCCCAAAGATTCCGAGACCAGGCAAGCCAGTAGCCAGTAATCAGTGATCAGTGGTCGAGCAAGACCTTCCGGGCGCATCGCAAACAAGTTTGAAATAGGGTTGGGACGACGGGGGAATCGGGGAAACGTTCCTCAAAAGCTTTCTCCTTCCCCCGCCCATCCCCCACTCCCCCCATGACAGCACCCTTGCCACAAAAGCCGGAACTGTTGGCACCCGCCGGCGGCCCGGCGGCCTTCGCCGCCGCCCTCGCGGCCGGCGCAGACGCGGTCTATTGCGGCCTGCGCCGCCTCAACGCCCGGCGCGGCGCGGAGAATTTCACCCCCGAAAGCCTGACCGCCTGGACCGTCCGCGCCCATGCCGCCGGGGCCCGCGTCTACCTGACCCTGAACATTGACGTGGCCGCGCGCGAACTCGGCCAGGCCGCCCGGCAGCTGGCCGCCGCCCGCGAGGCCCACGCCGACGCCGTGCTGGTGCGCGACCCGGCGCTGCTGGCCCTGCATCCGTGCTTTCCCGAACTGGAGTTTCACTTCAGCACCCAGGCCGGCGTCACCACCAGCGCCGGGGTGCGCGCCGCCGCCCGCCTGGGCATCCGCCGCGTCGTGCTGGCCCGCGAACTGACCCTGGACGAGATCCGGGCCGCCGCCACGGCCGCGCCCGGCGTCGAGGTCGAGGTGTTCGCCCAGGGCGCCCTCTGTTTCAGCGCCTCCGGCCGCTGCCTGCTCTCCAGCTGGGTCGGCGGCCGCAGCGGCAACCGGGGCGCCTGCGCCAGCCCCTGCCGGGTGCCGTATGCCGCCGCCGGCGCCCCGCCCGCCCGCCACCTCTCCATGCTCGACCTGTGCACCGTCGAACGGCTGGCCGAACTGGCCGCCGCCGGCGTCCGCGCCCTCAAGATCGAGGGGCGCCTGAAAAACGCCGCCTGGGTCGAAGCCGCCACCCGCCTCTA
>JBAZJM010000465.1:0-3187 GCA_041651315.1 Lentisphaeria bacterium | reverse complement strand
GGCTGCACCGGCCTCAAGCTCTGGGTCAGCCGGATGAGCGAGTTCCAGCCGGCCAGCGGCGAGGCCTATCGCCAGATGCTCAAGGAGCATATCGGCGCCTACCGGAAACTGGCCGGGCTGGTGCCCCAGGTCGTGTGGGACGGCCCCACCACGCCGCTGCCAGCCAACCCCGCCGAGCTTCCCTCCGGTGTCAATTCTTCGGTGCGAAACGAAAATTGGACGTGCGCCGTCTTGGCCCGTCAGGGCATTCCGGTGACCGTCGGCGCGAACCCCTCAAGCCGCGTCGTGATGCTGACCGGCCCAGAATGCGATTTGTTCCGCGATGACGAACTCAAGACGTTTTTGGCCAGGGGGTTGCTCCTTGACGGTGCGGCCGCCAAGCGTCTCTGCGAGCGCGGCCTGGGCGATTGGCTGGGCGTCTCCGCCGATTTCCCCGCCGGCTGGCAGTGTTCCTTTGAGCGGATGAACGGCCATGCCGCCAACGGCGCCGCCGCCGGAAAAACCATTGGCATTGCCGTGCTGGACAGCGGCACGGCGCTTCGCCTGACCCCCAATGCCCCCGCCACCCAGACACTCTCCACGCTGTACCACATCCCGTTCTACATGAGCGGGGAGGAGACGGCCGTGGGCGCCGGCCTCACCCTCTACGAAAACGACCTGGGCGGGCGGGTCGCCGTCTATGCCGCCAAACCGGGGGCCACCCCCTTTATGGACGAGGCCCGGCGCGAACAGCTCATCCAGGTCCTGGACTGGCTCAACCGCGCGCCGCTTCCGGTCGTCGCCCTCTCGGATGTCGACATTTACGCCCTGCACGGGCGGGTCGGCGAGGCAGCCGGCGGCGGGGAACTCCTCGCCCTCTTCAACCTGAACCTGGACGTCCTGCCCGAGGTCACGCTCCGCACCGCCGGCCGGCAACCCGCCACGGTTGAACGGCTCGCCGCTTCCGGCCGCTGGCTGCCGCTCAGATGGTCAGCGGCTCCGGACGCCACGATCACCGTTCAGGCCAGGCTCGAAACCGTCGTGCCGCTGATCCTGAGACTTCACTTCTGACCCGGCGTCTGCTGCCGGAATGGTCAGGCCTGGGAACGCCGAGCCCCAGCTCGGCGAGTCTCTGTTACCTGCCCCAAACCTGGATTATTCATCAACTGTAGCTCAGGGCTTGCAGCCCGGCGGGGACGTCTCCGCCGCGCTACCAGCGCTCAGCTACGGCATACGCCGAATCATTCTCATGAATAATCCAGGATACGCCCGACCCGGTGTCTTTTCTGGTTCGTTGGCGCCGATTTTTCTCTCCGCCCCTTGACCTTGCCTGTATATGATGTATATATAGCCTGCATGCCATGTACTATTAGATCCAAAGCCTGAAATCAAAATTCCTATCAGTAAGGCCCCCACGCCGATGTCGGTTATCAATGACTCTCTCAAGCCGCTACCCGCCGGCGGAGTTGCATTGCGCGGAAAACTGGGCGAAAGCCTGGGGCTCAGCATCAACAACCGTCTAAAGAAGGTTGATTACGCGCACTTGGTTGAGCCGTTCAAGCTCCGCAACGAGCGTGATCGCCGCTGGCGCTGCGAGTTTTGGGGCAAAATCGTCCGTTCCGCCATTCTGTCCTGGCGCGGCCAACCCGATACCACGCTGTTGACGCTGATCAAGGACGCGGTGGCCGACCTGATCGCCACGCAAACCGCGGATGGCTGCCTCAGTTCCTATCCGGCTGACCTGCAAACGCAGGACTGGGACATTTGGGGGCGCAAATACGCGCTCATTGGGCTGGCCCGCTATTACGTGGAGATTGAGCCGGCCATCGCGGTCAAAACCGCGCTGGCCCGCGGGCTTGACCAGTTGATGTCGCAAGTCGGGCCGGGGGCAAAAAACATTGTCGAGTGCGGCTGGCATGACGGATTGGCGGCTTCCTCGCTTTTGGAGCCGGTCGTGTTGGTTTACCGGATCACCGGGGCGCAACGCTTTCTGGACTATGCACAGTGGATTGTGGCCCAGGGCGGTTCAACGGTCAACAACATCTTCACCGCCATTCTCCAGGGAACGCCAGTCCGCGAACTGGGCAACGGCAAAGCCTATGAAATGATGTCCTGCTTCGAGGGGTTGGCCGAGCTTTACCGGGAAACCGGCAATCCCGACTATTTAAACGCCGTCACGACCTTTTACCGCGCGGTCCGCGATCAGGAAATTTTCATCACCGGCGTGGGCGGACTCAAGGACGAGTGGGGCGAATTTTGGGACCACGGCAAGCTCAAACAGACGCAATTCAAGGTCGGCGGTCTCGGCGAAACCTGCGTCACCACCACTTGGATTAAATTCTGCGGCCAAGTGCTCCGCCTCACCGGCGACGCCACGGTCGCGGACGAGATGGAACGCACGCTGTACAACGGCGTGCTCGGAGCCATGGTGCCCGACGGCTCTTGGTGGATGCACTGCAATCCCACCCCGCTGGCCGGGCCGGCCTCAAAAGCGCGCGCCGGGGACCAAATCCCCGGCTACGGCGAGGACTGCTGCCTGGCCCAAGGTCCCAAGGCGTTGGCCATCGCCCCGTGGCTGGCGGTCATGCAGGATAGCCGCGGCATCGTGATCAACCTTTACGAGGCCGCCGTGGTGGCGGCGGAACTCGCGGACGGGACCCACGTTGACCTCACCCTCACCGGTGATTTCCCGCGCTCGGGCGAGGTCTGCATCACGGTCCGCCCTCCCGCCAGCACCCGCTTTCCCATCCGGCTCCGCATTCCCGCCTGGAGCCGGCAAACCCGCGTCGCCGTCAACGGGCAGAACGTCGCGTGTGCATCGGGAAGCTATCTGTCCCTTGAGCGCGTCTGGAGCCCCGGCGATCTCATCCGCCTGAACTTTGACCTGCGCTTGCAGCTTCACGAGGCCCCGGACGGCGGCGGCCGCGTCGCACTGACCCGAGGCCCGGTGGTGCTGGCGCAAGACTCACGCTTGGGTCCGGTTGACGCGCCGCTGTCGTTGGAACGACTTGACGCCGCCGTTCTGGAGACCGCGCCCCACGAAAACATCTACCTGCAATGCCGTCTGGCGGATGGCTCCGCGTTGTGCGATTACGCCTCGGCCGGCAATGCGTTCAACGAAAACCAGCGTCTCTGCGTCTGGATGACCAAGGCCGGGGGTTGAGGCCTGCCGATACTTCAGGAAAACCCGCAACGTGTTATGCCGCCG
>JBAZJM010000464.1:0-3199 GCA_041651315.1 Lentisphaeria bacterium | reverse complement strand
TTCGTAGGGCGGCGCACAGGCAAGAACATAGCTGTCGTCACCCACGGCCCGACGAATCACTTCAAAGGTTTTCCGGATGATGGCGCCCCGGCCGACGGTTCGGTCATGGAACCCGGTGCATCGCTGGACCATTTGGGTGAAATCGACTTTGAAATAACGGAACCCCATCGTCCACAGCGACCGGTAAAGGTCGAAGAGATGCCGTTCGACCTCCGGAACGGTGATGTCGAGGCAGCCGAGGGTGTATCGGTCGTTCACGCTTTCCACCAAAGTTCCGTCCGGCATTTTGGCGAACCAATCGGGATGTTGTTCCATCACCGATTGATCCGCATACAAGGGGGCCAGCCAAATCCCCGGCACCCCACCCGCCGCCGTTATGCGCGAGCAAAATTCCTCGCCGGTGGCCAGGAAAGTCGAAGTGAAGCGCCAGTCCCCCCAGGATTTTTGCCAACCATCGTCAATGATGTACACCCGCACCTTGTCCCCGAAAGCTTCCCCGGCGATCCGCTGGTTGTCTTCGATGGCCGGCGCCGTGACCTTGGTCCCGATTTCATCCCAGGAGTTCCAACCGACCGGGCGCGACTTCAATGGGCGCGGCCGGAGCGCGGCATAGCGGTCCCCGAGGTTTTCGAGCAGCGACAGCGGATCTTCTCCTTGGTCAAAGAGAATGCGCGAACTCCGCAGCGAGGCGCCCGGCGGCAGTACCCGGCCCTGTTCGCTACGAATCTCGACGCCAAACGCGCCGCGCAAATCCGGGGCCAGGTGCAACGCCTTGAAATACACATAGTCCTCCTGCTGGGGAGGAAGCGCGGCAAAAAGAAAAGAGGTTCCGGAACCCTGCTTGTTTAAGAGATAGACCAGGCTGCTTTCCGGATTGGCCGCCACAAAATCCGTTTTCAAGCCGACGCACTTCACGGCCGACTGCGCTTCGTACAGCCACTTCGAATGCACGTATTCCAAATAGTCTTCGGCTTCCAGTGCGGCGTGATCGAACCGTAGGAAAAGATCGTCCACCGTCCGGGGGATCGGCGAGGTGTTCGTCACTTCAAGCTGCACCGTACCGTCGTCGGCATGGAGTTTCAGCTCCAGCCCGGAGTCCGCGTCCAGCGCCCGGCCGTCATGCCAGGCAAGGCGGCGGGCGTCAAGCGCCTGTGCCCCGCAACGCACCACCCAATACCCGCCTCCGAGGGCACCTACGGCACAACGCACCATCCCCGTGCCCTTGTCAATGCTCCACATGGCGTACTCCGTCCTTTTTGAAAAGCCGATGAGATTTCGATTGGAGGCACGCCATGCGAAAACTTCGGGTCATCGCATCATTTCATTTTCAAGTAATCGTCAAGACTGGTACCAAAACGCGCCGCCCCGCCTTTGACCTTTTGGTAGTGCAAATCGGCGAAGATGAGGTTGGCCGAGAGACCATGGTTGACATAGCAATACTCCGCGGCCCAGTTGTTCAGAGTATCCGCGTTCACATACGGGTTGGCGCAAATGGTATTGCTGAACCCGCCGACCCAGACCCCGACATTATTCATGCCGTCGCCACCCTGCTCGGCGATCATGACGGAGCCAGGGGGCAGTTGTTCATAGAGGCGCACGTTGAAGGTCGCGGGCCACGTGAAGTTGTAGATCACTCCGCCATAGTTGCCGGTAGTGTTGGGGCCCATGGTCAGGGCATAGTTGGTGACGTAGTACTCGGCGCCGGAAACCGCCTTCTGCTCGGGGCACAACCACATGCTTTTAAGTGATTTCCCCCTTGCTTTGACCTCGTCGACAAAGCCGTTGGCATTGCCGGAGAGGGTACGCATGGTGGCGTACAATCCCTGGTAATCCTTGGGGCAATAACCCTGGTTGTCACTGCTGTACATGACCAGCAACTGGCCGACCTGCCGCATGTTGGAGCCGCAAAGAACCTGTTTGGCACTCTGCTTGGCCTTTCCCAACGACGGGAGCAGCAGCGACGCCAGAATGGCGATGATGGCAATGACGACGAGCAACTCGATCAGCGTAAAACGATTGAACTTTTTCATGCCATGTTCCCTTGTCGGCTCGCCAATTTTTGGCTTCCCGTATTTGACACTGCGCGTTCCCCCATCAAGCGACCACGACCTCTCCCGCCTGACCGCTGGGGCAAGGGCGCTTGGAAGCTTATGCCCTGCCTGAGCGGTCGATACCGAACCGACAACCGAAGCTGCGGAAAACCGCCGCATGTCGCAAGAGGGGGCCGCGCGCGGTATCAGGACCGCCGCCGTCCCAACACCATGATCACCAAGCCGGCAGCCAAGGCCAGGGCACCCGGCTCGGGTACGGCCGTCACCACCACATTGTCAAGGAACACCCCACTGTCATCGGTATCAGCACTAGCAAAGTTCAGTGTCGCCGTGGTGTTGGCGCCGACGGTAAAGACATAGGTGTACGTCGTCCAGGCACCCGTCGGGGTCGTTGTTTGGGCTAGAGATGAGGAACCTGAACCCACCGGCGCGGTCTGGGTATAGGAGATTAAGTTCAAGGTGCTGGCGGCAACCGCGATACTGGAGGTGAGGTGACCCCAGCTCCCGTCACCATTTGTATAACACGATTTCACATAATAACTTACCGTGTAAGTTTTTCCGACTTCAGCCATGAAGTTTTGAGAAACCGGTTCGCCTTTTTCAAGGGCCAAGGCCCAGTTTCCATCCGGAATGGTGCCGATTTGTCCGTAATTTTGATTGACGAACCAGGCGAAGTCGTCGCCGGTACGGGACACGGTCCAACCCGGCAACGCCGTGGTTGAGGTGCGCAGTCCGGAATCGGTGGACCCCAACGACAGTTTGTAACCGATCACGGTTCCGCTGGCATTGGTATTGGTATAGCTTGTCGTCCCATAGCTTTCAAAGCTGCCATTGGTGATGATGTTGGCCGAGCTGGGCAGGGTCAAGAATGCACCGGCCGCCAAGCCCGCGACAAGGACTGAGAGACGCAACATGGTACTTCTCCTTAAACTACTGGTTTCTGATGTTCATCTAGTTGTGAAAAATGATTCTGCCGTCGGACCTTTTGAGCGCATGCGACGAAGCCTCCGACCTCCGCTCGCCGCCCCGTATCGGTCCCCTCATGGAACCGGACCGGGCCATCTTTCATGCCGGGACCACTGTTGGAACGGTATTCGTCCTCCTTTCATGGTTGGGTGCTTGGGGGGGCGGTGGGCCACAGGCCCGAT
>JBAZJM010000463.1:0-3216 GCA_041651315.1 Lentisphaeria bacterium | reverse complement strand
TGAATGCATGTTGGGAACCCCCTTTTAGAGGAAAGGCGGTTCCCAAGCCCTCCGTCAAACCTTTTTATTCCTTAAACGCGGAGGGCGCATTTACCACAAGCCATGCTGGCAAATCATGGCCTTGATGCGTGTGGGCTTGTGGTAAATGCGTCCTCCGGTATTTAGGAAACAAAAGTTTTAGGAAGGGGCTTGGGGAGCACCCTTTTCCCAAAAGGGTGGCCCCAACATACAACGCAAGGGGGATGCATGTCGCGGCATCTTGTTTCATGGCTGTTGGTGTTGGTGGTTTCGTGGCCGTGCGTTTGGGCGCAAGAGGGTGCGTCGCCGGGCAGTGATTTGGAGCGGCTGTTCCGGGTGCTGGTGGCGAAGCACCGGCAGCGGCTGCCGCCACCGCCCGTACCGGGCACGGAAGTGACCCTGCGTCCGCTCACGGGCGGGCCGGTGACGGGCGTGGTACGGGCCATCACGCCATCGCGGGTGCAGTTGGAGACCGAGCACGGCCGGGTCTGGGTGCCGGCCCAGGGCGTGGCGCCGGAGTCGCTGGCGGCACTGTTCCCCGACCGCGCGGCGCTGCTGCTGGCGTTGCGCGACTTTGATTTATTGAAAAAAGCGCGGGCCGCCGGTGGCGCGGAAGGCGGCTGGGGCGTGGGGGCACCGGCGGGGGATGAAAGCAAGCCCGGCCGTTCCGAGCCCGAAGCCGTGCCGCTGCCAGCCGAGCCGGAGAGCGTGCCGCTGCCGGCGGACGCGGGAAAGTTGGCGCCGGGCGCGCCGGTGGTGTTCGACCTGACGCCCGCGAAATCGCCGGCGGCCTTGAAGCCGGTGGTGGCAGCGTTCGGGCAGTGGCTGGGGTTCCAGCAGCAGCGCGTGGGTGGACGCCTGGCCTCGGCGGTGCATGCCAAGCGCCAGGGCGCGGCGGCGGTGCTGTATGTGACGGTCGCCCCGGAGTTCCAAATGCAGGACTACGACATCCGCTACCAGATCGCGGAGGGGATGTGGTATTTCTGGGCGTTCCGGGGGGCGGAGATGGGGGTGGTGCCGCACCCGGAGCGGGCGTACCTGGTGCTGGTGTCGCCGGGCGGCCGGATCGCGGGCGGCTCGAGTCCCGACGGCGCCGCCAAGCTGTGGGTGGAGGAGAAGCCGCCCAAGGAGCGGCCGGTGAAACCGGAACCCGCCAGCGCGCCGGAAGCCCCAACCATTGCGGAGTCCGCAAGCCCGGCGGCCGCCGCGCCGGGTCTTGGCGAGGCGCCGGTGCCGCCGCCGCCCGTGGCGCAGGAACCCGTGGCGGCACCGGCCGCGCCGGCGGAAGAAACCGCGCCAACGTTGCCGGTGGAGATACCGTCTGACAAGGCGGCGCTGATTGCGGCGTATGCGGGAAAGACGCCGTTGTGGCTGGCCACGCCATGGGCGGCGGACAGCCAGCGGCGGGTGCCGCAGGAGATCGCCGCCCATGGGAATGCGACGCTGACGCTGCCCGCGGAGCTGCCGGCGGGGACGCTGGTGTTGCGGGTGTTGCTGGAGTACGAGCCGGACATCCGCCGGCGCGGCGGGAATGCCCTGGCGGCCTACGGTTGGCGCTGGCCGGCCATCGGACCGGACGGCAAGGAGGCGTGGGCCGGGCAGTTCCTGCGCCTGCGGCTGAACGACCAACTGGTCTGGGCGCGCTGGCGCACGGAGACGCAGCGGCTGCTGACGGTAATGCTGCCGGGCGATCTCCGCAATCCGGGGCGCGAGGACAAGCTGATGTGCGAGAACGACGCCGACGCGCCGCTGGCTATCGTCGCGCTGTGGGCGGAACGTCCGGCCCCCGGCGCGCCAGTGTGGGTGGCGCTCGGCGGCCTGGCCTGGGCCGAACGTCCAGAAACCTGGCGCCGCATACCCGTGGTGGTGGAAGAGCTGTCCCTCCCCCCGCAACCGGTTGCGGCGAAGGATAGTCGCGCCAGTTGGGAACCCCCTTTTAAGGAAAGGCGGTTCCCAAACCCTCCGTCAAACCTTTTTGTGCCTTTTGCGGATTCCGCAGGCCGCTCTCGTCCAACCGGCCACGACGGAGCCCGTGGAGGCGGCCTGCGGAATCCGCAAAACGAAACAAAAGTTTTGGGAAGGGGCTTGGGGAGCACCCTTTTCCAAAAGGGTGGCCCCAACGAGCGGCCTGGGCAGGCACCGACGGAGGTGGCGCTGGACACTACTTGGCGGCCGGTGTTGGAGCGGGTGAAGGCGGGGGGTGCGCGGGTGGTGGTGCGGTGCGAGGTCCGCAATGAGGGCGAGGTGGAGAGCTTGGCCGTTGCCGGGGCGCGGTATGGCGCCCAGGTCTTGGCGTGGCAGTTGCGGGTGGCGAACGGGAACCTGGGGCGGACGGCGGTGGAACGGTTGCGGCGCGTGTGTCCCAACGCCCAGGTGGCCGTGGACACGCTGCCCGCGCGCGGCAGCCGCCCAACGAACAGCCGCCGGTGGCGCAAAAAACAGAGCGGCGCGAAATCGATTTCCAGGATGCCAGAGGCGGCGACACCGGCCTGGTCCGGCTCAAATTGAAGCTGGACACCGTGATGCGGATCACGCTGATCCCGCCTGCGGCCCGCGCGGTGGCGGACACTGGTGGCCAGGCACCGGACGTCAAACGCGCACCGCTGCCACTGGAACGGCGCCGGGCCGCGCCGGTGGTGCAGCAAAATGTCTGGGCCTTGGAAGAGGCAGGCGACCTGCCGGCCCTTGCGGAATGGCGTACGCCGGGCCTGCCGGCGGCGGAGGTGCGCGAGGGAGCGCCCGCGGCGCTCGGCCAGGGGGTGACGGTCGAACGGCGGCCGGCCACGCCGGGCCAGCTCGGCCGGGTGACGGGCGTGGCGCCCTACACCGCCGAATCGTGGCTGGTGAGCTTCGACGCCCCGGAAAAGTGGCCCGCCGAGCCGCTGGGCGTGGTCCTGCCCCTGGCCGCGGCGGCGTGGCCGGACGCCCGCGTGGTCCGCTTCTGGGTACGGCCGGTGCTGCCGCCGGAGCAGCAGAAAAAAGGGGTGCGGCCGCGGCCCGCCATCCTGCGGCTCGGCACGACGGGACTGTCCACGGTCCGGCTCAGGCCCGGCGTCTGGACGCGGGTCGAGGCGCCGCTGGCGCGGCTGACCCCGGCCGGGGCCGGCCGGAACGCGCCGCTCCGCATCCTGCCCGGCACCGACACCGTGGACGCGTTGCGCCATGACGTTGCCATTGAACTCAACGGCCTGCACCTGG
>JBAZJM010000462.1:0-3226 GCA_041651315.1 Lentisphaeria bacterium | reverse complement strand
CCGAAAGGGCCTAAGGGACCCAAGGGACAAAACCAATTGGCCATCCTGTCCCTTCGGTCCTTTTTGTCCTGCACGTGTGCTTATCCCCGCTTACTGGCAAAGGTGTCAACCATGAAGCGTTTCACCTTGATCGAGCTGCTGGTGGTGATCGCGATCATCGCCATCCTGGCCGCCATGCTGCTGCCGAGCCTGGGCCGCGCGCGGGAGACCTCGCGGGCCGTGGCCTGCCTCAGCACGCTCCGGCAGTTCGGCCTGGCCAACGAGTCCTACAGCAATGACAGTGGCGACTGGTACGTGCCGGCTAAGCATCGCGTCGACTGGGTCATCTGGGAGGCCAACAGCCTGTTCCGCCAGAACCTGGGACTGGAGGATGATGGAACGTCTTACGCCGCGAAAGCTTACATTTGCCCAGACGCCGCGGCCAGCCTGCAAGCGCCGGCGGATGCCAAGAACCGGTACGACCTGATCACCAGCTGGGGCGCCAATGTGACGGGACTGAATCTGAGCCCGGCCGACCTCTATGTCGGTTACCGGCGGAGTGACGTGGTCGCGCCGTCCCAAAAACTCATGTTCGCGGACGCCGTGGACTGGTGGATCATGGCCTGGTGGTCGGATACCTATACAGGCGAAACCTGGACCGCCATGGCCGCCGCCTACCGGCATTCCGGCCGGGTCAATGTCGTCCATTTCGACGGCCATGCCGCCAGCGTGAAACGCGAACAGGCGGTCAAACAGGACAGCCTGTGGGCCGTTCAAAACTGATTCGAATTCAATGTTGGGGCCACCCTTTTGAAAAAGTGTGCTCCCCAAACCCCTTCCCAAAACTTTTGTTTCATTTTGCGGATTTCGCAGGCCGTCTCGCGCGATAAACCACAGACTGGGACTGCCAGGCGGCCTGCGAAATCCGCAAAAGGCACAAAAAGGTTTGACGGAGGGTTTGGGAACCGCCTTTCCTCAAAAGGGGGTTCCCAATTCGATTAACATGATAAATACGCGCATCGTACAAACACATAAGGAATTGCAGTAAAACATGACAACTACTTTAAAAGCAATGATTCTTCCCGCCGTGGCCGGCACTCTCTGCCTGTCGCCGCTGGCCGCGCCAGCCAATGCCGCCGGACGGGAAGGCCAAGTAATCTACCAAACGACCTTTGACGGCGCCGGGGCATTGGCCGGCTGGGCCGGCGACGGCCGGTTGGAATCCAGCTTCACCCAGGGCGGCACCCTGGCCGTGGAACGGCGGGACGGCCCGGCGGCCGGGGTGGCGGCGGCAACCCATGCCTTGCCCTGCCAGGAGGTCCGTGGCTGTCTGGTGCTGGTTTCCGCACTGGTCAGGAACGAGGCGGTGACGGAGGGCCCACATGCGGTCAAACTGATGGCGGCCGTCGCCGCACCAAGTGGCAACGAGATCTATCAGGCTGGCATCGGCGGCGGCACGGTGAATTGGCGTCAGGCGGCGGTGCGCGTGTTTGTGCCCCGTGACGCCACCCAGATCACCCTGACTCTGGGCCTGGACAACGGCAGCGTGGGCAAGGCCTGGTTCGACGACGTCAAGGTCACCGTCCGCCAGGTTAACGCGGTCGTAACGGGCAAACTGCCGCCGGCGGCGACCCGCTTCTCAAGGGTGCGCGGCGCCATGATCGATCCAAACGGGTTCAAGGCGGCCGATGCCCAGGTCTTGGGCGGCCAATGGAACGCCAATGTCGTGCGCTGGCAACTGATCAACGCGCCTGAGGCGGGGGGGGCGGCCGGGTGGACGGCCTATGATCGCTGGCTGGAGAAGGAAATCCAACGGTTGGACGCCATGCTACCGGTGCTGGAGCGGTTGGGCATGGCCGTCGTGGTGGACCTGCACAGCCCGCCGGGCTCCATTTTTTGGGAAGCCACCACGCTACTCACCGAGCCCGAGCGGCAGAACAAGCTGATCGCCGTCTGGCGCCAACTGGCCGACCACTACCGGGGCGCCAAAAATGTCTTCGGCTACGACTTGGTGAACGAACCGATTGACCTGGCCAGTCCCAATATGGCCGGTTACGACACCGTGCCCGGAGATGCCCGCAACTGGTGGGAACTGGCGGACCAGACCGCCCGGGCGATCCGTGAAGTCGATCCGAAAACGGCGATCATTTTCGAGCCCTCTCCCGGCGGCATTCCCTACGGCTGGAAGAACCTGCACCCGCTGACCGTTTCCAATGTGGTCTACAGCCTGCACATGTACATGCCGTACCAGTTCAGCCACCAATTGGTGCTCGCGGACTTTCCCAAGCCACTCCGTTATCCCGGCTTTGAGTTCTGCGGTGAAACCTGGGACTTGGCGCGGGTGAAACGGGAGATCCAGCCGGTGATTGACTTCCAGCAAAAGTACGGGGCGCGAATCTACGTGGGTGAGTTCAGCGCCACCCGCTGGGCCGCCGACAACAGCGCCTACCGCTACATCAAGGATCTGACGGACATCTTCGAGGCCAACGGCTGGGACTGGTGCTACCACGCCTTCCGCGAGAACCCCTGCTGGAGCGTGGAACTGGACGAGGACAAGGACCATCCCACCGCCAAAGTCACCGAACGGCAGAAGCTGCTGCGCCATTGGTTCGCGAAAAACCGCCGGCCGGCGTGGTGAAGCCCAACTTCTCGTTAATCCCCGTAATGCGTTTGGGGGCGATGGATAAAAATGGTTTTTGAGATCGGATCGATGGAGTAAACGATCCGATCCCTGTAGGTGAGGCGAAAAGAGAAAAACCCGGCCAAGTCACCAACCAACCGCTTCCCGCAAAAGGGATCTCGGGCAATCGATTGAACGAGGATTTCCCTGAGCTTCTGTTGCAACTTCGGCGTAAGCTGATGGAAATCCTTGGTTGCCTCTTTGGTAAACCGGATTTCATACGGCGTCACGTTTGCTCTCCGAAGAGATCTTCCATGGCCACCGTGTCGCCTTCCCGCACCTGCTGACTGGAGGCCTCCAGCCTCTGGCGGAAACCGGGCTGAGACAAAAGTTCCACCGTTTCCAACAACCCCTCGTAATCCTCTTCGGACATCAGGACGGCCGCCCCCCGGCGATGATGAATGCGGAACGTTTGGTGGCCTTCAGCCGCGCCTTTGACGAGGTCGAAGAATTCCCGGCGTGCCGTAGTTGCGGTCAGGGTGGTCATAATAAACCTCCTAATGTGTACATGATAACGTACGCTTTGACCGCGGGAATGTCAAGGCAAAATTAGTCGGCCGCAGCGGG
>JBAZJM010000461.1:0-3248 GCA_041651315.1 Lentisphaeria bacterium | reverse complement strand
CGACTTCCGGGCCTGCAAGGAACTCGGCCCGGTCTACGCCTGAGGACAGGTTGCTTAGGCTGTAGGTTGTTAGCCTGGATTATTCATGCCCCCAATCCGCTTGGCAACTACCGGACCGGCCGCGCCTCTCCGCGGGGTGCAACCCCCGCGCCTACAGGGCGGACTATGGTTTCCTGTAGGCACGGGCGTGTCGCCCGTGGAGGCGGGGTGCCGTGGCAGACGAGGCCGAGGAATGTCCTGCCTTTCGTGAGCTGAATCGGAAACCGTTCCCCCGCCAACATCCCCCGGCGCGCTGCGGACTCCGCAACGCGCCGGGTTTGTTTTTGGGAGACACACAGGTTTGGAAAAGGATGGGGCGCGGGGAAGGAAACAAGCCGTACGGTCGAACTGAAGTTGGATCCGACAACCGCTGCGGTTATGTTGGGAACCCCCTTTTAAGGAAAGGCGGTTCCCAACATCGTCCCGCATCTCCCGCTATCGGCGCGGTCACGGCGCCAGGAAGAGGCGGTTGATGGTGCGCAGGCGGTCGGGGAACTCGGTCCAGACCGGGTCTTCCGGACCGGAATTGGTCCGGGGCGTGCACCCCCAGTAGCCGTGTTGTTTCATCAGGCCGACGGCATGGGCGACCAGCGCCCAATAGGTATCAGAACGCTCCTCCCAGCGCAGGACGGTGCCGGCGCAGTAGGAGGCGGCCTCGGCCATCACCAAGGGAATGCCGGGGAAGTGCGCGTCGCGGATCGCCACCGCCTTGGCGATCGCGGTCTCCGCCTGGCGCCGGTGATCGTCGACATCCGCGTCCATCGTTTCGCTGAGCCAGCGTTCCAGCGCCGGCAGCGCCGCCGGATCCAGGTTGCGGTACAGCCAGATGCGCCGATACCAGTTTTCCAGGACATCGGGATCGTGGTTCCGGCTGGCCTTGATGGCGTCCGGGGAAATGGGCGGGTGGCGCAGAAAGGGGCGGAGGATTGCCGCCTGTTCGGGACCCGGAAATGGGGCATGGTCGTCGAACATGCCCACGTCCAGCGTCTTGAAATACACCGACCACAGATAATAGACGTGATGGTTCCAGACCTGCATGTTCCGGGGCATGAGTTCCAGGTTGGTGTCCGCGGTATAGGTGTCCAACGCCATCAGGATGTCGGGGTGCCGGGCTCGCAGGAACGCCAGGGCCTCTTCATGCAGAGTACGGAAGGCGTGGGTCCGCGCCGGCACGGCGTCGGGCCCGCCGGCCTTGATCGCCTCCGTCATGAATGGCAGGCCGTCGGCCTCGTTGAGGATCTCGACAAAGGCGATCTGCTGGTGTAACCCCCGGTCCTTGAGCAGGACCAGCAGCCGGTCCAGCGCCTCGGCGAAATAGCGCAGCCGCGCCTCCGGCGGCACCGCGAACAGTTCCGCCTTAAGCGCGTCGTCAACGACCCAGAACGTGTGCAGATAGAACCAGCTCGACAGGATCACCTGGACCTCGTAGCGTTTGGCCAGCTCGAAGAGTTCAATCAGGCGCTTCAGGACATCGCAGCGGCCGCCCTTGAAGTTCATCTGCCGGATCAACTGGCTGTGCCCCGGGAACGGTTCCCGGAGCGCGACCGGCCCGCGCGGCCGGCCATCAGCGGCATGACAAAGTCCACCCCCGGCGTCAATGCGGACGGTATTAAACCCGCGCTCTTTCAGCTCAACAAAGCGCGCCTCCAGGTCATGAAACACGTCTCCTTCGCCGGCGCCCAGAAAATAGCCCCACAGCCAAAACGAAATCGTCAGGCGCGAAGGCAAATGTGCCGGAATCGCATAAGCATCACTCATGATTAGCCTCGTGGTTATGTTGGGGCCACCCTTTTGAAAAAGGGTGCTCCCCAAACCCCTTCCCAAAACTTTTGTTGCTTAAGGCCGGAGGGCGCTTCCGCCACAAGCCGTTCCGGCAAATTTATTGCATCACCACGTGGTAGCTTGTGGCGGAAGCGCCCTCCGCGTTTTAAGAAACAAAAAGGTTTGACGGAGGGTTTGGGAACCGCCTTTCCTCAAAAGGGGGTTCCCAATATTTCATGTCGGGCGGAAGGTTCTTTATTTCACACGCTGATTTTTACGTTATAATGTTTGATTCATTTCCAAGGTAATATGTTATTCTGCAATCACCATCACATTCCGGTATCCATTTTTCACAAATTTAGGCGATTTTTCACACCATGTACACGCTTGCCGAGTTCACCCAAGGCGGATTGGGGTTCCAGCCGACGGGCATCGGCCGGTTCGTTGGCCGGGGCACCGCCGTTGACTGGCACCTGATTCCGTCGCAGTTGATTCTCAGCTGCGTGGTGGCGGGGACCGCCCATGAGCGGACCGAGAAGCAGGATTTCCTGGTCGCCCCCGGCGAGGTGGTCTGTTTTCGGCCCGGCATGTGGCACCGGTTGACCGAGCACCGGGGCGTGCCCCTGACCACCATTTGGATCAACCTGGAAGGCCCCGAAATTGCCAGCCTGCCCCCCTTGTTCGGGCTGGCGCCCGACCAGGTCTTCTGTTCCCCAACCAACCGTCAGGAAGTGCTCATCCTGTTTGAGGAAATCGTGGCGGCCGCCCACGATGCCCGGCCGGTGCCGGCGGCACATTTTCTGAGCCGGTTGTTCCGTTTGGCCGAAATCTGCCATCAAGGCGGCGGTGAGACGATCGGCGAAGCGCCGGTGTCCCTGATGGAACGGGCGGTTCGGCTATGCCGGACGGAGCCGATGCGCTTCCCGACCATTCCGGAACTGGCCGCGCGCCTGGGGGTGTGCCAGAACACCCTGCTGGCCGCCTGCCGGCGCGAGGGCGGTGTGTCGGCCGTGCAGTTGCTGCGGCGCCTGAAGCTCGAACGGGCCAAGGTGCTACTGCGCACCACGCGCTACAAACTCTCTGTCATCGCCAAAAGCTGCGGCTTCGACAGTCCCAGCCATTTCATCCGCTGCTTCCGCGAAGCCGCCGGCGAATCCCCGGCCGCCTGGCGGCGGCGGACGGCCGCCGAATAGGGATGAAGAATTCAAGCCACCTAAATTATTCAGGACGGCTGTCAAGAACGTGGAGCAGGCACTCCTGCCTGCCACTGGAGTTTGGCGAAACTCAACGGTTGGGGTTTTCCCGTCCCAGCGGGACGGGGCGGGAAATAGGGGCAGGGGCTTCAGCCCCTGTTTTGCCAATCCCCCCCGTTTCGTGTGCCGTAGGTACGCGGCGAATCGCGGCGTACCTACGGCACGCCATATTTTGTGTGCCATAGAACAGGGGCT
>JBAZJM010000460.1:0-3250 GCA_041651315.1 Lentisphaeria bacterium | reverse complement strand
GCCGCGTTATCCTCCGACACACCCTGATTTAAAACCACTTGGTATCAATAATTTCATTCGCCACAAAAATCCCAACAAAAAACCTAAAAACCATCTTTACGCCAACTTTTAATACCAATAAAAAGTTTTTTTTAGATTAATTTAATACCAACAAAAGCCATAAACACTAATTTTAAAAATTTTAATACCGTATGGTTTGTAATTTTGGTTTTTCGGGGTATGGTGGTGGAGGTGGTTGCAAGCACCGGCACGATGTGGTTCCCATGCCCCTCACCCCCAAGCCAACCTACAACAGCCGCGCCGTCCGCCTCGCCCAGCAGTTGCGGGTGGAAGTTCAGCGAGGTCGCTTTCTGCCGGGCGAGCAATTGCCCGCGGAACGGGAACTGGCGGAACGCTATGGGGTTTCCCGCTCGACCATCCGTCACGCACTGGAGTTATTGACGGCGGATCACAGCCTGGCCAAGACGCCGCGCCGCGGGGTGAAAGTGCCGGTGACAGCAGCCGGGACGCCGGCGGGCAACACGCTGGTCTCCTGGGTCACCTTGTCGTTGTCCGCCGATGCGGATGAGTACACCCGCGGCCTGCACGCCGCGCTTGATCCCGACTACACCCTCGGGGTCTACTGCGCCCACGCGAACATCGCCTACTACGGCAAGCTGGTCGACAAGGTGGCGGCCCTGTGCCCGGCGGGGATCGTCCTGGAAGGCAGTCTGCCCAGCCGGCAGCCCTTGTACAACTTTACCACCCTGGCGGCGAGCGGCATTCCGGTGGTCATCATCGGCGAAGACGCCCCGTCCGAATTCGATTGCGACCGGGTAATCAGCGCCCGCTTTCACAGCAGCCAAAAGGTCGGCCGGTATTTGGTGCGGAAGAATTACCGGGACATCACGCTGCTCACCATTCTCGACCCATACTCACTCCCCCCCATGTTGCGCGGACTCCGCAGCGCCCTGCGCCCCGCCGGGATCGCCCTGCCCGACGACCGGGTCTTTCACTTTCAGGCGCCACGCGGGTTGGGACAGTCTCCCGACCCCTACATCGACGCCCAGGAGTTCATGGACGGCCTGATCCGGGACGGACTCCGCCGCGGCACCGTGGTGGCCGACCATGACTATCCCGCCGTCGGCTTTCTGCGCGCCATTCTGGCCGCCGGCATCCGGGTGCCGGAGGAGATGCAGGTGATCTCCATCGCCCGCTGCCATGTCGAGGGCGCCACCCCGTTGCGGCTCACCACCGTCGATGATCACCGCGAGGAGCTCGGCAGCGTGGCCGGCAACGTGCTGCGCCACCGCCTGGCCGATCCCGCCGTCCGCCCGGGGATCCACCACATCGTCAGCAGCAAACTCGTTGAAGGCGAAACCGGATAAGTGCCTTCACCCTTTCAAGAAAGGAGGTCTTTCAAACGGCTCCAACAGCTCACCGATCTTCTTTACCTCGCATGTCCTTGGCCCCCTAACCGTTCCGTCATCAAACCCCAAAGGAGTCTCCCCATGAAATCAAGCCGACTCTGCTTGACCACCTTGGCCATGGTCCTGGCCGTTCCCTCGCTGCTCCATGCCGCCATAAGCTATCCGAACTATTTCCGCTTTGAGGAAGGCACCACGGGAACCGGTGGCATGGGTGCCACGCCGACGACTTCGAATTGGATTCTCAATAGCACCAATACCAGCCTGAATGGTACGGTTACCGCGGCGGGAATCAACTATGCAACGGGCTGTCCGACGGCGCCCGGGAATCTGGCATTGAAATTCGCGGGCCGCAACAACGGTTATGTGACGGTTGGCAATGACCTTGCATTCAATCTTTCGGAAAATGAGGACAACAGCATCGAACTCTTTGTCCGCGTGGATGGCGTCAGCGGGGACGGTGACCCAGTTAATTGGATTCTCTCCAAAGATTATACCTCATCAAATGGCTGGGGGCTATACTGGAATGCCAATACCGGCAAAGCCACGTTTGCGATCGGCAACGGCGGTGGTTCGGTAACGTCGTCGTCGTCCATTAATGACGGCGCTTGGCACCATATTGCATTGACTCACGCCGCCAGTAGCGCCACCTACGTCATGTATGTTGATTATGCGGTAACCGCAACCTTGACGAATTATAGCAACGGCGCGGTCAGTGGCGGTTCCCTGTATATCGGGGCCGGCTACGGTTGGCAGACCCCGCGTGCCTTCAATGGGGCCATGGATGAGTTTAGGGTAACCAAATCTGATCTCTCGGTTTCGCAATTTATTGGATACGTTCCCGAACCGGCAAGCCTGGCCTTGCTGGCCCTGGGCGGGCTGGCCCTGCTGCGCCGGCGCCGGAACTGAAGAACCAAAACGCCCAAGGACTCCCGTGACGCGAGGGACCGGAGAAAACACCCCAATTCATTCTCCTCCGGTCTCTCCTGTCTCTAGGGGCTCGGGAGTCTCCCCACCGCCCCCGTCAACAGCGTCTTCCCGCCCAGCGCCGCCCATGCTTCAGCAGAAGGCCACTCCATGAAACGTTCCTTCACCCTGATCGAACTGCTGGCATGCCCAGCCGTAGTCCCGAGCCGCGGCGACGGGCGGAGGCCAGTTCGATCGGCGTTCACGCTGATCGAACTGCTGGTGGTCATCGCCATCATCGCCATCCTGGCCAGCATGCTGCTGCCCAGCCTGGGCAAGGCCAAGGATTCGGCCAAGCGCCTGGCGTGCGTCAACAACCT
Source organism: Lentisphaeria bacterium (assembly GCA_041651315.1). Taxonomy (GTDB): domain Bacteria; phylum Verrucomicrobiota; class Lentisphaeria; order Oligosphaerales; family CAITYL01; genus CAITYL01. Next base: position 558 of record JBAZJM010000460.1, on the reverse strand, counting down.
GAAGCAGCTGGGGCTGGCGCTCAACACCTATGGCACCGACTATGACGACGCCCTGCCGCATACCGGCAGGGTCTCCACCGACAACCAGTGGGGCACCAACGTCGAATACGGCTGGTATTGGCAGTACCAGGAACCCTTCGTCAACCTGCTCTACCCCAATTACATCAAGAGCGGCCACCCGTTCTTCTGCCCCTTGGAAGACGGCGTCAAGCGTTCGTACAAAACCAACTGGCAGCCGAATGGCAATTGGTGGATGAAAGAATGGCAAGGCATCAGCTATTCCTACTATGGCGCCTGGGGCAAGGGGCTGACGGCGGCTTCCGGCGCCGCCCTCTATCAGATGACCGCCGTCAAACGGCTGCGGGATCCGGTGCAGTGCATGATGGCCGACCAGTACGGCTGGTGGACCAGCGGCGGCTGGTATGAAAATCATGATTTCGGCGCGCGTTCCGCCGACGGCGGCTCGATCATCCGCTCGACCACCCACCACCTGCTGTTCATGGACGGGCGCGTCGCCACCCAAAAACTTACGCCGGCCTTTGGCGGCAGCGGCGCCGA
>JBAZJM010000459.1:0-3256 GCA_041651315.1 Lentisphaeria bacterium | reverse complement strand
GGGCTGAGCAGCAAAGCGGGCGATGCCGGCGGCCACCGCCTCGTCGCCGTCCAGCAGCACCCAGGCGCAACGGTGGACGGCCCGCAGGTCGGCGGCGGGGAGGTCCAGCGAAATCTCGGCCTTGGCTTGGCCAGCGGGAAGCGCCACACGGTTGGCCGGATCACGGATGAAGCCCAGGGAGGTGCGGCCGGGCTGACTGCTGACATGCAGGCCGTAGCGCACCCCTTCCGTCTCGCAGGCGGCCACCAGGCGGTTCAAGTCATTGGGGTTGTTGTTGACAAAGAAGCCGTTGAAGAAAATGTCCCGCAAGCCGTTCTGCTTGAGGATGGCCAGCCGCTGGTGCAGGTAGGTCAGCTCCTCCTGGACCATGGGGACGTTGTCGGTCCCGCCGGCGTGGGTGGCCCACCAATGGATTTTTGAGTTGATCATGCCGCCGAAGGGAAGGTACGGCTCCCCGTCCCAGACCAGCAGGTTGGTGGGCAGCACGTGCCAAGGATGGGTCTGGCCGGCGGCGTCGCGATAAACGCCCCAGGCGGCGGGAAAGGCGTTGGCCGCAGCCAGCCCCGCGGGAATGACCACGTGTCCTTCGGCCGGCTGTGCGGTCCGCTGGGCAATGGGCACGCAGATCACTTCCAGGTCGCCGGCGGGCAGATTGGCGGGCATGGCAAACTCCAGGGCCAGCGTCCGGCCCGCCCCGGCCGGCTGGACCACGGCGGCATACAACGCCTGCCGCTGCACGAAACCAACCCACAGTTTGCCTTCGGGCGGCCGGTTCCATTCGGTCTGCAGGCAAACCCGGCCACTGCGCATTTCCGCGCTCTTGACCATGCCGTGCAACGGTTCCGGCGGCGGTGCCGCCATCGCCCCGGCGGCCGCCAGCAAAACCCCGGCCGTGAACAGTTCTTTCAACATGAGACAGGTTCCCTTTTTGCGTTTATCAAAATCACTCTTGCAACCCAAGACTTGCCGCCCGGCGGTGAATCTCCACCGCGCCGCAAGCGCTCAACTACAGCAGACACAACCACCACTGAAGAAACATGTTAAAAATCACATAGCCGTCCCATGGGATGTCATAATTCATCCCGTGCCCGTGCCTTTGCCCGTGCCCGATTGTTGGATCTTTGCGATCTTTGCGGTTAATATTGGCAGGACGCCGGGCCACCCCACACGTGGCAACCGGTGATGGGGCTCAGAACCTCCACACATCCGAGGGACCGTCAACCCAGTAGGGCGCGCGGTAATAGCGCGATTTTTCGACCGTCTCGACGTGGCCGTCAATGAAGGAGAAGTTCAGCCGGTTGTTGGCATGCATGGTCAGCGGGTACGAATCCCATTGGGTGAGCACCGGATATCCCGACGACCACAGGCCGGGAAAGTTGTCGACCGTGGTGTCTCCCAGCAACACCGTCCGGCTCGGTTTTTGGGCACGGGCCAAGGCGGGCGCGTCAAGCCAGCCGCCCACATAGAAATTGCGACCGTAACTGGCATTGATCAGGCCGCGCGGCGTGGCCCCGGCCGCCTGCTTGACCGCTTCCGGACAGGACAGCAGGCTGCGCTGCCCCAGTTTTTCGGCCTCGCGGCTCTCGGCGCCGTTGAGCAGGAACACGCCGTTGCTGCCGGTCGAAAACGCCGCGTTGCCGGTCACGATGGGCGCCATGACCCGCGACCAGTAAAAGGTCCCGCCCGGCTCCGTCCAACTATTGGCCGACAGGTGCCCGCCAAACTCATCCGCATACATCAGATGTTGCAGCGTCAGCTGGCGCAAGGTGTTGGAACAATTGACCAGCAGCGCCTGGCGCCGGGCGCCTTGCAGGGAGGGCAGCAGCATGGCGGCCAGGATGGCGATGATCGCGATCACCACCAGCAGTTCGATGAGGGTAAAACGTTTCATGGGGGAAACCTGGGCGAAGGGGGGAGGGTTTTTGTGGGCCCGGTGGACACTGTGGACTTGGTGGATTTTGTGCCCGGTGTCCACAGGGTCCACCGGGGCCACAAGGTCCACCCGTTATTCACCGCCGCCGGCGCGCCAGCACCAGGCCGCCGAGCGCCAGCAGGGACAGCGCCGCCGGTTCGGGCACCGTGACGGTTTGATTCCACGCTTGGAGTTCGCCACTCGTGCTTCCTGGGGTCCCCCCGGCGTTTTGCAGCATGAAGCAGATCCGATCCCCGGTCTTGATGTCGGTCGCAATGGCGTTAAGAGGTTGTGTCTCTCCAGCCTTGGGCCAAACGGTGGCCAAAGTGGCCACCGTTGAGGTGGCAGCATCGATCAAATAGATGCCAGCACCGTAGTCACCAGTTCCAATGGTCATGGAACTGGTCATGCGGATTCGGCCATAATCCTGGTCAGCCGTCCAATAGCGGATGGAGAACACCGCATTGCCTTCGATGACGCTTTGGCCCGTGGAAGTAAGGTAAACCGTCCGGCCGCCGCCCAGATCACCTTGATAGTAATTGCCAGCGCCGATATAGGTGGCCAACGACATGTCTTTGAGGGAAACATCATACGACTTGTAGGCATAGCTCCAGCCGTTGGCGCCCTGGGTGCCGGAGAAACCGGTGACGGAATTGTAGATAATGTCGGCGCCGGCCCGCGGCACGGCAATCGACACCGCAACCAACAGACCCGCAGTCAGAAGTGACTTTTTCATGGTGCCGTTTCCTTTTTCTGGGAGATGCGGAAATGGAACTACTTGCCGTAACCAATTCGTCATATGTTCCTTACAACGATCACCTGCTGCCTCTGCCAGGTTCCCGAAAGGGCGAAGCCCGCGCCCCGGAACCCGTCTCACCGCCGCCGGCGCGCCAGCACCAGGCCGCCGAGCGCCAGCAGGGACAGCGCCGCCGGTTCGGGAACGATCGTGATGGTCATAGCGTAGCCGTCGATCACGGTGCTGCCGGGCCCAGCGTTCATGATGAAGGCGATCTTGTCGCCGGCCGCCACATTATACAGGGTGTTGGTGGCCCCGACGGTCAAAATCGTATTGGTGGCCGTGGACGCATCCCAGTAGTTCAAGAAGGTGGCCGTGACCCCGCTGGTCCTCTGCGCCAGCACCGTCACCTCCGGATAAAGGCTGCCGGCGCCCGCTTCCCAATAAACGCCCGGACCGTCTGTGTGATTGGACCACAACACGTTGCCGTAAACCCGCTTCCAAATGCCGGATTCAAAAACGCCGGCCCAAAAGGGACCATCATCCTGGTAATAGGTGCTTTCGTAATAGTAATCGTGCCAATTGGCTTCCCACGCATTTCCGTAATA
>JBAZJM010000458.1:0-3262 GCA_041651315.1 Lentisphaeria bacterium | reverse complement strand
CTTCCGTAATCAGATCCACCAGCACCTGTTCCATGCCGCGCAGCATGCCGGTGCTGTTGATGACGTCCGGCAGACCGGCCCCGCCGTAGTAGACGGCATTGGGCCGATGCTGCCGGCACTGCTCGCACAAGGTGCTGTAATCGTAGTCGTCGGGCACCGCCAGCGGCCACGCCTCAACCTCCGCCAGGGTGGCCTCGCGCAGGGGAAAGTCGCAATAATCCCAGTAACCGCCGGATTCATGTTCGATCCAGCGGGTGCGGATGCCCAGTTCGGGATTGACGTTCCGGCCAGGCAGTTCGGGGAACCGCCGCGGCCCGCGGAACGCCGGGCCGACGCCGCGGAAATCCACGCCCAGCGCCTGGCGCAGTCCTTCGTCATCGTCCGCCGCCACCCCCAACGCCGCCTTCAGCCGGCGGTCGATGCCGGAATTGGCAAGGTAATTGATCGGGACGCGGTCCACCGGCTGGTGATGGAACGCCGCCAGCACCCGTTCCCGCGCGGTCATGGTTTCCTTGGCTTTCTGGATCATCGGCGTGATCTCCTTGTTCAAGGGTCAGGAATACCTCCCTGTAGGAGCGGGGTTGAACCCCGCTGGCACCACGGTTCCAAAGTACGTCCCACAACGGGCGGCACGCCCGTTCCTACAGAAGACAAGACAGCGTTTCCTGACACCAGACACCTGAAACCTATCCCGCCCCCGGCTTGACAACTAGCCCCAAAACGCGCAATATTTGCACTATTCATGCAATTTATCGGCTTTTAATGCCAACACACATACTAAAACAATCAATCCCTCGGGACGCGCCGGCACCGGTCATCCTCTATGCCAACCACATCCAGCTGGCCGGGCGCGAGACCATCCGCAACGGCCCGGTGGGCAGCCGCATGCTGCTGCGCTGCCTGGAGGGCGAAGGGCCGGTGGTGACCGGGGGGCGCCGCATCCGCCTGGCCGCCGGCGACTGGCTGTTCCTGCCGTGGCACCACACCATCGAGTATGAATGCCGGCACTGCCGCTCGTTCTTCCTGGAAGGCATCCATTTGGTCCCCCGCCTCCCGCCAGGCGCGGAACGCCCCCTGCTCTTCCAGGTGCCCCACACCGCCGACGCGCCACTGGCGGCCGCACCCCAGCGCCAGGACGCCGTGCTGCCCGGCCTGCCCGCCGGACTGGTCCAGGGCCGCTTCGCGGCCGGCGGCCGGCTGGACCTCTTCTGCCGCTATGGGGTCGCCTGGTACGCCGACAGCGGCGTACGCACCGAACCCGCGGCCCGCCGGCTGGCCGGCCAGCTCCTGGCCGAACTGTCACAGGCCCTGGCGGCGCCCGCCGGCGTGCCCATGCCGGCCAGCCTGGAACGGGTGACCCGGCACGTGCAAGACCACCTGGACCAGGCGTTTTCCGTGCCCGCGCTGGCACACCTGGCGGCCTGCAGTCCCGCCACCCTGACCCGCTTGTTCCACCATCACCTCGGGTTTTCGCCGGCGGCCTGGATCATGCGCACCCGGATCGCTCATGCCGCCGTCCTGCTCGCCACCACCGACCTGCCGGTGGCCGACATCGGCCGCCGCTGCGGCATCCCCAATCCCTTTTACTTCACCCGCCTGTTCCACCGCCTCCAGGGCATTACCCCGCGCCACTACCGCCGCCTCCACCCGGTGCTGTGACATTCATGTGGGGCGCTGCCCCAAACCCCGCTCAAGGAACTCCGTCCCTTGAGAATCCCGACACCATTATCACGAGGAAGGGCCGGTACTGGGTGCCGTCGTCGCGACGCAAAACAGCGTCCCAACGCTCCGCGGCACCCAGTACCGGCCCTTCCTGAATAAGGTCTCGGGGATCCCAAAGGGACAGGTCCCTTTGGCAGGGGCGTGGGGGCGGCGCCCCCACATGGATTCTCGAATTTATTCGAGTTTCTTCAGTTCCTTGGCCACCATTTCGGCGGACAGGGGGTAGAAGCCGTCTTTGACCACGATTTCCTGGCCTTTCTTGGACAGGATCGTCTTGAGAAACTCCTTGACCACCGGGGACAGCGGCTTGCCGGGTTCCTTGACAATGTAGATGTAGAGCGGGCGCCACACCGGGTACTTGCCCGACAGCACATTGGCGTAGCTCGGGGCGAACGCCTCGCCGCCGGCCTTGGACAACGCCAGCGCCTTGACCCCGGAGGTCCGGTAGCCGATGCCCGAGTAGCCAATGGCACCCTTGTCCTCGGTGATGCCCAGCACCACCGACGCCGATCCGGGCTGTTCCTTCACGGTGTCCTTGTAGTCACCCTTGCACAAGACGGTTTCCTTGAAGAATCCGTAAGTGCCGGAGGCCGAATTGCGGCCGTAGGCGCTGATCGGCGTGGACGCCCATTCCGGGTCCGTGACCCCGGCCTGCCCCCAGGTCTGGATATCGTTCGGCGCCTTGGCCTTGCGCGTCTTGGAGAAGATCGCATCCACCTGCTGGGTGCTCAGGGAAGACACCGGATTGTCCTTGTTGACGAACACCGCCAGGGCGTCCAGCGCCACCTGGATCTCCGTCGGCTTGAAACCGTAGGTGCCCTCGAACTCGTTCTTTTCTTCGCGTTTCATGGCGCGGGACATCGGCCCGAGCTGGGCCGTGCCGGCAATCAACGCCGGCGGCGCCGTGCTGGAGCCCTTGCCCTCGACCTGGATGTTGACGTTCGGATACTGCTTGCGGAACTCCTCCGCCCACAGGGTCATCAGGTTGTTCAGCGTGTCGGACCCGACACTGCTGAGGTTGCCGGCCACGCCGTCGGCCCGGACATAGAGGGGCAGGTTCCCGTCGACTTGAATGGCGATCTCTTCCGCTTGGACGGCGGCCGAAGCCGCCAGCGCCGCGCCCACAAGGGCATGCCGCATTGTTTTGGAATGGAACGGGTTCATGGTGACTTTCCTTCTTTTTTTGCGTTGTTTCGCCCCAACGGGGCCGGGGAGAATAGCCCAGGGCAACGCCCTGGGAATCGGATCAATTTTCTTTTTCGCCGCCCTGAAAGAGCAAGGGAACGTTTCCATTGCCCTTTCAGGGCGCAAACGGCTTTGTTTTTCTGGCCCAGGGCGTTGCCCTAGGCTATCCTCCTGTCGCCCCGTTGGGGCTCATGCTTCGATATCCCACGCCTACCGGTCATGTCCTCCGTGTGTAGACATCAGAACTTGTAGTTCAGGTCGAGCTGGACGAGTTGGGCCTGGTCCGCCTGGGTGCTGGCGCCGATGTTCTCCGAGCCGCCGTTGATGCGGTTGAGCAACATGTAGCTGACGCCGA
>JBAZJM010000457.1:0-3277 GCA_041651315.1 Lentisphaeria bacterium | reverse complement strand
GGCATCGGCCCGGACACGGTCGCCGAGATCGGCCCGGACGTCATTGCCTGGTTCCACCGCAATACCTCTTCGGTCTGGCCGTCGACCCTTGACCACCAGGCGCTCGGTTTCCTGAAGGAGTCGCAGGCCGATCCGTTGCTGCACCGGACCTTTGGCGCGGCGATCACCGGGCCGGGTTTCCGGCGGACCGCCGACACGGTTTTGACGGCTTCCGCCGCCATCTTCACGCTCCACGTCCACGCCCTGACCCTGGCGCCCGCCACGGCGGCGGAATGGCAGCGGCGGCTCCGGCAGCGGCTTGATGCGCCGCCGCCCGACGCCGCCAAACACCAGGCGTGGTGGACGGCGTTTTGGGCGCGGAGCTGGATCGTGGCCGGCGGGGCTCCGGAAGCGGAGAAGGTGACACAGGCCTATGCCCTGCAGCGGTTTGTCTTTGCCTGCCAGGGCCGGGGCGCCTATCCCATGAAGTTCAATGGCGGCATTTTCACCATGGACGTCCCCCTTGACGGCGCCTACAATGCCGATTACCGGCGCTGGGGCGGCGCCTACTGGTTTCAGAACACCCGGCTGCTGTACTGGCCCCTGCTCAATGCCGGCGATTTCGAGATGATCCGGCCGCTGTTTAACATGTATCTCAAGGCGTTGCCACTGGCGGAAGCGCGGGTGCGGCACTATTTCGGCCATGCCGGCGCGTGCTTCCCGGAAACCATGACCTTTTGGGGCAGCTACCTCAATGCCAATTACGGGTACGACCGCGCCGGCAAAGCCCCCGGCGAGGTGGAAAACCGCTATATCCGCCACTACTGGCAGGGCGGTCTGGAACTGTTGTATCTGGGGCTGGATTTCTACGACTTCACCCGGGATGAAAATTTCTTGAGCGACACGCTGCTCACGCTGGCCGTGCCCATCCTGCGGTTCTATGCGGAGCATTATCCGCGGCGCGACGACGATGGCAAGATCCTCTTCACGCCGGCACAGGCGCTGGAAACCTGGCATGACGCCGTCAATCCGTTGCCGGAAATCGCCGGGCTCACCACGGTTCTTGACCGGTTGCTGAAACTGGACGGCCTGCCCGCCGCCGAGGCCGCCGCCTGGCGCGGGCTGCAGGCGCGGCTGCCGGCCGTGCCGAAACGGACCTGGTTCTGGGAAAAACGGGCGGAACTGATTCCGGCGCAGCAATATGACCAGTGCTGCAACTTTGAAAACGTCGCGCTGTACGCCGTTTTTCCCTACCGGCTTTACGGGGTCGGCAAGCCGGAGCTGCCGACCGGGCGGGACACCTATGCGGCCCGGCCGTTCAAGGTCACCGGCTGCTGGCGCCAGGATGCCATCCAGGCCGCGCTGCTCGGCCTCGCGGAGGCGGCCCGGAGCGATGTGGCGAAAAACGCCGCCGACTTCACCACGGTCTGCCGCTTTCCGGTGTTCTGGGACGCCAACAGCGACTGGGTACCCGACGAAGACCATGGCGGCGTCACCATGACCGCGCTGCAGCGGATGCTGCTCCAGGCCGATGCCGGCAAGATTCATCTCCTGCCGGCTTGGCCGAAGGCCTGGGATGTCAGCTTCAAGCTGGCCGCGCCCGACAACACCACCGTTTCCGGCGAGGTCACCGCCGGCATTTTGACCCATCTCCAGGTGACGCCGGAATCGCGCCGGTGCGACCTGGTCATTCATGAACCGCAATGAACACTTCCGCTTATGTCCACGGCTATGACCGGACCGAGGGTGTCCGGTTGCGCGACCAGGCGTCGACCCTGGCCGAGCTGATCCACGACGACACGCTGTTCCCCTCGGGTAGCCGCGTGTTGGAAGCCGGGTGCGGCGTCGGCGCGCAGACGCTGATCATGGCGGCGCAAAACCCCGAAGTCCGCTTCGTCTCCATCGACCTCTCACCGGCCTCGGTGGAACAGGCGCGGGCGTCGGCCGCCGCCGCGGGGCTGCGCAATGTCGAGTTCCAGCCGGCGGACATCTTTCACCTGCCCTTCGCCCCGCAGTCCTTCGACCATGTGGTGCTCTGCTTCGTGCTGGAGCATCTGCCGGAACCGGTTGCCGCGCTGGAGCTGCTGCGTGACATGGTGAAGCCGGGCGGCACCCTGGTGGCCATTGAGGGCGACCACGGCTCCACCTGTTTTCATCCCGACAGCGTCCTGGCGCGCCGGGCCGTGGCCTGCCAGGTCGAGCTGCAGCGCCGGGCGGGCGGCAACGCCCTGATCGGCCGCGAATTGTTCCCGCTGCTGACCCGCGCCGGATTTCAGGAGGTGGCGGTGTCGCCGCGCCTGGTCTATGTCGACGGCAGCCGGCCGGCGCTGGTGGACGGCTTCATCCGCAAGACCTTCACCGCGATGATCGCGGGGGTGCGGGAGACTGCCCTGGCGGCGGAGTTGATGCCCGCCGCCGAATTTGACCAGGGAATCCGGGAGCTGTACCGCACCGCCGAACCCGACGGCGTCTTCTGCTACACCTTCTTCAAGGCGGTGGGCCGGATAATAAGGGGTGCATGACATTCTTGTTCGGTTGGGAACCCCCTTTTGAGGAAAGGTGGTTCCCAAACCCTCCGTCAAACCTGTTTGTACCTTAACGCGGAGGGGCGCTTCCGCCACAAGCACTCATCTCTGATTTTCATTTTGCCAGAACAGCTTGTGGCGGAAGCGCCCCTCCGGTTTAAGATCCAAAAGTTTTAGGAAGGGGGATCCAGAGCGAACGGGTGAGCGACCCGGCAGAGCCGGGGCTGCACAGCGCGAAGCGCGGGGGGAGCACCCTTGTTCCAAAAGGATGGCCCCAACATCATCCGACAAAACGGTCATACACCCGATAAAAGCAGAAAGCTGAAATCAAGCAACCGATTGATTTCAGCTTTCAGTTTTCCCGCCTTGCCGCCGGTACTGGCCGGGGGTCATGCCGGTGTAGCGCCGGAAGACGGTGGCGAAATACTGGGCGCTGGGAAAGGCGAGCTGGAAGGCGATTTCGGAGATGGACCGGCGGCGGCCCGCCAGCCATTCCATGGCCTGGTTGCAGCGCGCCCGGCGAAGGTAGTCGCCGGGGCTGATGCCGGCGCCGTCCCGGAACGCCTGGGTCAGGGTGGCCCGGCTGACCCCGAGATGGCGGGCCACGATGGTGACGGTCAGGTGGCGCGCCAGGTTCGCCATGATGAAGTCGGCGGCATCGCCGGGCAGACGGCCGGCCACCGGGGCCGGCCGGGGGTCGCGGAGCGCCTCCGCGGCGGTGAGGATGAGCCGGGACAGGACCAGCTTTGCGTAGTCGAGGTCGAGCGGCGACG
>JBAZJM010000456.1:0-3302 GCA_041651315.1 Lentisphaeria bacterium | reverse complement strand
GAACTTCCGGCGGCACCGCCGGCATTTCGTTGACGGCCTCCCCGGCAACCGCCGCAACCGGCGGCACCACCGCGGCGGCCGGACCGGCCGTTTCCGGCTGCCGGGCGGCCACCACCGCCGCGCGCGCCGCCGCCAGACGCTGCAGGATGGCCTCCAGTTCGTCCCGGTGCCCCTCCGGCCAGATCACCGCATCGGCCTCCGACAGTTTGGATAGGCGCACCAGCAGGTCCACCGCGGCCAGCCACGGGTCGGCGGCGGCGGCACTGAAGGCGGCGCGCCCATGCTGGATGTCCGAGAAGCCGTCCTCCAAGGCATGGGCGACCTGAACGGCGGCATCCAGCCCGACAATCCGGGCCGCCCCCTTGACCGAATGGGCGGCGCGCATCAGCTGTTCCCACACCGCCGGGTCAACGCCGCCACGCTCGGCGGCCAGCACCCCTTCCGTGAGGATTGCCGCCTGGGCTTCAACCTCCTGGCGGAGCAGTTCCATCATCGAGAACGCCCCCAGGTCCGCAAGAGAGGAATCGCTCATGCCGCGCCTCCTTTCCGGACCGGGCCGCCGCCGGCGACGTCATGCTCCAACGCATGGAACAGCAGCTCGTCATCCAGCAGCCCCGCCGTGCGCCCTTCCAGCAGCACCAGGGCGCGGATGAAATGCGGAGTGGCCCGGGCCACGGTGAGCGGCACCGGCTTCAGGTCGCGCTGCCGCCAGGGCAGCATCCCGGCAACTTCGGCCGCCTCGAACACCCACGGCCCGCCCGCCCCGGCAATCACGCACATCCGGGCGGTGGCGCACTCCGCCGCCGGCGCCGCGGCCGGCGGCAGGCCGATCAGGGCCTCCATGGAAAAACACAGCAGCAGCTCACCGTTGACCGCCACCAGGCCGCGGCGCGCCCCGCCGCGCCAGTGCGGCAACGGGGCCACCGGCCGCGCCGCCGTCACGACCCGGAACAGCGCCCCGGTCAGCGCCAGCCATTCGTTGCCGACCCGGAACAGGGCGGCCGTGCCCGCGCGGTCGGCGGCGGCATCCGCGACCGGCGGCGCCGCCAGCAGGCCGGCCCATTCCTCGCGGTAGCCCGGCGGCGGTTCGCGCTCAAGCAGTTCGCGGCCGGCGGCGGCGTAGCGCGGACAATTCCGGCAATGCACCTGGGCCGGCAGCTCGGGACAACTCCGGTCGCCCAAGGCGCCGATCGTGTTCCAGCAATCATTGGCGGTGGCCGCGGTGCTCATAAGGTCGCGCTTCCCTGCCCCTGCGCGTCATCCTGGCGCCGCAGGCGCTGACGGAGCCGGACGGCATCGGCGCGCTCGCCGCGCCGTTCCAAAATCACGGCCAAATGTAGCATGGCATCCCCGTGCGTGCCGTCCAGCGCCACGGCCTGGGTCAGTTCGGCCTCGGCCGCCGTCCACTGGCTGCGGGCGGCATGAAGGACGCCCATCAGGTAATGGGCCTCGGCGCTCCCCGGCTGCCGCTGCAGCCAGCGCTGGCAGCGGGCGGCCGCCGTCACCAGGTCCCCCTGGTCGGCCAGTTCCCGCACGGCGGCGGCCTCCGCCGCCGCTTCCAGGGGCGCTGGCGGTTTGGGCGGCGGCGCCGCCGGAACCGGCGGCCGGACGGGCGGGTGACGGTACGCCGGCACCACCGGCCGGGGCGCGGCCGCCGCCGGCCCGGCGCCCGCCGCCCCCCCTGCCGGCGGCCGCCGGCAGGCAAAGGCCGCCGGTTCCGGCCCCGGCAGGAAGCGGGCGCCCAAGGCCAGCCCCATTTCCGCATGGCCGACAAACAGCCAGCCGCCCGGCGCCAGCAGCCGTTCCAGAGCCGTGAAAACCGTCTGCCGCGCCGCCGACGTCAGGTAAATCAGCAGGTTGCGGCAGAACACCATGTCAAAGGGCGGCTCACCGGCGGCAAAGGCGGGATCCAGCAGGTTGCCGCGGGCAAAGCGCACCCGGTCGCGGACCACCGGCAACACCTCGTGGAAACCGCCGGGGATCGGCCGGCAATACTGCCGCGCCAGGCCGGCGGCCCACTCACCGCGAAAGACGCCGTCCTTGTACACCCCCTGGCGCGCCGCGGTCAGGACGTGGCCCGTCAGGTCGGCCGCCAGCACCTCGACGTGCTCCGGCGCCAGCCCGGCCGCCAGCAGGCTGATGACCATCGAATAGGGTTCCTCGCCGCGCGCACAGGGGCAGCTCAGCAGACGCAACGGCCGCCGCGCTCCGGCCGCGTCCTTGACCAGCTGCTGCAGGAAACGAAACGGCACCTCGTCGCGGAAGAACCAGCTCTCATGCACCGCCACCGCCTCACACAACGCCTGCGCCTCGGCCGGATCGGCGGCCAGCCGCACCGCATAGGCGGCGGGGTCCGCCACCCCGGCCACCGCCAGCCGCCGCTCCACGGCCAAGGCCACCGTATCCACGCCGGTCGCCGCCACATCCAAGCCGATGTGCCGCTCCAAAAACCGCTGAACCGGTGTCATGTCCATGCTGGTGATCCGCAGACTCCCGATGACGCCTGGGTCAGGCAAACAGGGCCGCATCCACTTCCGGCGGCAGAAACCGCTCCGGATAAATCAACTGCACCATCTCCCCCTCCATGGACGCCAGCGGCCCCAGCCAGGGAAAGGCCGCCGCCCCCGGCGGCGACACGGAAAAACGGGCCGGCGCGCACGTCAGGGTGTCGGTGACCCCTTCCGCCAGCAGCCCGAAACGCCCGCCGCCGCCATCCGGCCGCGAGTGGGGGATCAGCAGGATGCGCGTGCTCAGCCGCAGCTGGCTGGGCTGCCCGGTCAGCCGCCGGGTCAGGTCCGCCACCGGCACCACCCCGCCCTGATACGGCAGCCACCCCGGCAGCCAGTCCGGCGCCCCGGGACAGGGGCGCAACGGCACCGCCGCCACCACCGCCTCCACGGCCGCCGTCGCCATGGCATAGCAGGCGCCGCCGATCTTGAACTGGAGATAGGTCATCCGCCGGGTTCCCGTTTTCTGGCGCGGTCAGGCGCCGGTGTGTTCGCGGTTATCCGTCTTTGCCGGGCAGGATCTTCACGGTCTTCAGGGTGGGGGACGACGCCGGCAGGTCCTCCGCCTTGATGTTCTTGTTCGGGTTGAACTGCGGCTGGTCCAGGTGCGGCGTGCCGGTGAGCGGAATGAACCGGCGCGAGACAAAGGTGGGGTTGGTGCTGAACAGATCGGAGAGGAATTCCTCCAGCATGTCATTGGTCACCACCTTGTGGCTGTCCTTGAAGAAAATGTCCAGGTCGGTGGCCATGTCTTCGCAGGATTGGTAACGCTCGGAGGGATTCTCCCGCAGACAG
>JBAZJM010000455.1:0-3309 GCA_041651315.1 Lentisphaeria bacterium | reverse complement strand
GCTTCGAGGCCGACCCAAAGCAGGCCGAAACGCTGGGTCAGGCAGACCAGGCTCATGGTGGCCAGGAAGAGCAGCAGGCAGCCGATGAAGGTCGCCTCGGGGGCGTTGACGAAGAGGAACGGTTCGGCCTGGTCCGGGGGGGCGCCGTGTTTTTCATGGGCCAGGTAGCCGGCGGCATAGACTGCCGCGGCCAGGAAGAGGATGCTGGTGATGCCCAGGAACAGCAGCCCCAGGTCGTCGAGGGCCAGCCAGTCGCCGGCCAGCGGCGGCGGCGGCCGGCGCCAGGCGGCGGCGGCGGTGAAGGCGGTGTGGCCGGCGGCCGTTGCCACCAGCAGGCGCCGGCGCCACGGGGCGGAGCGCAGGACGAACGCGGCCAGGGCCGCCACGGTGGGAACAAGGATAAGGAGCAGCAGCAGGTTCATGATTGATTGATCAGAGCCCGGAACGTCAGTGACGGGTCAAGTGGGTTCGTTGATAAAGAGTGTTGATTTGACCGGTCACTGACGTTCCCGGCTCTGAAAAACGAGGGGTGGGGCGGTTTCATGGTTTTGCGGTGGCTAGCGGCTGGCCTGGATTATTCATGAATGTTGAATTTCGAATGTCCAATTCTGAATGTCGAAGTGAAATCCACGGTGTGGCTGGTGCGTTGCACGGGGGCATTTCACTTCAAAATTCAGCCTTCGGCATTAATGTGTTTTTACGCCCATTTTGCCATTGAAGCGCTTCGATCGGGCTTCGTGTCCATCGTGCCTTCGTGGTGAAGAGTTAAGCGTTACGGGGTACTAGTCCTTGAGGGTGGCCAGCTGGTCGGTGTCGATGTGGTCGAACTCGCGGCTGATATGGAAGATGGCGATGCCCATGACGAAAACGGCGACGAAGATGTCGAGCAGGACGCCCAGTTCGACCAGCCAGGGGGAGCCGTCGCGGGCGACGGCGATGCCGAAGGTGTAGATGCCGTTTTCGAGGGCCAGGTAGCCGACGACCTGGGTCAACGCCTTGCGGCGGGCGATGAGCAGGAGCAGGCCGGTGGTCATGGTGAAGATGGCGGCGGGCACCAGGTGGGGGGAGACAGCGGGGTCGGGGAGCGGCAGCCGGCTGGCGATCCAGTAGCCGATGAACAGGGAAAGGATGCCGGCCAGCAGCGAGAAGGTGAAACTGATGAACGGTTCGATGTCGCGGTTGACGTTGGCCACGCGCAGGGCGCGGAACAGCAGCCAGGGAAAGACGGCGCCCTTGAGCAGGACCATCGCCAACGCCAGCAGGGCTCCGGGAATGGTGGCCGTGTGGCCCTGGCCGAGCAGCAGCGGCAGCAGAGCCAGGGTGACGCCCTGGGCGGCCACGGTGCGGATGCAGGTGGCCATCCGTCCCGAAACCAGGAGCAGCAGGTTGGTGAGCACCAGCATCACCAGCAGCAGGTCGAAATTCAGGGAGTTGTTCATTTGAGGAAGAGGACCAGGGCCAGCAGGGCGAACGCGGCGGCGGCCAGCATCAGTTGGGGCAGGCGGTTCATGCGGATCCGGGCCAGCACGGATTCGACCACGCCGACCAGCAGCGCGACTACGGCCTGGGCGGCGAGAAAGCCGGCCGCCGGCCGCCAGGCCGGCCCGGCGGCGGCGATCGGCGGCAGGCCGGCGACCAGTCCGCCCAGCAGCCAGAGTTTGAGGGCGCCCGCATATTCCAGCACCGCCAGTTCGGGCCCCGAATGGTCGAGGATCATGACCTCATGGATCATGGTCAGCTCCAGGTGGGTGTTGGGGTCGTCGACCGGGATGCGGGAGTTCTCGGCCAGGTAGACGACCAGCAGGGCGGCCCCGGCCAGCAGCAACCCCGCGGTGGCGCCGGGCGGCAACTGGGCGACCTTGGCATAGATCGGGGACAGCGAGAGTTGCGACAGGGCGGCGGTTCCGGTCCCCAAGGCGAGGGCAGCCAGCGCCAGCACCAGCGGCACTTCGGCCAACGCGGCCAGGCAGGCTTCGCGGCTGGCTCCCATGCCCTCGAAGCTGGAGCCGGTGTCGAGGGCGGCGAGCACCGTGAAGAAACGGCCGAGGCCGAGCAGGTAAACCAGCACGACCAAATCGCCGGGAAAGGCCAGCAGGGCGGGCAGCGTCCCCCAGGGCAGCATGGCCAGGGCGGTCAGGCAGGCGGCCAACCCCAGGCGCGGTCCGGCCTGGAACACCCAGCTGGTGCCGGAACCGTAGACCACGCCCCGGCGCAGCAGCTTCCACAGGTCGCGGTAGAGCTGGATGGTGGGGGGGCCGCGCCGGCCGGCCGCCAGCGCCTTGACCCGGTTGATCAGTCCCGGGATCAGCGGCGCCAGCGCCAGTCCGGCCAGCAATTGCAGCAGGGCCAGTCCGTTCATGGGGTCAATGGGGAGGGGGTTACAGTTTCCACAGCAGCAGGGCCAGCAGGGTCAGGGCAAGGTAGAGAAGATAGACCTGGACGCGTCCCTCCTGGAAGCCGCAGAGGGTGCCGAGCCGTTCGCGGGCGGCCCGGAAGAACGGGCGGAAATAGCGTTCCTGGACCACGTCCGGGGTGGTGCAGGCGAAATCGGCGGGGGCCGGGAACAGCCCCTTGGGCCGGGTGCTGTGAAGGCGCGGGCGCAGCAGTCCCCGGAACAGGGCGACCATCGGCTGGGCGAAGGAGTCGGCGGTGTACTGCATGCGCGGGGTGGGATGGAGGTAGCCGCAACTCCAGACGGCGGCGCGGCGGACGGTCTGTTTGCGGAGGGTCAGGCGCAGGCGCAGGACCAGCCAGCCGGTCAGCACCAGCAGCAGCAGGCCGGCGGTGGCCAGCCCGGCCAGCGGCGCCTGCAGGCTGTTGGCGACGTCGGCAAAGGCCGCCGGCGGCATGCCGGCAATCTCGGCCGCCGGCACCGCCAGCAGGTACGGCCACCAGGTCGCCAGCGGCGGCACGGCCAGGCAGCCGGCCGCCAGGATCATCATCGGCAGGCGCAACCCCAGGCCGGGCTCATGCGCGTTGGCGGCTGCCTCGGAGCGCGGCTCGCCCAAAAAACCGATTCCCGCCGCCTTGGCCATGGCCGCGCCGGCCAGCACTCCGGTGAGCGCCAGGCCGGCCAGGGCCAGCACCGCCAGGACCCGGATGCCGGTGGGTTCCACCGCCAGGCTGCGGAAACCGGCCAGGTACAGCAGGAATTCGCTGGTGAAGGCGTTCAGCGGCGGCAGGCCCGAGGCGGCGGCGGCACCCAAAATGAACAGGGCGCCGGTTTCCGGCATGCGCCGCAGCAGGCCGCCCATGGCTTCCAGGTTGCGGGTGCCGGTGGCATGCACGGCGGCGCCGGCGGCGAAGAAC
>JBAZJM010000454.1:0-3313 GCA_041651315.1 Lentisphaeria bacterium | reverse complement strand
GTTGGTGAGCACCGCGCCGCCCTCGCCGCAGGTGATGTTCTTGAACTGGTTGAAACTAAGCGCGCCGGTATGGCCGATGGTGCCGACCCGTTTGCCCTTATAACTCACGCCGCAGGCCTGGCAGGCGTCCTCGCAGACCAGCAGATGATGCTTCTTGGCGATCGCCATGATGGCATCCATGTCGCAGGGCTGGTTGATCATATGGACCGGAATGATCGCCTTGGTGTAGGGCGTGATCTTCCGTCCGATGTCTTCCGGGTCGATGGTGAGGGACTCGTCAATGTCGGCCATCACCGGCACCGCGCCGACCGCCAGCGGGGCCATGGCGGTGGCGACCCAGGTATAGGCGGGAACGATCACTTCGTCGCCGGGGCCGATCCCCATCGCCGCCAGCGCGCCAATCAGCGCGCTGGTGCCGCTGTTGACGGTCAGGGCGTGGCGCACCTGGAATTTGTCCTGCAAGGCTTTTTCAAACTGCTCGGTATAGCCGCCCTCACCACCGCGATAGCGCATGAACTGCTTGCTGGTAATGACCTTGATGACCGCCTCAATTTCCGCCTGTCCAATGTCGTACATGGCGCATCTCCATTTTCGTCATTATTCACTTACCTGCATACAGAATAACTCATTTCATTCACATATCCATTGGAAATCAAGCAATAATCATATACTTTTAGGCATTATGACTCCCACCTCGATCGGCCAGACATGGGCGCCCCGCGCCGGATTGTGCCCCGCCATCCACAGCCTGGCCGAAATCCGCGACCAGTTGCCGCAGTCCCTGATCCGCATCAGCGTCCAGCAATGGGTGATCGACTATGAGTTCCAGCCGTTCGGCCGGATCCGTTGCGGCACGGCACAGGCGCCGTGGCGGGCCCGGCCGCCGTTCGTCCTGCATCTGTACGCGCCCGAGACGGTGATCTGGGAGGACACCCAGGGGCCGCCGGGGCCGCGCCACAGCGCGTGGATCCTGTTCACCGGCGGGGAGGAGGCGGGGTTGCGCCGGCTGATCCATCCCACGGCCGGTTGCGCGCGGGTCCTGGATGAATCCGGAGAGCTGGGCCGGGTCTTTCTGGAAACCGCGCGGATCGCCGCCGAATGGGGCGAGCCGGGGTTTTGGCTGGCGCAGGCGCAACTGCACCGGGCCATTCACCTGCTGCACACGGCGGAGCCGGTCGAGGCGGAAACCTGGCGGGTGCGGGAACCTGCCCCTGGCCGCGGCGCCGGCGGCCCGCAGGCTGAACTGGTGCGGAACGTGGACGATCTGCTGCGGCGCAACCTCGGCGGCCGCCTGTGGCTGCGCGACGTCGCCCGCCGCCTGCATGTCAGCGAGTCAACCCTGTCGCACCGCTACGCCGCGCTGACCGGCGAGAGCCCCAAGGCCGCCTTCATCCGGCTGAAAGTGGCCCAGGCCCGGCTGCTCCTGCTCAAGGGCACGCCGGTGAAGACCGTCGCCGCCCAGCTCGGCTTCTCCAGCCCGTTCCATTTCTCCCGCTGCTTCCG
Source organism: Lentisphaeria bacterium (assembly GCA_041651315.1). GTDB lineage: Bacteria > Verrucomicrobiota > Lentisphaeria > Oligosphaerales > CAITYL01 > CAITYL01. The sequence continues at coordinate 1,810 of JBAZJM010000454.1, read as the reverse complement.
CCAGGCCACCGGCACCCCCCCGCGCGCCTTCCAACGCACCGGCAGCCTGTAGAGGAGGGGCGTTAGGTCACGGGCCCGGCGCGGCGTCGCGGACCGCGGCCAGGGTGAGCACGGCGTAGGCGGTGGTGAGTTCAGGCACGGACTCCATCCAGCGCCCGTTGTCGTTGCGCCAGCCGCCATCAGGGCGCTGCCGGGCCAGCAGGCTGGCGGCCAGGTCGGCACGCCAGTCGCGCGGCTTTCCGTCCACGACAAGGGCCGGCCGGCCGGTGGCGGCCAGGGCCTTGGCCGCGGTGTGCAGATAATAATAAAGGCCGGCGGCGCCCATGCCGGGGTTTTCGTCGAAGGTGTAATGATGCTCCAGCCAGCCGCAGGCCGCCCGGACCCGCGGGTCATCGGCCGGCAGCCGGGCGTAGAGCATGCTTTTCAGCCCCGCGTAGGTCATGCTGCCGTAGCTGCGCAGCGTGTCCCCCTCGTCAGTGGCCAGGCCGGCGGCCGCCGGCCGGCCGTCCCGGCCGGTCTTGCCGGCCTTGCTTTCGCCGGGCCGGTAGACAAAGCCGCCCCGGTCAGCGGGGTCGGCGGACACCCAGGCCTGGTCGTTGCTCTCCGGGAGGTTTTGGCAACGGCTGAGAAAACGGATGGCGCGTTCCCAGCACAGGCGGGCGGCCTTGGCTTTGGCGGGGTCGGCGGCAGGGGTGTCGCGGTCGAGGCTTTCGGTGGCATAGAGCGCCTCCAACGCCCACTGGGTGTTGGAAAGGTCGGGACGTTTGGACTTGCCATAGCCAATGCCGCCATAGGCCGGATCGCCACCGGGCACGTCGCTGAACTGGGAGCCGATGAGGTAGGCGCGCGCAGCCTGCATCAAGGGCCGATCCTGGGGCCGGTTCGCCTGGTGCAGGGCGAGCAGGCAGATCGCGGTGGAGTAGTTGGGATACTCCCCCTCGCTCTTCGCCCAAATGCTGCCATCCGGCTGGGCAAAGCGGACGACCAAGGCCAGTCCGCGGGCCACCGCTTCCCGGCCGCGGGGGGTGGCGCCCAAGGGGGCCTTCTGAACCGCCATGCAGGCCAGCGCCGTGACGGCCGGATGCCCCAGCCAGGCGCCATCCGTTCCCTGCACCGACAGCAGATAGCCCGCCCCCCGGTCCATCCCCGCCGCCAGTGCCGCCGGATCCGGGCCGGCCGCCGCGGCCGCGGCCGCCGCCACCCCAACCCATCCGGCCGCCGCCGCCATCATGCCCATCCTGTTTCGTTTCGCCTGCATGGCCGTCCTCCGTGCGGTTGTCGCGGTGGGTTGAACCGTAAATGGCTGAATATATACCGCGACAGTCCGTGCATGAGCTCGGAACTCATCAGCCGTGGTAACCGGTCACTCACGCTCCCTGCGGTCGCTACGTTCCCGGCTCGGAAAAACCGAGTCCGGATTACCCGCCCATTCAGTGTCCCCTTACCAGCCGTGAGGGATGGTCCTGAGGCGGAAGGCTCCGTGGAGTGTCGGCGGCTTCGACGCCGCCCTGGCATGAACGACCGCTTACTGACGTGCGCGGTTTCGTCCCGTAGTTCCAAAAAATGAAACGATGGCGTGCCGGAGGTACGCCGCGATTCGCCGCGTACTTGACGGCACGCGAAATGGGGGGGCGGGTGACAAAACAGAGGCTGAAGCCCCTGCCTATTCCCGCCCCGTCCCGCTGGGACGGGAAAACCGCCCTCCGATTATCAGTTCAAGGCCAATCCGAGCCGCGAACGAAGCGACCGCAGGGAGCGAAAGTGACCGGTCAAAGGCGGAAAACTGGAATCAATTTCTGCTTTCCAACTT
>JBAZJM010000453.1:0-3324 GCA_041651315.1 Lentisphaeria bacterium | reverse complement strand
GGGCTCAAACGTTATACGTCGCCTTTCCTGGGGCGTTGCCCCAGGCTGGTATGAAGGCGCGCCGTTGGCGCTCAAAAACGGCTTAACCTGATGGCTATGGGCGACACGCCCGTGCCTACAGAAGGTCCATGAATAATCCAAGCTAGGCGTGTTCCACGCGGATGCCGGCGGCGGGCTCGGGGGTGAGGCCGGGCGGGCAGCTCAGGCGCGCGACCAGGCCGGAGGCGTCGCGGTCCCAGGCGACGGTGATTGGTCCGTGCGGGGTCGGCACGGTGCCGGCGGCGCCCACACAACGGTCGGGGGCGGGATCCAGGGTGAAGCGCGTGAATCCCGGGGCCAGGGGGCGGACGCCGAGCAGCCAGGCGCTCCAGGCATAGACCGGCAGGGCGGACCAGCCGTGGCAGAGGCTGCCGGCACAGTCAAAATCCCAGCCGCCCTTGGCGGTCTCCCAGAAGGCGGTGGCCCCCTGGCAGAGCATGTCGCCCCAAGTGTCGGCGAGGCGGTCCAGCAGTTGCGGCCGGCAGGCGGGGTCGGCGGCGGCGGCGATCAGGGTGTGAAACGACTGGCTCAGCGAGGCCGGGACGAGCCCGTGCGCTTCGGACGCCAGGCGCCGGCGCAGGGCGGCGGCGATGTCGGGGTCCGGGCAGGCGCCGGCGCAAAGAGCCAGGGCCTGGGTGAGCTCGGCGGGGGCGTCGTCGGCGGGGATTTCGGCGCCGACATAGGAGGCGTAGCAGGCCGCCGCCGGCTGCCAGAAGCGGCGGTGAAACTGGTGGCGGAGTTCGCTGGCGGTCTGGCGCCAGCGGCGGGCGGCCGGGGTGTCGCTGGTGGCGTCCTCCAGGGCGGCGCCGGCTTCCAGCGCGAGCATAAACCAGGCGTTCAGCGGCGCGTCGTAGCGGCGGCCGCCGAGGGCGTGGAACCCGTTGCACCCCATCGGACTGGTGCCGTGCAACCCCGGCATCCAGTCGTAGAAATGCCAGTAGGGGGTGCCGGTTGGGCAGGGCAGCAGGCCGTCCAGGAGCTGGGCCGTCCAGCCGTCCAGCATCCGGGTGACCCGTGGCAACATGACGGCGGCGGGGGCCGGATCGCCGCTATAGCGCAGGTGGTGTTCCAGCTCCACGACCCAAGCCATGCAGAAGGAGGGGATGGTGATCGGGACGCGGGCCGGGGCGCACAGTTCCAGCCAGCCGTCCTCGCGCAGGCTCTCGCCCAGCAGGCGGAACGAGAAGGCGGGGAAGGCATATTCGCCAAAGGCATAATAGCCGCACATGGCCTGGATCAGCGAATCGTTGGCGTAAAGTCCCTGCTCGCGCCAGGGACAGTCCTCGTAGTGCTCGTGCATGCACAACTGGAGGGTGCGGACGGCGGTGGCAAAGATGCGGTTGGCCAGGCGGTCGGAAGAGTGGAAGGCGCCGCGGAGTTCCGCCGGCCAGACGGCCGGGCGCAGGCCGGCGTAGTGCAGGGCGAAACCGGCGAGGTCGCCGCTGAGGTGAAGCTGAAGGTAACGCGCGCCGGCCCGCACCGCCCAGTGGGTGAAAACCTGCCGTCCCGCCCGGCAGTGGTAACAGGAGGCAAAATGGCGGCCACCGACGGTGCTGCGCACCCGCAGGCTGTCGAGCTGTTCGCCGTACGCGAGGTCGATCACGGTTCCGGCCGCGGCGGTGACCTCCAATTCCAGGAACCCGGCATCCTCGCGGCCCAGGTCGACCACCAGGTAAACGCCGTCTGTGCCAGCGGCCGCGCCGGGGCGCGGGCACAGGGGCGTGCCGTCGCCGGTGCCCAGGTTGGCGGGCGCGGCGCCCGGGGCCTGGAACACGGCGTCCAGGGGGCGGGCGGAGAGAAAATCCTGGAACATGCGTTCCGCCAGCACGGCCTCGCCGGTGGCCGGCGGTGCGGCCCGGCGGAAGACGCCCTGGGCGACCACCCGGACCGGCACCCGGTTCTCAACCCGCCAATGGGGGATGGGCAGCGGGGTGAGCCGGCGCGCCTGTTCCGGCGGCAGGCAGTCCGCGGCGCCGAGGACGCGCCAGCCGGGGCAGCCGGCATAGTCCGCGCCACGCCACCCATCATCGCCTAACGCGTTGTATTCGAAATTGAACGGGAGCTGGCCGGTGATGCGCGCCACGCCGTCGCGCCGGTAGGCGGGGCAGGCCCGGGCCGTCGCGCCGGCGCCGCTGCGCAGGAGTTCCCGGCCGTCGGCATGCAGGGCGTAGATGAGCCCCGGCCGGCCGGGAATATAGGAAAAGTGGTCGACACCGCAGCAGTGTGCCAGCACGGTCAGCACGTTGCGGCCCGGCCGCAGCAGCGTGCCGAGCAGGTATTGGTTGTAGTGGCCGTGGTCGGGGAAGCCGGTGTACTGGCCGGTGCCCGCAAAGCGGCCGTTGAGCCAGACGGCGTACTGGGAGTCCGCGCAGATGGCCAGGGTGCCCTCCGGCACGGCCGGGCCCGGGAGGTCGAATTCATGGCGGAACTCAACGTACTGATTGGGGCCCGCCGTCAGTTCGGCCGGCCAGATCCAACGCGCCTGTTCAAGCATGGGGATGCCCTGTGGGGGGGGAGGCGGAGTTATACTTCGGTAGACTGGAGCGTATTAACATCGAACATGCAACGTCCAGCATCCAACGTGGATGTTTCGTCGTTGGACGTTGAATGTTCGATTTAAAGATATTGTAACTGATTTCACTCGTAAGGTACTAACGCGGCATAATATGGCATGGGGAAACGGAGAAACAGCGGATAAGGTGTGATCCGTGGGGCGCCTGTCGGTTCCCTAGGACCATTGCGCCGGAAGGCGCCCTGCAGTGACGGCGGGCGCCCATGTGGCACTTGTACGAGCCGGCTTTGACGGCCCCGCATCACCGGGCGGCGTCGAAGTCGCCGGCACTCCCCGGAGGCTTCCGCGACAGGACCATTCAGCCTTCACTTGTTTTTTTGTGGGCTTCTACTATACTATGACTTAAGGCAACTTAAGCTATGAGTGATATCTTTAAAAAACTGAGTCGGGACAACGGGCCGCTCTACCTCGGCCTGCAGCGCTGCCTGGGGCAGTACATGCTGGAGCAGGGGCTGAAGCCCGGGGAGCGTTTTCCCTCCAACCAGGAAATCGCCACCCTGGCGGGGGTCAGCCGGGTGACGGCGCGCCTGGCGATCAAGCAGTTGGAGCGGGACGGTCTGCTGGTCAGCCGCGGCGCGCGCGGCACCTTCATCCGGCAACTGCCCACCGCGGAACAGCTGACGGACGCCTCCCCGTGCCGCCGGCAGGTGGGCGTGGTGCTTTCGCAATGGGACCATGCCGGAGCCTTGAGTTGGAATGATGCGCGGATGATG
>JBAZJM010000452.1:0-3345 GCA_041651315.1 Lentisphaeria bacterium | reverse complement strand
CTATTATAAAATCGGGCCTTTGGCCCTGCCTAAACACCGGTCAACGCACGCTTGAAAAACCTTAACCTGATGGCTATGGGCGGCACGCCCGTGCCTACAGAAATGCCCATTGGGTTCCCGTTTGTTGTACCGGCTTCAGCCGGCGGGGGCGGGCCGCAAGGCGGCAGTCCCGACTAAAGTCGGCACAACGAACGGGCGGCGTGGTTTTTTTGACAAAAAAGGCTTGGAAACAAGGTTGTTACGCTCATGATTAAACGTGCCGCGTGGTTCGCGTTACCGGCCCTGGCCGCATCCTCCGTGCTGGCGGCCGGCGCGGCGTTGGCCGCTGCCCCGGCCACCCGGTCGGCGGAGATTGTGATCCGGGCCGGCCACGTCGTGGGCCCCGTCAATCCGCTGATTTTCGGGCATAACCTGGAGGCGGCGGATTCGCGCGGCATTTTCGAGCCGGCCAGCAAACCCATGAGCATGAATGCCGGGCGCACCCAGCACGGCCAGGGGTTTTGGGACCCCAAGACCCGGAGCAGCGTGCCGGCCGTGCTGGAACAGATGGGCAAGATCAAGCTGGGCATGCTGCGCTATCCCGGCGGCTGCCTGGCGCACAATTATAACTGGCAACAAACGGTCGGACCGCTGGCCCAGCGTCCCGACTGGCCGTTCGGCCTGGACGAGTACATCCAATTGTGCCGTGACCTCAAGGCCGAACCGATGATCACGGTCACTGACTACGCCCTGCCGGCGGCGGAACTGCCGCGGCACGCCGCGGAATTGGTGGAATACCTCAACGCCCCGGCGACCCCGGAACATCCGTGGGCGATGAAGCGGGCGGCGTGGGGGCATCCCAAGCCCTACGGCGTCAAGTGGTTTGAGCTGGGCAACGAGAGCGACCACGGCAACCACGACGTGGTGCCGGGCCGCCGCTACTCCCCCGACGACTATGCCGCGTATGCCGTCGCCACCGCGGCGGCCATGCGCGCCGTCGACCCGTCCATCAAGCTGGGCATTGTCGCGGTGCCCGGGCACGAGTCCGATCTGCCGTGGAACCACGTCGTCCTCAAAAAGGCGGGGCCGATCGCGGACTATGTCTCCATCCACTTGTACGGGCCGCCGTTGGACGAAGGCTTTCCCATCGACCAGAACACCCAGGTGGCGATGACCTATGGCGCGCGGACGGCGGCCTGCCTCGACCGTTTTCATCAGGTGGTCAAGGCCGATTGCGGCCGGGACCTGCCCCTGGCGGTGACCGAATACAACACCGGCTACAACCACAACTGGCGTTTCACGTTCCTGGCCGGCCTGGCGGATGCCGAGATCCTGCGGTTGTGCCTGGAGCCGCGGAACCGCATCGCCACCGCCAATTACTGGCACATCCTCAATGACTTTTGGGGGATTGTCAACACCGGATACACCGGCCGGGTGGTGACGCGGACGGCGCCGGTGGCGTTTTTCGAGACTTGGGCGCGGTATTGCGGGGACACCGTGGTGGAAACCGCGGTGCAGGCGCCGCTGCTCACCACGCCGGCCGTGGGCGGTTGGGGCGCCTCCAGCGGCACCCAATCCCTGCCGCGGCGGGTCTTGCCGGGCAACCTGGACCTGGGTGCCTTCATTCTGAAAGAATTTGATCAGAAAAGCGTGTTCGCCGTGGTCTCGGGGAAAGACGGGCTGACGCTTCATTTCGACCAGTGTGCCCAGCCGACCTACCCGAACTTTGCCGTGGTGCACCGGCCCGCCACCGTGCCTGTGGGCCAGGCGATGCTGTTGAAGTTCACTTTTGACGCGAAATTTACGCCGGCCCCCGGCAACACCGCCCGGGGGGTGATGGGACTGGGGTTGTGCGACCTGCGGGGCTGGGACGCCACCAAGTCCGCCATCGCCGTTCCCGGCGCCCAGGATGCCCGGGACTGGCAGAGCTACGAAGGGTATTTTGAGACCCGGCCGGACTGTCCCGGCGTCACCCTGGTGGCCCGGCTGGAAAATCCCAGCGGCAAGCTTTCCGGGACCCTGGAATACCGGAACCTTAAGCTGCAATTCTTTCTGCCGCCCTCCTTCCCCGCGTTTCCCGGGGTCACGGCCCTGGCCTCCCTGAGCAAGGACGGCAAAAAGCTGTTCCTGGTCGCCTTCAACCGGGACTTTCAGGCCACGATGGCCACCCGGATTTGCCTCGACGGGTTCAAGACGTCGGGCGGCAGTTACCTTGAACTGTACCAGAAAGACGTTGCTGAGACCGCCTATTTCACCGGCACGCCGGGCCCGGTGACGGTGACGGCCGGCCAGTTTGTCCACACCCTGCCGCCCCATTCCATGACCGCTTTTGAATTCACGGCGGCGCCGTGAATTCAACTGGCCGCCTGGCGGCAGCCCATACCGCGTTACGGAAAGCACGCCGAGACGCCTGCACGATAGGCTTTTGGCGTCATTCTGCGCAGCCGGAGGAACTGCCGGTTGAAGTTGGAGAGGTTGCGGAATCCGCATTCGATCGCAATCCGGCTGATGGTGTCGTCGGTTTCCGTCAGCAGGCGGCAGGCCTGGCCAATGCGGAGTTCGCCCAGATAATCGATGAAGCGCCGACGTGTCGCCGTGCGAAAAAAGCGGCTGAACGATTCCGGGGACAGGCGGGCCACCGCGGCGGCCTCTTCCAGGCCGATGCCGGCGGTGAAATTGCGGTGCAGCCAGTCAAGGACGCGCTCGATCCGGCTGGTGTCCTGGTGCTTGAAGTCGCCGCCCTTGCGGAGTGACAGCGCAGTTGCCCCTTTTGCCTGTGCCAGGAGGATGAGCAGCTCCAGCAGGTGCACGATGCGCCGGGGTTCGTCCGGTTCGTCAAACAGCGCCCGGATGACCTTGGCCGCCGCGGCCCCGGTCTTGGGCGGGAAGCTCACTCCCAGTTCGGCGCGTTCCAGCAGCCGTTTGACCGGCTTCATCTCCGGCAGGTCAAAGAACCCCGGCCCCAGGCAGGTGCCGCGGAATTTGATCACTCTGGAGCGGGCCCAAGACGGGGAAAGGCTGTCCTCCTGCCGGTTGTGATAGAGGTGGGGGATGCCGCCGCCGATGAGCAGCAGGTCGCCCTTGCCGAAAAAGGAAACATTGTCGCCGACGAGGCGCGTGCCATGCCCGCCGTCGACGTAGGTGATTTCGTATTCGGGATGGGTGTGGTAGTTGCAGTCGAGGACCGGGCCGACCACCCGCTCCGTTGCGAAGGAGCGGTCCGGCAACGGCGTCACCTGTTCCGCGACCGGCGTTGGTGTTCGGCGTTTCATGCCCGTCTTTTCCGCAATAAAGTCAAAATAGTATCATAACGTGTCATTGCATTGGTAGTGTGTCAACACCCTCCCCTATATACTGTTCCTCAGA
>JBAZJM010000451.1:0-3347 GCA_041651315.1 Lentisphaeria bacterium | reverse complement strand
AACACTTGATCGGACTGGGCCACCGGCGCCTGGCGTTTGTGGCCGGAGTGTCGCCTCAGCAGAAGATTTCCGAACGCTCCGGGGCGTTTGAGGCGGCACTCGGGCGGCACGGCCTGGCCTGCACGGACGACCTGATTGTCCGCTGCGGTTTTCGCTTGCAGGACGGGTACGAGGCCGGGCGGGACCTGCTGTCGCGCCGGAACCGGCCGACCGCCGTGTTTGCGGTCAACGACTTGGTGGCCATCGGCGTGCTGCGGGCGGCGCGTGAACTGGGGCTGGCCGTGCCCCGCGACCTCTCGGTGGTCGGCGTGGACGACATTGAACTGGCCGCCTATCTGAACCCGCCCCTGACCACGGTCGCCCAGCCCATCGACCGTATCGCCGAGGCCTTGGGCGACCTGGTGCTGAGCGGCATCCGCGCCCGGCGCGACCCGGCAGCCGCGCCCCCTGCCCCGCGCCATGTCGTCTTGTCCACCACCCTGGTGGTCCGGGGCACCAGCGCCCCGCCTGGCGGCGACCGGACTTCGACTGGCTGAGGTCACGCAACGCCGCCGAAATGGCAAAGAGATCGGCGCCGTATTATTGTAATCTTATGGAAGTCAGGTGATTGTTTCTTGGAGGGCGGTCATGCGTTACACGGCAGTAATACACCAGGAAGAGGAATGGTTCGTGGCGGAATGTCCTGAGGTCGGAACGGCCAGCCAAGGCAAGAGCATGGAAGAGGCGGTTTCCAATCTCCGGGAAGCCACCGAGCTTTATTTGGAGGAGTTTCCCACCAAGGAACCCCGCCGTTCCATCCTGACCACGTTTGAGGTTCCCGCGCATGCCTGAGTTGCCTCGCTTGTCGGGCAGAGAAGCGATCCAGGTCTTTGAGAGCCTTGGATTTGTCTGTGTCCGGCAGCGTGGCAGCCACGTCGTTCTTCGTCGCGGAAAAGTCGGTTGCGTTGTTCCCATGCACAAGTCACTCGCCATCGGCACACTCCGTAGCGCCATCCGTCAGGCGGAGATTACCCCGGACGAATTTGTGACCGCTTTTGGGGGGCGATAAGGTCACGTTACGGCGATTGACGTAAGAATGGCGTGCCGCGACGGTTCACCACGCCGGCCGGCGGTTTTTCTCCAGCCAGTGGCGCAGCAGCTTCTGCCGCTCGGTGACCTTGGCGGTGGGATGGTCCTTGTCCTCGTCCAGTTCCACGCTCCAGCAGGGGTTTTCGCGGAAGGCGTGGTAGCACCAGTCCCAGCCGTTGGCCTCGAAGATGTCCGTCAGATCCTTGAGGTAGCGGTAGGCGCTGTTATCGGCGGCCCAGCGGGTGGCGCTGAACTCGCCCACGTAGATCCGCGCTCCGTACTTCTGCTGGAAATCGATCACCGGCTGGATCTCCCGTTTCACCCGCGCCAAGTCCCAGGTTTCACCGCAGAACTCAAAGCCGGGATAGCGGAGTGGCTTGGGAAAGTCCGCGAGCACCAATTGGTGGCTGAACTGGTACGGCATGTACATGTGCAGGCTGTAGACCACATTGGAAACGGTCAGCGGATGCAGGTTCTTCCAGCCGTAGGGAATGCCGCCGGGCGAGGGCTCGAAGATGATCGCGGTCGCCGGATCGATCTCACGGATCGCGCGGGCGGTCCGGTCCGCCAGTTCCCACCAGTTGCGGGCATCGCCGGGCACGGTGTCATAACCGGCCATTGCCGGACTGGCCAGATCGATCGGTTCGTTCACCAAGTCGTAGCCGAAGACATTCCTGACGCCCCGGTAATGGCTGGCCAGTTTGCGCCAGACGGCGACCAGCTTGTCCTGTCGCTCGGGCTCGGTAAGCAGCGTGGTGGCTTCCCAAAACATGGATCCCGGCGGGGCGTGCAAGTCCACCACGACGGCCATGCCCAGCCGTTCCAGCACCGGTAGCATGGCGTCCAACCGTTGGATTTCTTGGTCCAGCCACTGGTCGTAGGCCGTCCAGCCCAAAGGCCCGCCCGCCGCGGGGGCGTTGATCAGTTGCCAACGCACGACATTGGCGTTCCATTGGCCGCCCAAGACTTGGGCGTCGGCCGCCTTGAACCCGTTTGGATCGATCATGGCGCCGCGCACCCTTGAGAAGCGGGTCGCCGCCGGCGGCAGTTTGCCCGTTACGACCGCGTTAAGCTGGCGGACGGTGACCTTGGCGTCGTCGAACCAGACCTTGCCCAGGCTGCCGTTGTCCAGGCCCAGAGTGAGCGTGAGTTGAGTGGCATCACGGGGCACGAACACACGCACCGCCGCCTGCCGCCAATTGACCGTGCCGCCGGCGATGCCGGCCTGATAGGTCTCGTTGCCGCCCGGAGCGGCGACGGTGGCCATCAGCTTGACCGCGTGCGGGCCCGCCGTCACCGCCTCGTTCTTGACCAGTGCGGAGACCAGCACCAGGCAGCCGCGGGCCTCCGGACAGGGCAGGGAACAGGTCGCCGCCGCCACGCCGGCGGCCGGGCCGGCCCGCCGCTCCACGGCCAGGGTGCCGCCACGGGTGAAGCTGGTTTCCAGCCGGCCGTCACCGGCCCAGCCGGCCAGCGCCCCGGCACCGTCAAAGGCCGCCTGGTAAATCACCTGGCCCGCCCGGCCGGCGGCAGCGGCCGGCGCGGCCAGCGGCGACAGGCATAGGGTACCGGCCACGGCGGGAAGAATCATGGCCTTTAACGTGGTTGTCATGTTTTACGGCAAGTCCTTGTGTGTTGGTGTGATGAGTGCGGTTGCGTTCTTCTCGGATTGGGAACCCCCTTTTGAGGAAAGGCGGTACCCAAACCCTCCGTCAAACCTTTTTGTATCTTTTGCGGATTCCGCAGGCCGGCCCCGGCCACCCATGGCGTTGCCACCTGCGCAGCACCGGCCTGCGGAATCCGCAAAACGAAACAAAAGTTTTGGGAAGGGGTTTGGGGAGCACCCTTTTTCAAAAGGGTGGCCCCAATATTGGATTGACTCAGTTCTGAACGGCCCACAGGCTGTCCTGTTTGACCGCCAGTTCCCGTTTCACGCTGGCGGCGTGGCCGTCAAAATGGACGACATTGATCCGGCCGGAGTGCCGGTAGGCGGCGGCCATGGCGGTCCAGGTTTCGCCCATATAGGTATCCGACCACCAGGCCATGATCCACCAGTCCACGGCGTCTGCGAACATGAGTTTCTGGGATGGCGCAATCACGTTGCTTCGCCGGTAACCGACATAAAGATCGGCCGGCGCCAGGTTCAACCCTGTCACATTGGCGCCCCAACTGGTGCCCATGTCGTAACGCCCCTTGGCGTCGGGCGTTCCCTGCAGGCTGGCCGCGGCATCGGGGCAGATGTATCCCTTGGTGTCATAAGAGGTTCCATCATCATCCAG
>JBAZJM010000450.1:0-3359 GCA_041651315.1 Lentisphaeria bacterium | reverse complement strand
GCAGGGCCGGGTCCGGATCGAGCCGGGCCAGGATGCCCTCCGCATCCAGGCGGGCCGCCGCGGCAACCACTTCGACCATGGCCTGCCGGACGGTGCTTTCCGCCGGCGTTTCGGCCGCGCCGGCCGAACTCCACGCCCAGCCGCCGGCCAGGCCGGCCATGACGATCCCGGTGAATCGGGCACCCTGCATCCATCGCTTCATGTTGCGTTCCTCCGTCGTCTTGGGGGTTCTGAAAAATCCGGCCGCTCCGGGCCGTGGTCTCCGGTTGCCTGCCGGTCGCTCCGCAGGCCGGATGGGCCGGGCCTTTCCGATGGGGATAAATTACCGCCGTTTGCCCAAAATGTTAATAAGGGCCTCGCGAAAGTGGCGGCAAACCATTAGATTACCAACTGTCTTTTAATGCCAGTCCAAAGGGTTGGGCGCTTGGATGCGGCTCCGCAGGCCGACCACGATTCCCAACTTTTATTGATCTTCACTATCAGCACAGGATACCGACATGAGCCTCAATCCCGAATGGCGCCGCCGCGTCGACCATTGGCGCAACACGATGAAGAAAATGTTCTTCCGCCCCGCGGACGAAGTCCGGCTGGAAGGCTTTTTCACCTTTGACCTGCTGACGCCGGCGGCGGCGGAAAAGGGCAAGTTCAAGCCGATGCCGACCGGGACGAAGTGGGGGGCCAAGTGGGAATACGGCTGGTTCCGCACCGACATCACGGTGCCGGCCAAGTTCAAGGGCGAGTCGGTGGTCCTGCAGTTCCTGGTGGGCAACAAGGAGCAGCACTTCACCTATCCCGAGTGCGTGGTCTACGTCAACGGCCAGGCGGCCGGCTCCAAGGGCTGGGCGGACCGGCCGATCTTCCTCACCCGCAAGGCCAAGGGCGGCGAGCGCTTCCACATCCTGGTCGAGGCCTATGCCGGCCACGGCGTGATGGAATGCGGCGGCGGCCCCTGCCCCGACGGCCAGACCATGGTGCCCGAGCCGCCCGCCACCCAGGCGGAGGTCGGCGCCTCCTGCATCGGCATCTGGGAAGAGGAACTCTACCAGCTGTGGTTCGACATGGAGACGCTGTTCCGCCTGCGCGAGACCATGGCCGACCAGAACGCCCTGCGGGTCTCCGAGATTGACGGCGGCCTCAAGGACGTCACCTGCCTGGTCGACCTGGAACTGCCGCGCGCCGAGATGCTCAAGACCGTCCGCGCCGGCCGCCGCCGCCTGCAGCCGCTGCTGGCCTGCACCAACGGCTCCACCAGCCCGCTGCTGACCTGCTTCGGCCATTCGCACATCGACATCGCCTGGCTGTGGCCGGTCGCCGAGACCGAGCGCAAGGTCGCCCGCACCTTCTCCAACCAGCTTTCGCTGATGGAGATGTATCCGGAGTACAAGTTCCTGCAAAGCCAGGCGCACCTCTACCGGATGACCAAGCAGCTGCACCCCGAGATTTACGAGCGCATCCGCAAGGCGATCAAGAGCGGCCAGTGGATCGTTGACGGCGCCATGTGGGTCGAGGCCGACACCAACCTGGCCGGCGGCGAAAGCCTGATCCGCCAGTTCCTCCACGGCAAACGCTTCTTCAAGGAGGAGTTCGGCATCAACAACGAGATGATGTGGCTGCCCGACGTCTTCGGCTATTCTGGCGCCCTGCCCCAGCTGATGGCCGGCTGCGGCATCAAGTACTTCTCCACCCAGAAGATCTTCTGGACCTACAACGGCGGCGACCCCTTCCCGCAGAACACCTTCTGGTGGGAGGGCATCGACGGCACCCGCGTCCTCGCCCACATCCACAACGACTACAACTCCGAGACCACCCCGACCATGCTGGTCCAGCGCTGGAACGAGCGCGTGCAGAAGGACGGCATCAATGCCCGCCTGGTCCCCTTCGGCTGGGGCGACGGTGGCGGCGGCCCGACCCGCGAGCACCTGGAGTTCCTGCGCCGCGAGGCCAACCTGGAGGGCATGCCGCGCACCCGCATCGGCACCCCGGCCGAGTTCTTCCACGACTTGGAGCGCCAGGGCACGGACGACCTGCCCGCCTACCTCGGCGAGCTGTACTTCCAGGCCCACCGCGGCACCTACACCACCCAGGCCGCCATCAAGAAGGGCAACCGCCAGTGCGAGCTGGCCCTGCGCGACGCCGAACTGTGGGGCGCCGCCGCGGGCGCCCTGGCCGGCTTCGCCTATCCGCTGGCCGACGCCGACCTGCTGTGGAAGGATGTCCTCCTCAACCAGTTCCACGACATCATCCCCGGCTCCTCGATCGCCCGCGTCTACGCCGAGGCCCGCGCCCTCTACGCCAAGGTCCGGGACGGCGCCGACGCCATCGCCGGCCAGGCCCGCGCCAAGCTCGCCGCCAAGGCCGCCGGCAAGCTCACCGTGTTCAACTCCATCTCCTGGAACCGCGACGCCCTCGTCGCCCTGCCCGCCGGCAGCCAGGCCGCCAGCGATGCCGACGGCCGCCCCCTGCCCACCCAGACGGCCGGCAAGACCACCTACGCCCTGCTCCGCGACGTGCCGCCCTGCGGCTGGACCACCCTCCAGCTGGCGGCCAAGCCCGGCAAGGCCGCTCCGGTGGCCGGCGCCGTCAAGGCCACCGCCAAGTCGCTGGAAAACGAACTGCTCAAGGTCACCGTCAACGGCGCCGGCGAAATCACCAGCGTGATCGAGAAAAGCTCCGGCCGCGAGCTTGCCGCCGGCCCCTGCAACCAGCTCCGCCTCTACAAGGATGTCCCCGGCGCCTTTGACGCCTGGGACCTGGACAGCCAGTACAAGCTCACCCCCGCCGAAATGGACGGCAAGGTCGAGGTCAAGCTGGCCGCCGCCGGCCCGCTGTTCGGCGCCCTCCGCGTCAAGCGCACCTTCGGCGCCTCCAGCCTGGAGCAGGAGATCGTCCTGCGCGCCGGCTCCCGCCGCCTCGAGTTCCGCACCCGCGTCTCCTGGCAGGAACGCCACAAGATCCTCAAGGCCTGCTTCCCGGTGACGTTGCGCGCGGAAAACGCCCTGCACGAGATCCAGTTCGGCCACCTCCGCCGCCCCACCCACGGTTCGCGCCCGTTCGACGCCGACCGTTTCGAGGTCTGCAACAACAAGTGGACCGCCCTGACCGAGGAAGGGCGCGGCGCCGCCGTGCTCAACGACTGCAAGTACGGCATCAGCGTCGAGGACAACAGCATCAACCTGACCCTGCTGCGCGCCCCGCTCGCCCCCGACGCCACGGCAGACCAGGGTGAGCACGAATTCACCTACGCCCTCCTCTGCTGGGACGGTGCCTTCAAGGACAGCGGCATCCTGCGCGAAGCCTATGACCTCAACATCCCGGTCACCACCGCCCCCGGCGCCCCGGCCGCCGCCGCCGCCAGCCTG
>JBAZJM010000449.1:0-3365 GCA_041651315.1 Lentisphaeria bacterium | reverse complement strand
TGGCGGGCGCGGCCACCCCCACCGTGTCGCCCCGGCGCAGGGCGGCCACGGGCGGACAGGGCGGCGCGGTCGGATGGTCGTCGCAGGCACTCATTTGTCCCATGTAGTATACCATGCCGCCGGCCGCTTGGGGGGCGTGGGGTGTATGACCGTTTTGTCGGATGACGTTGGGGCCACCCTTTTGGAAAAGGGTGCTCCCCAAACCCCTTCCCAAAACTTTTGGATCTTAAACCGGAGGGGCGCTTCCGCCACAAGCCGTTCTGGCAAAATGTAGATCAGAGAGGAATGCTTGTGGCGGAAGCGCCCCTCCGCGTTAAGGCACAAAAAGGTTTGACGGAGGGCTTGGGAACCACCTTTCCTCAAAAGGGGGTTCCCAACCGACAAGAATGTCATGCGCCCGGGGGCGTGCCAGCTGTTGGCTTTTTCTCAAAGCCGGTTAGATTGGGTGCCAGTCCGGGCGTCCGCGTTCCCTAGTTTTGCGGCGGCCCGGAAGACAACCTTCGCGGCCGCAGGAGGTCCGCGCCGTCGGCCGTACATCACGCCATCTGGTTCAACCGCAACCGCCATCTGGAGACGCCACTGTGAAGAATTGCCCGGTCGAAAAGATCCGCAACTTCGCCGTCACGGGCCATGCCGCTGCCGGCAAGACCACCCTGTGCGATCTGATGTTGTTCAAGGCCAAGGCGGTGGGGCGCCTGGGCAGCGTCGACCAGAAAACCAGCGTGAGCGATTTCCGCGCCGAAGAGCAGGAACGCAAGCACAGCCTGTATTCGGCGCCGCTGAACTGTGCCTGGAACGGGTGCCACTTTTTCTTCACCGACTCCCCGGGCGCCGCCGATTTCTGCGGGGAAGCCACGGCGGCCCAGGCCGTCGCCGACCTGGTGTTGCTGGTGGTGGACGCCACCGCCGGCATCGGCCCCAGCACCCTGCGCTCCTGGAAGCAGGCCAAGGCCGCCGGCCAGCCGCGGGCGATCTTCATCAACGGCCTGGACAAGGACACCGCCAACTTTGCCAAGGTGCTGGGGGAGATCCAGGAGGCCTGGGGGGCCACCAACTGCCTGCCGTTCGCGTTGCCCGACGGCGAAAAGGCCGCCTTCAAAGGGGTGCTCTGCGCCCTCTCCAAAGAGGCGTCCGGCGCCGCCGCCAAGGCGCGGAGCGCCGTGCTCGACGCGGTGGCCGAATCGGATGAGGCGCTGATGGCCAAGTATCTCGAGGGACAGGAGCTGAGCGAGGAGGAAGAGTCCGTCGGCCTGCACCGGGCGGTGCGCAGCGGGGACATCGTGCCGGTCTACTGCGGCAGCGCCGCCAAGGACCTCGGCATCACGGAACTGATGGACGGCCTGATCCGCTTCTGCCCCAATCCGCTGGAGGGCGGCCCGGTGCCCCTGAAAGAGGGCGGACTGCCCCGGCAGGGGGCCGACGCCCCGGCGGCCATGGCCCTGGTGTTCAAGACGCTGTCCGACCCGTTCATCGGCCAGTTGTCCTACTTCCGGGTCTATGCCGGCCAGTTCACCCCGGACGCCGAGGTGTTCAACGTCACCCGCGGCTCCAAGGAGCGCTGGGGCACCCTGAACCATGTCAACGGCAAGGAGCAGACCGTGGTGGAGAGCGCCGGGCCGGGGGAGATCATTGCGGTGGCCAAGCTCAAGGCGACCCACATCAACGACACCCTGTCCGGGAAGCACGTCACCCAGCAGTTCCCGCCGGTCGCCTTCCCGCTGCCCACCGTGTCCTGCGCCATTCACGCCGTCAAAACCGGCGAGGATGAGAAGATCGCCGCCGGCATCCATCGCATCATGGAGGAGGATCCGACGATCAAGCTGGAGCGCAACGGCGAGACCCACGAGACGCTGCTGTCCGGCATGGGCGACCAGCACCTGCACAACATCGCCCACCGGCTCAAGACGACCCTCAAGGTGGAGATGGAACTGAAGACGCCCAAGGTGCCCTACCGCGAGACCATCACGGCCTCCGGCTCCCATGTCTACCGGCACAAGAAGCAGACCGGCGGCCACGGTCAGTTTGCCGAGGTGCATCTGCGGCTGGATCCGCTGCACACCGCCGAGTACGTCTTCGAGAACGAGGTGGTGGGCGGCAACATTCCCAAGAACTTCATTCCGGCGGTCGAAAAGGGCGTGCTGGAGGCCAAGGATCGCGGGCCGCTGGCCGGGTGCAAGGTGATCAACTTCAAGGCCGCGGTGTTCGACGGCAAGTACCATCCGGTCGACTCCTCGGAAATGGCGTTCAAGGTCGCGGCCCGCGGCGCCTTCCGCGGGGCGATGGCGGCGGCCAAGCCAATCCTGCTGGAGCCGATCATGAAGCTCAAGATCAGCTTCCCCGAGGCGTACATGGGGGACATCACCGGCGACCTCAACACGCGCCGTGGCCGCATCCTCGGCATGGACCGCGAGGACGGGGCCCAGGTGGTGTTCGCGGAAGTGCCGCTGGCGGAGACCTTCACCTATTCCTCCCAACTGCGGTCGCTGACCCAGGGGCGCGGGTCGTTCGAGATGCATTACGATCGGTACGAACCGGTTCCGAGCATCGTGAGCAAGCAGATCCAGGAAGCCGCGGCCAAGCATCATGTCGAAGAAGAAGAATAGTCGGGAGTTGAGCGCACAAAGCGAGGGTGGGTAATGGCTAGCGTCGTTCTGGAACATGTGTACAAGACGTATTCGGGCAATGTCACCGCGGTGCGGGACGTGAACCTGGAGATCGCCGACCGCGAGTTCGTGGTGCTGGTCGGCCCGTCGGGCTGCGGCAAGTCCACCACCCTGCGCATGGTGGCCGGCCTGGAGGAGATCAGCCAGGGCACCATCACCATCGGCGACCGCAAGGTCAACGACCTGCCGCCCAAGGACCGGGACATTGCCATGGTGTTCCAGAACTACGCGCTGTACCCGCACATGTCGGTCTACGAGAACATGGCGTTCGGCCTCAAGTTGCGCAAGTTCCCCAAGGCCGAGATCGACCGGCGCGTCCGGGAGGCGGCGGAGATCCTCAGCATCACCCCCTACCTGGACCGCCGGCCGAAGGCGCTGTCCGGCGGCCAGCGGCAGCGCGTGGCGGTCGGCCGGGCGATTGTGCGCAAGCCCGCGGCCTTCCTGTTCGACGAGCCGTTGTCCAACCTCGACGCCAAGATGCGCGTGCAGATGCGCGC
The DNA here is from genome assembly GCA_041651315.1 of Lentisphaeria bacterium. Lineage (GTDB taxonomy): Bacteria > Verrucomicrobiota > Lentisphaeria > Oligosphaerales > CAITYL01 > CAITYL01. The sequence continues at coordinate 205 of JBAZJM010000449.1, read as the reverse complement.
CGAGATCATCAAGCTGCACAACAGCCTGGAGTCCACCATGGTCTATGTCACCCACGACCAGGTGGAGGCAATGACCATGGGCGACCGCATCGTGGTGATGAAGGACGGCGTGGTGCAGCAGGTGGCCACCCCGGGGGTGCTCTATGACCAGCCCGCCAACCTGTTCGTGGCCGGTTTCATCGGCACCCCGCCGATGAACTTTTTC
>JBAZJM010000448.1:0-3408 GCA_041651315.1 Lentisphaeria bacterium | reverse complement strand
CACAGGAGGAGGTGGCGCAGTATCATGGAGTGGTTTTCCTGGGGGTTGGGGGTGACGTGGCAGGATTCTGCAGATCGGACTGATCCGACGGATCCGGCCGATCTGGCCGGGCCACCGGCGGTCGGCCGAGGTCGAGGACCACCGTCAATTCCACGGGCTGTTCCAGCCGGTAGCAAATGGCGATCAGGTTGGTCAGGCAGGCCCAGCCGACATTGCGCAGCTCCACCTGCTGAAGGTTGGCGTCCGGGATCACCGACCAGCCGGGGGCCGGCTGGGTGAAGGTGATGCGTCGGGTCTTGCCGGGGGTGTTGCCACTGTATTCCGGGATCAGGGTGCGGTGTCCGGCCAAGTCTTCCACCTGGACGGGGACTTTGGCATAGGTGGTGACCGGCATTTCCAGTTGCACGTATAGGTACCGTACCTCCTGCCGGCCCGCGGCCACGGGGACGATGCGGTAATGCACGGTCAGCCGCCCCGTCCGGTCCAGGGTCAGGGTCTGGGTGTAGCGCCAGCGGCCGTCGCCGGCTCCGGTTCCGCCCATCACCCCCGAGGAAACGGCGCGCACCAGTTCCGGCGTTGCCGTGAATTCCACCGTGGGGGCTTCCAGCGTTTCCAGCGGGCCTTGGGATGAGGCCAGGGTGTCCCAGTTCGTCGTCCGGATTTGGCAGCCGACCCGCTCAAACAGCAGGATGCCGTCGCGGGTGGCACCGCCGAGGGTGCCGTTGGGCAGGACGGAAATCGCCAGGCCGCCGAGGACCAGCTGGTGGCCGAACAGTAATGGCTCGACCCGGGGCGTGGCGGCCGGAACCGGGAGGGCCGCCAACACCAGGAGCGTCAAGAGTAAAACCGTAGCGAAATAACCGTTACCAATCACACGTCGCCTCTTAGTAGAGCGGATCCAGCATCTCGCGGTCGAGCAGGCCGTACGGCTTTTGCGCCATGTTGAGATAGCCGACGTGGCCGTCGGCATAACTGAAGCAGCCGCCCATTTCGTGCCAGGCGCCAAAGCTCCAATTGCTGCCGGCGTTTTTGGGAAGCGGCGTGGTGTCCCACATCCAGTTGACATGGTCGTAAATGAAAAACGGGGTGCCGTCGGCCAGCAGGAACTTGTTGGACGGGCTCTTGAACTGCTGCAGCGATTTCCAGCCGGCCGGGTTCTCGGCGATGTAGTTGGTGAAGGCCATGGAATACGAGGTTGCATCGGTGGCGGCGACGCTGTTGTTCATCGGGCAGGACAAGATCTTGGTGCCCCCGATGTACCAGCTCCAGGACTCGCTTGACGGGGGCAGGTAGCCATTGGCGCGCAGGGGGTAAAACCAGGGGAACCCGTACCCGTTGGCGTCCGTGCCGATCAGGTTGTTGGCAACTTGCCCCAGGTCGGCGTCATACTGGATCTGCAGCAGGGAGAGCTGCTTGAGGTTGGACAGGCAGTTGATGCGCTTGGCCTTGTCTTTGGCCTTGCCCAGACTCGGCAGCAGCATGGCCGCCAGAATGGCGATGATGGCGATCACCACCAGCAGCTCGATCAGGGTGAAGCGGCGTTTCATGGGGAATGACCTTCTGCTGAAGTGCGGGCGGCACCGGACAAGGAGGTGTCAATCGATTCTGGGACTCCCGTGACTTGCGAGACGGGAGAGACCGGAGGAGCACGGGTTAGGAACTTTTCTCCGGTCCCTTGGGGCTCGGGAGTCCGTTGCGGTTGCTGGTTCCGTCAGTCCCGCCGGCGGCGCAGCAGGGCGAGGCCGCCCAGGGCCAGCAGGGCCAGCGTGGCCGGCTCGGGAATGACTTCGATCTTGAGCGAGTCCAAGGTTATAGAACTGTCATTCCAGCCTGAGTCCTCTTTTGCAAAAAGATTGAAAGTTCCGCCACCATTGTAGGTGCCTGCCGTTAGGCCGTGAGGCCCTGTTAGCGTGTTGCCACTTTCGACATCTGACAGCGTGATCGTATAACTTGTCGGAGTCAGGATAATCGTGAAATCGTGAGGCGTGGTGCCATTAATGACAAATGTTCCTACCGAACCCAAATTGCCCACCATTACCGATAAGGTGAGGTAGGGGTTATCCCAAGGATAGTAGTTGCCAATGTGATACGCGAATTTTACGGCGTTAGCCACCCCGAAGCTGCCTTCCGAATACGGTCCAGAGATCGATTCCAGTGTGCCCGAATATAGCGAGAACGCTTCGGAAGGAGATGACGGGGTCAGAAAATTTGCTCCAGTTTTCGAACTAACCCCAATCTCTTGCCAACTAGTACCTGTGTCGGGAATGTAAAGTTTACCCTGGTCATTTTGTATCGTTGCGGAACCTGTTGTCGTCGACACTGCCCATTTAGACGAATCAAACGGCGTTCCATCAGTTCCGGTAAAGGTGTCCTGGAAGACGATTGCGCCGGTGGCCAGGTTCGCGAGGAGGGTGACGGCCAGGATTCCCATGCCGAGGGTCACGAACGTTTTCATGTGGCTGCTCCTTGGATTGCAATGCGTTGGTTTGAGGATTGCGGGTTCAGTGAACATTAAAGATTGGACAATGTTGGCCAGGCCGTGCGCGCGGCGGTGCCGATGGGCGTCAGTCCTCCTTTCGCCGGTTGGGCAGGGTCGCCCCTTTTCGCCAGGCCAGGGGCAGCTGGCGGCTGGGGCAGACGTTGCGGGCTGGGGATGCCAGCAGTTTCAGGACCATTTCCGCCAGCACGCTACCGGCGGCGTAGCGGTCGTACTCCATGCGGGCCAGATCCGGCCAGGTCAGCAGGGTGTTGGGCGACGAATCGCAGCAGACCAGCCCGAAGTCACGCCCCGGATACTGGCCCAGCAGGGCGCCGGCCCGGACCACCAGCGCCACCCGTTCGGCGCTGGAGACGACCACGGCCGTCCCCGGACGCAGGTGGGGGCAGACGGCCTTGCGCACCCGGTCCGACCATTCCCAGTAGATCTGTGCCTCCTGCACCGGGATGCCAGCCGCATCCAAGATCCGGCGCAAGCCGGTCGCCCGGTCCTGGTGGCTGTAGTGCGGATCGTGTTCCGGGTCTTCCCGGGTGACGAACAGCACCCGTTCATAGCCGCGGGCGAGCACTTCGCGGGCCACCCGCTCACCGACGCCGATTTCGTTCCGGGTCAGGCAGCGTTGCGGCCCGCGGACACTGGTGTCCCCCCACACGACCGTGCCGAACAGCCGCTCGATGTCCGGTTGCAGGGTGGCGGGAATGGCGCCCATGGCGACCACGCCGTCCACGGCCACCTCCCGCACGGCCCGTGACTGCGACTTGATCTGCTTGCCGACATCGTTGATGCGGATCAGGGAGGTGATGTAACCGTCGGCTTCCAGGGCGTCGTTGATGCCGAGAATGGTGTAGTACAGCTCATTGGAGGTGTACGGATCGCTGGGGGTGTTGGCTACCAGCACGCCGATGTGCCGG
>JBAZJM010000447.1:0-3438 GCA_041651315.1 Lentisphaeria bacterium | reverse complement strand
GTCCCGGATGCGCCCGAGGTTGCGCCGCAGTTTGCCCAGGCTGATCTCAACCCAGACCCGGCTGCGAAGTTCGGAAGAAACGGACGTCGGCAATGAGGATGTATTCATGGCAATCCCCCTGACTTTATCCCCACCCTCCAGGTCTGCAACCTGAAGGGCGAGTTGGGAACCCCCTTTTAAGGAAAGGCGGTTCCCAAACCCTCCGTCAAACCTTTTTGTGCCTTTTGCGGATTCCGCAGGCAGCCCTTGTGCGACAGGCTACGCCTGGACAGTGAGGGCTGCCTGCGGAATCCGCAAAAACGTACAAAGGTTTTGGGAAGGGGAGTACAGAGCGAACATGTGAGCGACCCGGCAGAGCCGGGGCTGCGGAGAGCGAAGCGCGGGGGGGAGCACCCTTTGCCAAAAGGGTGGCCCCAACAGCATCCGATAAAATGGTCATTCCTCCCCACGTTTCGCCCTCCCTTGCGAAACTAGGAAACCGCATTGATATTCCATCCGTTAAATACTACAAAATATTCCATCGGAAAGCGTTCATGGCCGAGACTGATACCAACGCGATTTACCCGAGTTTGGGCGAGGGGGCCGGCGCCGTCACCTTCCATGACGCCGGCCAGGACGGCTGGGACGGAAAAATCGTCCTCGATGCCTCCATGGTCCTGCTCGGGGACGCCGCCAACATCCTGGCCCGCCTGCCAGCGGACAGCATGCGGTGCGTGGTCACCTCACCGCCTTATTGGGGACTGCGCGATTATGGCATTGAGGGCCAGATCGGGCTGGAGGTCACCCTGCCCCAGTATATCCAAAACTTGACCGCGGTTTTCCGGGAAGTCCGCCGCGTCCTGCGGCCCGACGGCACGTTCTGGCTGAACATTGGCGACGGTTACACCAGCGGCAACCGGGGCTGGCGGGCACCGGACAAGAAAAATCCCGCCCGCGCCATGTCCGTGCGACCGGACACGCCGGAAGGGCTGAAACCCAAGGATCTATTGGGGGTTCCCTGGCGCCTGGCATTCGCCCTCCAGGACGACGGCTGGTACTTGCGGAGCGACATCATCTGGAACAAGCCGAACGTCATGCCGGAAAGCGTAAAAGACCGCCCCAGCCGGGCACATGAATACCTCTTCATGTTCACCAAAAACGAAAAGTACTATTTCAATCATGCGGCCATCCGGGAAAAAACCGACGACGGCAAGGGGCTCCGCAGCAAGCGGTCCGTCTGGAACATCAATACCGAAGCCTGCAAGGAGGCCCACTTCGCCACCTTCCCTCAGAAATTGGTCGAACCATGCGTACTGGCCGGCAGCGAACCCGGCGACTTCATTCTCGATCCATTCTTTGGTTCGGGCACCGTCGGCTTGGTCTGCCAGCGGGTGGGCCGCCGGTTCATCGGGATCGAATTGCACCCCGAGTATGTAAAAATCGCCAACCGGCGCTTGGCCAATCTATTTTCACGGGTGGTGACGCATGGCTATCAGGCTGCCTGATCCCGAACTGCAGGCCGGTTTCGCCCAAGCTCTCACGGTTTGGCGGGAGCGTCTCCAGCCTGCGTTGCTCGCCGCCGTGGGACAACTCGGCGTTGAAGCCGTTGATGCGGAGATCAACGCGCTGGTACCACCGGATTGCCGGACCTTGATGGCAGCCCATGGACTCCGGGCTGAACTGGTTTTTCCCGCCCCCGTGGTGTTGACCCACAATCCCAGGCTGTTGGGGTATTACCGTTTGTTGATGGGATACAGCCAAAAACTGTTTTACACCGCCCAAACAGGAGCAACCGCTTTTGCCGTCATGGAAACGGAAGGAATGATGACGGAGCGATGCCGAGACGGCCTGAATGAACTTTGCACGGCACTCTGTTGCTCCGGGGCCGCTTTGTTGAGACGCTTGGATGCCACCGCCTTGACCCCGGCATTCTTGCACGAATTAACCATTCTCACACTGGGGGCGCAATTGCGCGGGGGCGCCAACAACCGCATCGGCAAAGAAGGTGTCGCCCAGGTTTTCGAGGTTATTCGTAGCTTGGTGGCAAAACACATCAAGACCGAAGACAAGCACAAATTGGAGCTACGGAATGCATCCAAGCGCGCCGTGTTGATCGAATTTGCCTCCGATCCAGACATTGTCATCCAGGAATGCATGTCCAACCGGGAAATGCGCAACATTATTGCGATTGAGATCAAGGGCGGCCGGGATTATTCGAACATCCACAACCGCGTCGGCGAAGCGGAAAAAAGCCACCAAAAGGCGAAGAACAACAAGTTCGCCGAATGCTGGACCATCATCAACATTGACCGCTTTGATCGTGAAGAATTAAAACGAGAATCCCCCACCACCGACCGATTTTATTCGCTCCAGGCGATTGCTTCTGGCAAGGGTGCGGAATTCGCCGACTTCCGTTCCCGCATCCTGTCGCTTACCGGCATCCCCGCCAGGCGGTCATCCCAACGGTGATTGGATGAATGCCACCACCGCAACGGCAGGAGCGCAAAAGGCCAGCACGCCGGCGGAGTCCGCAAGTCTGCCGCCATGGGCGAAGGCGGCATAGCATATAGCCCACCAACCATTTGCCCGGCCGCTGGCGCGCCAGGGGCCGGGCAAAAAGGTTTGGAAAAGGATGGGGCGCGGGGAAGGAAAAAACCTTTCCTCAAAAGGTTTTTCCTTTCCCGCTTCTCAGGCTTATTTCAGCGAGAACCAGTCGACGGCGCGGCTGTCCTCGGTGAGGGGGGTCGGGGTGACGTCCTGGCGGTCGGCGCGCCAGTCGGCGCGCTGGTACATGAGGCCGGGGGCGTCGGCGCCGAGGTAGACCAAGATCTTTGTTGCCTATTGCCGCGTGCCTACCGACGTTTTCCCGCACACGAATTTGCAATTCCAAAAATCGGCCCTATCTTGTTACGAAACAAACTCGTAATAGTTTCGGTTTAATGCCGCCGCCGGCGGGATGCAAAAAATTGGGTTGTGCCATGTCCATGGATCTCATTGCCAAACATGCGCGGGTCTCCAAGGCCACCGTCTCGCGGGTGCTCAATAACGAGGCGGGCGTCAGCGAGGAATTGCGCGAGCGCGTCAAAAAAGCCGTGCGGCAGCGCGACTACCGCCCCCGAGTCGTCAGCAACCGGCTGACCAATGTGGCGCTGATCATGGCGCTGGAGCGGCCGGTGATGGAAAGCTTTGCCGCCGGCATTTTTTCCGGCGTCGCCACCTATGCGTTTGAATATGGCATTGAAACCTCCATGGTGTTTTACCCGGTGACACGGCCGCACAATCCGCCGCTGGTGCAGGCGGTCCGGGAACGCCGCTGCAACGCCGCGATCCTGCTCTTTCCGAGCCAGCTGACCGACCAGCTTCAATCGCTTTCCGATGCGGACATTCCGACCATGCTCATCGCCGGGCGGACGGAGATTGACAAAATCGGTTATGTCGACACGGATTCGCATCCGGGCG
>JBAZJM010000446.1:0-3440 GCA_041651315.1 Lentisphaeria bacterium | reverse complement strand
CTGGGAGGAGGGCGAACGCGGGCTGTTGCTGCTGGAACTGGCGGCGCCCGCCGCGCCTGCCGCCGGAAGCCGATAGATCCATCATCGGCCTTCCGTGCGCGCAACAGCAAGCCCGCCAGGGGGGGGCAGTTGCCCACCCGCCCGGGCGCATGTCCGTGTCCGTCAAACCTGTAGGCGCGGGGGTGCACCCCGCGGCTGGAGTTTGGCATAACTCAACGGGTGCGGTTTTCCCCTCCCAGCGGGACGGGGCGGGAGTAGGCAGGGGCTTCAGCCCCTGTTTTGCCCGCCCCCCCCCCCATTTCGCGTGCCGTCAGGTACGCGGCGAATCGCGGCGTACCTACGGCACGCCATCGTTTCATTTCCCGGAAACAGGGGCTGAAGCCCCTGCCTATTTTCATTCAGTCCCTCCGGGACGAAGCCGCTCCCAAACCCCGTACTTGTGCCAAACTCCAGGCGCGGGGTTGCACCCCGCGGAGAGGCGCGGCCGGTCCGGGAGTTGCCCAACGGATCACCCGGGAATCCCGACGGAAGTGACCGGCGCCCGCCTGGGCGCCGGCGCTTGAAGGTGCGGGTTTGGGCGCTAGCTTAAACGAGAGTGAACGGGCCTGGCACGCTCAAGCCCTGACCGTATCTCAAACTGGCAACGCTCCGCACCCCCCCACCAGAGGATGATTTCATGAAACGGACAGCCTGGTTCCTGACCCTGACCGCGCTTCTCGGACTGGCCTGGGCACCCGTGGCATCGGCCCAGGGCACCGAGATGAAGACCCCGCTGCCCTTCGATGAGATGGCCAAGCTGTTCGGCACGCATGACGGCTTTACCGCCACCGCCCTGGTCACGGTGACCGAAGGCGCCGGTGCCAAGCCGATCAAAATGACGCTGCCGCTGGCCTATCGTGACGGCAAATTCCGCAGCGTGGTCAACATGGCCGAGGCGATGGGCGCCGCCGGCGAGGGCGGCGAGGGCGCCGCCATGGCCCAGATGGTCGGGCTGGACAAAATGGTCACCCTGGCCGACACCAAAAGCGGCCAGGCGTGGTTGATCCTGCCCGCGCTCAAGGCCTACACCAAGATGCCGGTCAACAGCGGTTCCGCGGCCGGTTCGGAAGCGCCGGGCAAGGTGGTCAAGACCAAGGTTGGCGCCGAAACAGTGGACGGGCAGGCCTGCACCAAGTACCGGATCACCGTGACTCCGGCCCCGGCCGGCGACACCTCCGAGACCTACCTTTGGGAATGCGCCGCGCTGAAGAATTTCCCGGTGAAGATGGAGCTCGTTGACACCGGCACCCACGCGGTCATCCTGTACCGGCAGGTGTCCTTCACCAAGCCGGCCGCCGACCTGTTCGTGTTGCCGGCCGGCTACAAGGCCTATGGCACCATGCAGGAAATGATGATGAGCGCCGTGCAGAACATGATGATGCAGCAGGGCGGCGCCAACTGAGTGGAGCGAATCAGCATGGAGCTGGGGTCATGATCAAGCCGATGATGGACGAACGATGGGGCCGGCTGACGCTGGCGGCAGGGTTGTTGATGTCCGGGAGTGCGTGGGCGGCCGGCGGTGGTGCGGCGGCGGCCACGCCGCTCAATCTGAAGACGTTGGGGGACGTCATTCAGGCCGGCGGCTGGTGCATGTACCCGATCCTGGGCCTGTCCGCAATCGGCCTGTTCCTGGCCGCCTATTTCCTCTTTTCGCTGCGCGAGGAGGTGCTGTATCCCAGCATTTTCCTCGGCCAGGCCGAGGCGGCGATCCGCCAGGGCGACAACGAAGGGTTGCGCCAGCTCTGCCAAGGCAACGACTCCAGCGCCGCCAAAATCATCTTTGCCGCCCTGGAACAGCTCGATGTGCGCGAAAAGGTCGACTATGAGGTCATCCAGTCGGCGCTCGAGGACGAGGGGTCGCGCCAGGCCAGCCTGCTGTGGGCGCGGGTGCAGTACCTGCTCGACATTGCGGTGGTGGCGCCGATGATCGGGCTGCTGGGCACCGTGCTGGGCATGCTGCAGTCCTTCTCCAACCTGCAGGCCGAGGTCGGCGCGGTGATTCCGATCGCCCTGGCCCAGGGCGTCGCGGTGGCCATCATCACCACTGTCGGCGGCCTGATGGTGGGCATTCCCGCCATGCTGCTGTACGCCGTGTTCCGCACCCGGGTGACCCGGCTGGTCGCCGGCTTGGAGATCGCCTGCGGCCACATCCTGCGCCTCTATTACTCCCATTTGCGCCAGAGCCAGTCGAAGTCATGAACTTTCGCCGCGACATGCCCGCGACGCAGGTGGGGTTCCAAATGGCCCCGCTGATCGACATCGTCTTTTTGTGCCTGATCTTCTTCATGGTCTCCTCAGTGGTGGCCCGCTGGGAAACCAAGATGGGGATCACCGTGCCCACCGCCGCCTCGGGCGCGCGGAGTCCGCGCGACGCCGGCGAGATCATCGTCAATGTGGATGCCGCCGGGGTCATCTCGGTCAACAACATCACCATGACCGCTGAGCGGCTGCAGGCCGTGCTGGGGCAGGTCGGCCGCGAATACCGGGACCAGCCGGTGATCATCCGCGCCGATGCCCAGACCCGGCATGAGCGGGTGATCGCGGTGCTCGACGCCTGCCGTCACGCCGACATCTGGAACGTGGCCTTTGCCACCCTGCCGGTGCCCCCCGCCAAACCGGCGGCGGCCGCCGCCCCGGTCCCGGCAAAGTAAGCTGCCGCAGCCGGGCACTTCGGCACGGACCGAACGGACACAACGGACAGAACGGAACCGGTCCGGCAGGGTGGTGCGGAGATCGGCCACAGACAGACCATGGCGGCCAACCGGCGGTTGAAAGTTGACCCGTGTTTTGGGCCGGTGATACAACCCTTCGGTTTTTAGGCAAATCACCTAAGTTCTTGGAGGCAAAACATGGGCAATCCATACAGTCGGCCAATCGCCATTTTGGGGCTGGCACAGGTTGGGGTCATACTCATCGGCATTGCAGCGGCCGGCCTGACCTGCAAGCTTTGGCGCCTGGCTCTTCACGATGACTTTCCGCCGCCGGCCATCACCCTGTGGGTGTTGGACTGGGGGCTGCTGTTGTGTCTCGTCCCCCTCGTTTGGGCTGCCATCACCGGCTGGGCCCAAAACCGGGAAACAACGTCACGGACTGTGGGGACATTTTTGTTGTTGCTTGGCGCCGGCTTGGCCGTTGCCCTGGCCGTCTTCTTGCTAGGGGCCACGCTTTGCCAATATTGGCGGCTGGACTTTATGTCCATGGGGGGATCCTAACCCCCTCCGTCGGCCATACATCCGTTGTGTCCGTGCCCCCCCTTCTGCCCACTCCGCCCCCAGCGGCGCGCCGCGTGCAGCCGTTCTGAAAAGCCACCGCCGGCCTCAAAATCCCTTGCTTGCCGGTCCAGCAGGCGTTCCGCAAGCCAGTGTCCCTGGGCCGCCAATATCGCGCCCAGGTTGGCCGCG
>JBAZJM010000445.1:0-3460 GCA_041651315.1 Lentisphaeria bacterium | reverse complement strand
GGCCGGCCCGGCCGCCGCGGCGGTTGCCGGGGAGGCCGTCAAAGAAACGCCGGCGGTGCCGCCGGAAGTTCCGGCCGCGGCGGCTTCTGCTCCTGCTCCGGCTCCGCTGCGAAGTCCGCCCGCCGGCCCGGCGGTGCCGGCCGCTGCCGCGGGTGCCGCGGGATTGGCGGTCCGGGTGTCGGCCGTCAATTTGAACCGGGTGATGGATTTGGCCGGCGATGTGGTGGTGCGGACGCGCTGGTTCGGGCCGCATGCCGGGCGGCTGCTGACCCTGCGTCAGCGGGTGTCCGGTCTGGCGGATGCCCTGGCCGCCCTGCAACGGGCCGGCGGGGAGCCGGCCGCCGGCCAGCTGGCGGCGCTGCAGGCGGTGGCCGACCAGTGCCGGTGCGATCTGGCGGTCTGCCAGGAGGACACGGACAGCTTCGGCACCCAGTATACGGAACTCGCCGAGCGCCTCTACCGGGAAGCGGTGGGCAGCCGCATGCGGCCGTTCCGCGACGGCGCCGGCGGTTTTCCCCGGATGATCCGCGACCTGGCCCGCGATCTGGGCAAAAAAGTGAAGTTCGACATCCGCGGGCTGGACACCCCGGTGGACCGGGAGATCCTGGAAAAACTGGAGGCGCCCATCACCCACCTGCTGCGCAACGCCATGGACCACGGCCTGGAGCAGCCGGCGGCCCGGCAGACGGCGGGCAAGTCCGAGGAGGCGGGGTTGACGCTGGAGGTGGTCCACCGCTCGGGCCGGCTGGTGGTGGTGGTGGCCGACGACGGCCGCGGCATTGACGGCGAACAGCTGCGCCACCGGGTGGTGGTGCGCGGTTTCGCCACCCCGGAGGTGGCCAGCCGCCTGACGGTGGCGGAATTGTACGAGTTCCTGTTTCTGCCCGGTTTTTCCACCGCCGCGCAGGTGACGGAGATTTCGGGGCGGGGCGTCGGTCTTGACGTGGTGCGCAGCCTGGCCCATGAATTGGGCGGTTCGGTGCAGGTGGAGTCGCGCCTGGGGCTGGGGACGCGCTTCACTCTGCAGCTGCCCATCACCCTGTCGATGCTGCGCGTGCTGCTGTTCCAGGTGGCGGAGCATCTGTATGCCCTGCCGTTGAGCCGGGTGCGCCACCTGCTCATTCCCGGGGCGGACGACCTGCGGCTGGCGGAGGGGCGGCGTTATGTCGAAAGCGGCGGCCGGCCGGTTGGCCTGGTGGCCGCCCGCGTCCTGCTGGAGCTGGGCGCCGCGCCGGCGGCCGGCACCCCGCTGCCGGTGGTGGTGCTGGGCGACGGCGACAGCAGTTTCGGCCTGGAGGTGGACCGCCTGGTCGGCGAAAGCCGGGTGGTGGTGCGGCCCCTCGACCCGCGGCTGGGCAAGCTGCGCGATGTGGCCGCCACCGCCCTGCTGGAGGACGGCCGTCCCCTGGTGATTTTGGATCCGGATGACCTGGCGCGGTCGATTGAAACCTTGCTGGCGGGCGGCGGACTGCGGGAGAGCGTCACGGCCACCGCGGCGCCAACGGCGGCGCGCAAGCGCGTGCTGGTGGTGGACGACTCCTTCACCGTGCGCGAGGTGGAGCGCGGTCTGCTGGCGGCGCGCGGCTATCAGGTGGAAGTGGCCGTGGACGGCATGGACGGCTGGAACTGCCTGCGTTCCGGACGTTTCGACCTGTTGGTCTCGGACGTGGACATGCCCCGGATGAACGGCCTGGAACTGGTCCGGCGCGTCAAGGCGGACCCGCGGCTGCATGGCCTGCCGGTGATGATGGTCTCCTACAAGGACCGGGAGGAGGACCGGCGGCTCGGCCAGGAGGCCGGGGCCGACCTGTACCTGCCGAAGAGTGATTTTCGCAACGACGGCTTCCTGCGCGCCGTTGCCGGCCTGCTGGGCGAGGAGGCGCCGGCGTGAGAATCGGCCTGGTCAATGATGTGGCGATCGCCCTGGAGGCGCTGCGGCGCGTGGTGGCCTCCTGCCCGGAGCACACGGTGGCCTGGATGGCCCGGGACGGCGCCGAAGCGGTCCGCTGTTGCGCCGCGGATCCGCCGGATGTCATCCTGATGGATTTGATCATGCCGGTGATGGACGGGGTGGAGGCCACCCGGCACCTCGTCCACGCCCATCCGGAATGCGCCATTTTGGTGGTGACGGCGACGGTGGAGGGGCACTTGTCGCGGGTGTTCGAGGCCATGGGGGCGGGGGCGCTGGACGCGGTGAACACGCCGGTGCTGGGCGCCGGCGGCGCCCTGGTCGGCGGCGCCGAACTGCTGCGCAAAATTGCCATTGTCGGACGCCTGTCGGGCGTCGGGGGCAGGGGTGCGGCACCGTCGCCGCGGCCGCCGCCGAAGGGGGCCGCCGCCGCGGAGCCAGCCGGTAGTCCGCCGGCCCGGCCCTGGCTGGTGGCGGTGGCGTCCTCGACCGGCGGGCCGGCGGCGCTGGCCGCCCTGCTGGGGGAGATTCCGGCGTCCTGCACGGCGGCCATCGTCGTGGTGCAGCATGTGGATGTCCGCTTCGCCCCCGACCTGGCCTTGTGGCTGGGCGGGCATTGCCGGCTGCCGGTCCGCACCATTGTGCCGGGAATGCATCCCGAACCGGGGGCGGTGTTGCTGGCGGCCACCAATGACCATTTGTGGATCGACGGCGCCGGGGCCCTGAGCTACCGGGAGACCCCGCGCGAGCTGTTCTACCGCCCCTCCGCCGACGTGTTTTTCCGCGCCCTGGCGGCCGGCTGGCCGACGCCCGGCGCCGCCGTGGTGCTCACCGGCATGGGGCGCGACGGCGCCGAGGGGCTGCTGGCGTTGCGCCAGGCCGGCTGGTGGACGGCCGCCCAGGACGCGGCCAGCAGCGTGGTCCACGGCATGCCCGGCGCCGCCATTGAGCTGGGCGCGGCCGGCCTGGTGCTGCCGCCGGCGGAGATCGGCCGCGAACTGGCCCGCCTGCTCTGAGGCCGTTTGGCGCTCCGGGCTTGTCCGCTTACATTGCCTCCGTTCCATGCCACGGGCACAAGCCATGAGGAAATCGCGGGAGGCGCGCATCATGAAACAGGTTCTCATTCCCACCAAGCTGGAAAAGGTCGCCAAGGAACTGCTGGCGGCCAAGGGCTTTACGGTCAACCAGGACGCGGATGCGCCCCTGGCGGATTTGACCGGGAAATATCCGGACACCGAAGCGCTGATCGTGCGCAGTGAGAAGGTCACTCCGGCGGTGATGGATGCGCTGCCGAAACTGAAGGTGGTGATCCGGGCCGGCGCCGGCTATGACAACATCGACACCAAATATGCCCGCAAGCGCGGCATCGACGTGATGAACACCCCCGGCGCCAACGCCAACGGCGTGGCCGAGGAAGTGGTGGCAATGGTGCTGGCCCACTACCGCCATCTGCTGGCCGCCGACGCCACCACGCGCCAGGGAAAGTGGGAAAAGAAGAATTACATGGGGCGCGAAGTCGCCCACAAGACCATCGGCATTGTCGGCCTGGGC
>JBAZJM010000444.1:0-3464 GCA_041651315.1 Lentisphaeria bacterium | reverse complement strand
CAAACCTGGGGCGCTGCCCCAGGCTATTATAAAATCGGGCCGTTGGCCCTGCCTGAACACCGGTCAATGCACCCTTAAAAAACCTTAACCTGATGGCTACGGGCGTGCCGCCCGTGTGGGACACGCCGGCATGCCCGTGGCGGACGCTGGCTTCCCGATGATGAAGTATACCTTTTCCGTGCCTCCGTGAGAGATGCTCTCTGCTCAGTCCACGCCGCCGTTCCAGAAGGCGCGGGTCGCCAGTTCCCCCTGCCAGACCAGGGCGGCATTGGGCAGCCCCTGCAACGCGGCGGATTCGGGCGCGCGGTAGACGAACCGGAAGCGGTTCACCCAATCGTTGTCGAGTTCCGTGATGGACTTGCGGCCGCCCTTGCCATTGACCACATCCCAAGCCGGGTCGCGAAGATCCACCTCGTATTTCACGACTTCGCCCGGTTTCAGCACCCGGAGGTCCCGGGCGGTCACCGGCGGCGGCACGCCGGCCGGCCGGCCGGCCCAATGCCAGCGGTCGCGTTCCTGCTGCCGGCCCCAGGACGACGGCGGCGCCGCCTCCGCCAGCGTCCACGCGCCCAATCCCGGCAATTCCGCCACCGCCAACGGCTCATCGGAACTGTTCCGAAGCTTGAGCGTGACCCCGGTGAGGCGCCGGTCCTTCTTGCCCCGGACCTGGGTCAAGCCGATGCCGAGGGGCGACGGCTTGACCTGCCGAATGAGCGCGCTGCCGTCACTGGCACGCACTGCGGCCTCAACCAGCAGCGGCGTCTGGATGTCGTCGCCGCCGCCGCGCCAGGCGGCGTTTTCCAGCTTGAGCCCCTGCCCCTCCTCGACAAAATAGGCCTCCAGCCCGTAGCGCACCTCCAGGGAATTGCCGTCAAAGCTTGCGACCCGGCCGCGCAGCCACAGGGCGTCCTTTTCCGGCGGCCGCCGGTCGGACACGGCCACCGCGCGCATCACGCCGCCCGGCGCCTCCTCCAGCCGCACATACACCCGGCGGTCATTGAAGGACTTCCGCGCCCGCCACTCCACCGTCTTGGGCCAGTCGCGGATGCCGTCCCGGAACAACTCCACGGGCAGCCGGTTGAACCCATAATTGAGGCGCACATAATCGCCCCGGAAGGGGTCGCGCGGATCCACCGGCGCCGTGCGCAGCCAGACCCGCCGGCCGGTGCTGGCGACCAGTTCGCGGTCGGCCGCCATCCAGCCCAGGACCAGGAGCTGGAAAACCACCGCCGCCAAGATCAGCATCGTACGCATAAGACCGCCTTCATGGTAAACTGCGGACAATATCTCTTCTTCTCTCACGGAGCCACAGAGGCACGGAGGGCGAACCGGAACTATTCATCTTTCTAGCTCAGGTGCTTGCAGCCCGGCGGAACGTCGCCGCCGCGCTACAAGCGCTTAGCTACCGCGCAAACCGATCCGTTTTAACGATGCCACCCTACGCTCTCCGTGTCTCTATGCCTCCGTGAGAGATCATGCTTGCGTTAGAATTCCGCTATTGGGTTTTCACGGCGCGCTGGCGGGCATAGGCGACCGCCTCGACGGTGAACAGGGCGCCAACGGCAAGGAACACCACGCCGCGCGTGAACTGGCTGTGAAAGAGATCGAAGTAGCGGGCCACGACCAGGGCCAGGAACAGCACGGAGCCGGCCAGGGCCTGACGGCCGTTGCCGGTGCGGCAGCCGCGCAACATGCTCATCGCGGCCACCGCCAGCAGGATGAGATTGAAGATGCCAACGGTAAACAGGATGGCCGGGCCGGGAAAGACCCACCCGGCACCGCCGGCCAAAACGAAGTACAACCCGGCCAGCGGCAGCAGCACCAGTTCCCATCCGGGCCGGCGGCCGGCGCCTGCGGAGTCCGCAATCCCGGGGCCGGCGGCGCGGCGGCCGGCGGCCAGCGCCCAGCCCCACAGGCCGAGGTTCGCCACGAAGACGGGCAGCAGATATCCCCAAGCCGCAAGACTCGTCACCCCTTGGTGATGGCGGAACAGTTCATGGCCCAGTTCGCGGAAGCTGAACAGATAACCGATGACCAGGACCGGCAGCCAGCCAAAGAACGCCAGCACCGATGCGGACTCCGCAAAACGGCCGAGCCGGCCGGCGCGGGCCAGGGCACCGGCGGCAATCAGCGCCGCGCCAAGGTTGAACAGGGTCGCAAAGACCAGGCGCGCCGCATCCCCGCCATATCCGGTCGCCGTGCTCAACACGAAGATCAGGGACAGGGAGAACGCGGCCAGGCTGACCGCCAGCAACAGGCGCGAGCGTTCACGCCACGCCAGGACACCGCAACCGATGACGATGAGCAGCGGCGCCAAATGCTCGGGCGAGCTGAACTGGATCCCCTCGCACCCCGCCCAGGCGGCCAGCAGCACGGCGGCCAGCAGCGCCTGGGGGATGGACGGCATGGCCCAGGCCAGGGCCAGGGCCCCGGCCGCCCACCAGATGAAGGCGTTGGGATAATGTTCGGAGATGTGGTAAATCTGGGCGACCAGCCAGATGCCGGCGCCGAACAGCATGCTGCCGAGCAGGCACAACGCCTCCCCCACGGCCTTGAACCGGGGCGAGTTCAGGAACAGGCGCAGGCCGCCCGCGTGGGCAGCGGCCAGGGCACCGAAGACCAGGGTCAGCTTGCCGGCCTTGGGAATGGCGTGCCAGTTGTAGGCAAACAGCAGGATCACGCCCAGTCCAAGCAGCACGGCACCGAAGCCGCCGAAGAGCAGGACGCCCCAGGGCTTGCCCGGCACCGCCGCATCGGGCACCTCCACCGACGGAACCGGCACTTCCGCGGCAGCGGCCGGGGCCGAATACCGGGCGCGGATGTTCCGGACCTGGTCCGGCGCAATCAAACCTTCGGCTTCCCAAGCAGCCAGTTCCCGGTCAAGCCATGCGGGCGCGGAGGGTTTCATGACCGTAACCATACCCCGTCATTATGCGGCCTGCAAAAGCAGGAACCGGTGATGTTGGGGCCACCCTTTGGGGAAAAGGGTGCTCCCCAAGCCCCTTCCCAAAACTTTTGTTCCTAAAGCCGGCGGGCGCTTTTACCACAAGCCCACGCGCACAAATGCAAGGATTTGCCAGAACTACTTGTGGTAAAAGCGCCCGCCGTGTTTAAGGCACAAAAAGGTTTGACGGAGGGTTTGGGAACCGCCTTTCCTCAAAAGGGGGTTCCCAACATTCTGTCATCCCCCCGGTTCGTTTCGTGGTTGGGTTCAGGCGCTGGGCAGGTTGAGGATCTCCATGCAATGGTCGCCGGCGGGGGTGCGTTGGGTTAGGATGGCAAACTCGCCGGGCAGCTGGAGCCGCCGCACCGAGTCGATCACATAGGCCCGCCATGAGGCCGGCAGCTCCGGCTCGTGGACCGCCGTCACGCCATAGGAGAACGCAAGATTTTGGCAGGTCCTGGCGCACGGGCTCACGGCGATGACGGGAACCGGCAGGTGCAGGGCCGCCAGGCGGCGCGCG
>JBAZJM010000443.1:0-3502 GCA_041651315.1 Lentisphaeria bacterium | reverse complement strand
GGTTCCGCCCCCATGCGCAACGCCCAACTCACCACTCTGCTCTCCCTGGCCTGCCTGTCTTCGGTGCTCGCCGAACCGGTGATCGCCAACGGGTCGTTTGAGGAAAACGCCCCCCTGTTGCAGAACGTCAAGTCGGAAGAAATCACCAAGACCCCCACGGCGCTCGCACTGGTGGAGGGGAAATGGTTCAAGGGTGCGTGGGGTTGCGACGGTGCCACCGACACCGCCTGCTCCTTCGTGGAGCTGCCGGATGCCCCCTCCGGCAAGCGGGTGGCGCAGATCGACGCCAAGCTCAACCAGATCTCCTGCTTTGCCTACACCCTCACCGGCCTGACGCCGGGACAGTGGTACGAGGTGTCGGCCATGCTCCGTTGCGACAACACCGTTGGCCAGGGCACCTTCATCCAGGTCGAGTACTGGTGCAAGGGCTACTCCAGCGGCACCATTGATTCGGAGCACCTGGTGGGCACCGTGCCCTGGACCCGGGCCGCCGTCCAATTCCAGGCCCCCGGCAAGGAGTACAACCAGATCCTGAGCTGCTGGCAGTTCGGCGGGCCGGGCAAGTCCTGGCTGGACAACGTCCAGATTCGCAAGATCGCCCGGCCGGCCGAGGACCTGTCCAAGCGCCGGGTGCTCGACGCCCCGTTCTGGGGCATGTTCACCTGCTACGCCCGCTACCTGCACCAATACGGCAAGGATATGAAAGAAGCCGGCGTCTACTGGCAGCGGCAGGGCTGTTCCGCCCTGGCGCCGGAGCAGCAGAAAGTCGCCGCCGACCTGGGCATGGCCTACGAGATGTGCCTCGACGGCATGCCCGCCGCCACCGATCCCAAGGATCCCTGCTATCCGCTGACCACCTCCAAAGACTATCAGGCCTACGTTGAAAGCTGCCTCAAGCAGGCCGGGCCGACCATTGGGATTTGGGAGGTTTTCAACGAACCGAACACCAATGTGGCCTGGACCCTGCCCGGCTATGCCAACCTGCTGTGCCTGGCCGGCAAGACCATCAAGGCGGCCAAGCCCGAGGCCATCTTCGCCACCGGCGGTTTCACCTCGCCGGAGATCGGCTACACCGAAGCCTGCCTGAAACGCGGTGCGGACAAATATTTGGACTTGGTCCAGTGCCATCCCTATGGGGTTGACGAGGTGCTGGACAGCCGCTTTGTCGCCTTCAATGCGGTCTTCGCACGCTGCCAGCGGCCCGACCTGGCCCTGGCCGTCAACGAAACCGGCTTCCCCACTTGGGACCCCGCCACCGGCTGCGCGCCCAACGACTGGTTTGTCTCCGAAAAGGATCAAGCCTCCAAGGTCGTCAAGCTCCACATCCAGGCCCTGGCCCACAAGCTGAGCTTCGTCACCTACCTGGGCTGGAACGACTTCACGGAAGTTTCCGACCAGGCCCGCAACATGGGGCTGATCCGGGTGGACGGCTCGCCGAAACCGTCCTATTATGCCTATCGGTTCATGACCAAGACCATCGGCAGCCGGAAAGTCGCCACCTGGACGTACCAGCAGGACACCGGCGCCCGCGTCTACACCTTTACCGGCACCAAGCCGTTGTGGATGGTCTGGAACGCCCTGAACGACACCGACGTGGTGGTGGACACCGGCAAGACCGAAGTGTTTGTCTGCGACATCCTGGGCACCAAGTTGACCGTCAAACCGGAGTCCGGCAAGATCACCGTCAAGGCCACCCAAGACCCGGTCTATCTGGTGCCGGTGGAAAACTGATTTGGGATTTACCGCAAAGAACGCCTAGAGATCAAAGAATAATCGAAAAACATGATGATCTATGCGATCTATGTGTTCTTTGCGGTAGAATATTAAGGATCCAAGCATGAAACGCCGCTTCACCCTGATCGAGCTGCTGGTGGTGATCGCCATCATCGCCATCCTGGCGAGCATGCTGCTGCCCGCCCTCGGCAGCGCGCGAGAGACCGCCAAGAAAGTCTCCTGCATGGGCAATGCGCGCGGCATGGCCACCGGCATGGCGATGATCGCCGGCGACCGCAACGGCCTGCTGCCGGGCGGCTTTGTCGGCCAGGGAGTGGGCATGGCGGTCAGCAACACGTGGGGCGGAACGGGCGTCATCCCGTACCCCCAGGACGGTGGGCACGACTTCGGTTGTGCCCTCTATGAACTTTTTCGCGGCGGCTATGCGGTGGCCAACAGCTTTTTCTGCCCCAGCCTGGAAAAAAACGAGTATGAGAATCCCACCCGTTTTGCCAAGGCCTTTGATGGGCAGTCGGGCAGCGACAATTATGCCTATGCGCAATACGCGGCGCGCGTTGATGACAAGTACCCGGTCAGCACCTTCCGCATCCCCACCTTCCGCATAGAGAACCTGACCTCAGCCTCGGCGCTGGTCTCGGAGCACTACTGCGGCAGCTACAGCCGAAGCAACCACCCCTACGCCTATTACGACAACTACCAGGGCACCCCGCGGGGCGGCTGGAACATCGGCTACGCCGACGGCAGCGTCCGCTTTATCCGGGCCGACACCTCGCTCACCCAAGGCTATTACTGGCCCAACTACTACCAGTTCTGGACCTTGGTTGACAAGCGCTAACCGTCCCCCGAAAGTGGCCGACGGTTTGTTCCTGCTGAATTTGTCGGCCGCCCACTTTCGATTGCAGTCGATTGCGGCCGATCGCATTCGACTGCGCTCGATCATGGCCGGTTATGGCCGACACGATAAACAGCAGGCCCGGATGGCGCGCCGGGGTTATACTATCCGGCTGCAACAAGGAGCCGCACTGTGACCCCTCAGTTTTGGGATCTTTCCCGCCTCAACACCGTCCCCGAAACGTTTCCCGCGCCAGGCTTTGAGCAGCCCGGCCTGCGCGCCCTGTTTTATGAAGGCGAACCCTGGCACGGCCGGCCAACCCGGGTCTTCGCGTGGTACGGCGCCCCCAGCGTGCCGGCCGCCACCCCCTGCCCCGCCATGGTGCTGGTGCACGGCGGCGGCGGCACGGCCTTCGCCGACTGGGTGAAGTTGTGGAATTCCCGCGGCTATGCCGCCATCGCCATGGATCTCAACGGCCTGGTGCCGGTTGGCGAATACAACCAATGGCAGCGCCACGAGTGGGGCGGCCCGGCCGGCATTTCCGCGGCGGATCCGGGGCCGTTCCACAATCTTGACGCCCCCCTTGAAGACCAGTGGCACTACCACGCGGTCGCCGCGGTCATCCGGGCGCACTCGCTGCTCCGTTCCATGCCCGGCGTCGACCCGGACCGCATCGGCATCACCGGCATCTCCTGGGGCGGTTACCTGACCTGCCTTGTCGCGGGGCTCGACCGCCGCCTCCGCTTCGCCGCCCCGGTCTATGGCTGCGGCTTCGTCAGCGAAAGCCCGGCCTGGCGGAGTTCCTTCGACGCCCTCGGCCCGGACGGCACCGCCCGCTGGGTCGAACGCTGGGATCCCCGGCACTACCTCCCGGCCGCCCGACTGCCCATGCTGTGGGTCACCGGCACCAACGACTTCGCCTACCTGCTGCCGATG
>JBAZJM010000442.1:0-3506 GCA_041651315.1 Lentisphaeria bacterium | reverse complement strand
GCGCTGCTCGGCCTGCGCCGGGAGAACGTCGACGCCGGCGACCCCGCCCTCGCCCCCCTCGACAACCTCATGCTCGCCTTCTGCGGCAGCTTCGGCGGCGACGGCGCCGCCGGCCTCAAGAAGAGCGTCCTGCTCTCCTCCTCCGGGGACTCGCAGATGGTGGAGAAATTCCTCGCCCAAATGGGCGGCGACGCCATCCTGCGCGACTTCAAGCCGGACGGCCGCCCCAAGGCCCTGGCCATCCGCCTCGCCGGCACCTTCAAGTCCGCCTTCCCCGACGGCCGCCCGGCCGCCGCTTCCGCGCCCGGTCCCGACGGCCAGGCCAAGCCGGCCGAGGCCAAGGACAAACCGGCCGGACCGGGCCTCAAGAGCTCCGCCAAACCCTCCGCCGTGGTGCTGGTGGGCGATGCGGACCTGATCGCCGACCCCTTCTGCGTGCGCGCCCAAAACCTTTTCGGCCAGAAGATCCTGACCCCCCTCAACGACAACCTCGACCTGGCCCAAAACCTGGTTGAACAGCTGGCCGGCGACGACCAGCTGCTCGGCATTCGCGGCCGCGCCGCCGCCATCCGCCCGTTCACCGTGGTGGCCCGCATGCAGGCCGCCGCCGAGGGCAAGTACCAGGAGAAGATCCGCGCCCTGGAGGAGGAGCTGACCAAGGCCCAGCGCGAGATCGGCGAGCTCCAGCAGCAGAAGAGCGGCGACCAGAAGTTCATCCTCTCCCCCGACCAGCAGCGGGCCATCACCCAGTACAAGCAGAAGGAGACGGAAACCCGCCGCCAGCTCAAGCAGGTGCGCAAGGAATTCCGCCAGGAGATTGACACCCTCGAAACCCGCGTCACCTGGGCCAACATCGCCCTCGTGCCGTTCGCCGTCGGCCTGTTCGGCGTTCTGGTGGCCGTCATCAAAAAACGCCGGTCAGCATCACGGTAAACAGGCTATTAGGCTGTAGACTGTTAGGCTGTAGGGGGAAATCATGCGTGACCACAGGAAACTTAGGGCGTTTGAACTGGCAGATGAAGTGGCGATCTTGAATTCGAAGATGACGGAATCCGAAAAAGTCCTTGGCGCGTTGATTCGCTCAATACGCAGTGAACATCCTGGTTTGGGATAAGGTGATTTCCTACAGCCTAACCGCCTACAGCCTAATAGCCCTATATAGCCTCACTTCATTGACCTCCCGGAGGAAGAACGCGGAATGAACGCCAAGCAATTGCTGAAACTCCTGATCCTGGTCGTGGTGGTCGCCATCGCCGGCGCCCTGGCCCTGCGGACCCAGACCCGCCACCGCCAGGCCGGCGCCGCCGGCGTGGGCGGCCAGGTGCTGCCCGGCCTGGACGTCAACCAGGTCGCCGCCGTCATCGTCACGGATGCGGACGGCACCGTGGAACTTCGCAAGAAGGACGGCCTGTGGCGCGTCGCCCAGCGCGACGACTACCGTGCGGACTTCGCCGGGCTGGCCACCCTGCTGCGCGACCTGGCCGAACTCAAGGCCGCCCGGACCATTGAGGCCGGACCGTCCCAGTTCGCCCGCCTGGGGCTGGCCCCCGACGCCGGCGGCGCCACCGAACTGCGCCTCCTCGACGCCGCCGGCAAGCCCCTGGCCGAACTGCGGCTGGGCAAGGAATACCGCCAGGGCGGCGGCGATGCCGCCCCCAATCCGATGGGCATGATGGGCGGTCCAGGCGCCGGCGGCGCCGCCGGCCGCTTCCTGCTCATCCCCAAGACCGGCGCCGTCCTGCTGGTCGCCAAGCCGCTGACCCAGGTCACCGGCCGGCCGATGGACTGGGTGAACCGCGATTTTGTGAAGCTCGCCGAAGTGAAGCGGGCCACCCTGGCCGAGGACGGCCAGACGCTGTGGGAGGTCTCCCGCGCCCAAAGCGGCGACCCGCTCACCCTAGCCGGGCTGGCCAAGAACGAACAGGCCGACGCCGCCAAGCTCGACGCCGTTGCCGGCGGCCTCTCCTGGCTCAGTTTTGCGGAGATCGCACCCAAGACGCTGAAACCGGCCGACGCCGGCTTGGACGCGGGCAAACGCTTCACCGCCGAGGACTTTGACGGCACCCGCGTCACCCTGGCCATCGGCAAGCCCGACAACGCCGGCCGGCTCCATCTCGCCGCCACGGCCGCCTACACCGCCCCCAAGGCGCGGGAGGCGGGCAAGGATGAAAAGCCCGCCGACAAGGAAAAACTGGATGCGGCGTTTGCCAAAAAGCAGGCGGAGAATCAGCAGCGGGCCGCGGAGTTGCAGGAACGGCTTTCGGGCCGCGTCTTCCTGGTCGAAAAGACGGCGCTCGACGGCATCCTGCGCGGCCGCGGCGACCTGCTGGCCGAAAAACCCCAGCCGGAAGCCGCCGCCAACCCCGGCGCCTTTCCCATGCCGCCGGCCGTTCCCGCCACCCCGTGACACCTTACAACTCCAATACTGAAGCCATAGCGAAGGCTGGATGATCCTGAGGCGGCAGCCTCCCTGGGAGTGTCGGCGGCTTCGACGCCGCCCTGGTATTGCCTTCTCTCTCTCCCCACCCCGAACGGCCGTCGCAGCCGGCCGATAGGAGGGCGGCGTGGGGACCCGCCGTCACTCCAGGGCGCCTGCCGGCGCAGGGAAAAAACCGTGGAGTTCTGCCAAACTCCAACACCTTGCTACCGAATGTCGAATGTTGAATGCTGAATATTGAAGTGAAAGCCGCCCCTGTGCAACGCACCAGGCACGCCGTCACTGCCGTCCCACAGGTGATTAAAAACCGCTATTTCCCTGAAATTCTAAGCTTAAGGCGGTTTGTTTTAATCCTGACCTATTTTGCATTTCCGTGCCCCTGCCCGTGCCCGTGCCTTCGCCCGAATACCCGCATAAAGTAAGGATGCCCATGGACTGCTTCGACCACGAAAGAAGGGGGGGAGTTCGGGCACGGGCGAAGGCACGGGCAGGGGCACGGAATGAATGATGGCATCCCATGGGACGGCTATGAAAGACGGAAAGAACTACTTGGATTTTGATGCCCGGCTGGCCGGTCAGCCGCGGACTTGGCCGCTGCCCAGGACGACGTACTTGTAGGAGGTCAGTTCTTCCAGCCCCATCGGGCCGCGGGCGTGGATGCGGTCGGTGCTGATGCCGATTTCCGCCCCCATGCCGAACTGGCCGCCGTCGGTGAAGCGGGTGGAGGCGTTGACGTAGACGGCCGCCGAATCGACCCATTCCGTGAAATGCATGGCGGCATCCTTGTCCTGGGTGATGATGGCGTCGCTGTGGGCGGAGCCGTAGGTGGCGATGTGGTCGGTGGCGGCTTCGAGGGAGTCGACGACGGCGACGGTGACGATCAGGTCCAGGTATTCGGTGCTCCAATCCTCATGGACGGCGGGCTTGGCGTCGGGGACGAGCGCGCAGAAGGCGGCGTCGCCGCGCATTTCCACCTGGCGCTGGCGGCACAGTTCGGCCAGGCGGGGGGCGAAGGCGGCGGCGATGTCGCGGTGCAGCAGCACCTTTTCCACGGCATTGCAGGTGCCGG
>JBAZJM010000441.1:0-3506 GCA_041651315.1 Lentisphaeria bacterium | reverse complement strand
GGCGTGGTCGGCCCAGGCCAGATCATCCATCTTCGGGTTGAGGGTGAGCCGGGCAATGCACGGGGGCAGGCCGCGTTCCGTCATGGCGGCGGTGTAGCCGCCGGCGTGCTCCCAGGCGTCGAAGAAGAGGCTGCCGCCCCGCCGCGCGGTGTCGTAGCGCTCATGGGTCAGCAGCAGGATGCGCCGGTGGCCCCGGGCGGCCAGCCGGTCGACAGCCAGCCGGCCGGCGGCGGCCATGTCCAGGCAGACGGCGGGCGCGTCTTGAAGGAAATGGCCGAACAGCTCGACCACCGGCCGTTGCCGGCGCCAGTCCGCGTAGCGGCGCCGCGGCGACTGGGCGCCCGCACCGGGGACGACATTGACGATCAGGCCGTCGACCTGCCGGGCCCGGCACAGCTCCAGGTTGCGCACTTCCTCGTCCCGGCTGCGATGGGTGAAGAACAGGGGGGCGCAGGAACGGGCGGCCATGGCTTCCTGGGCGCCGCGCATGACCGCCGGCAGGAAATGGGCGTTGGTGGCGTCGAGCAGCACCCCGTAGAGGAACGACCGGCCCTGGCGGACGCCGCGGCCCGCCAGGTTGGGGCGGTAGCCCAGGGCCCGGGCGGCCTGCTGGATGCGCGCCCGGGCCGCCGCGCCGACGGCCGTGGTGCCGGTGGTGCGGCCGGAGAGGACGACGGAGGCGGCGGGGACGGAGACCCCGGCCTGGCGGGCGACGTCGCGGATGGTGCTGATGGTGGGGGGCATGCCGTTTCTCCCTGGCGGCCGGGGGCGGGGTGAATTAATCGTTTAATCTAGCGGCGCGGCGGACCCTGTCAAGAGGGTGGGGGAATGGGGCGACGGCCGGCGGGGGTTACCGGGGCCGGGCGGCGGCAACGGCGGCGGTCCAGGCGTCGGCCATCAACTGGTGGCCCGCATAGGTGGGATGGACGCCGTCCCAGATCCAGTATTCCGCCGGGGCGCGCTGGCAGGCCGCGTCGAAGGCCTGCTGGTAGGGGACGTGGACGGCGTGGTGGCGGGCGGCCAGGCGCGCCGCCACGGCCTGGCGCGGCTTGAGCTCGGCCTGCCATTCCGCCCAGCGCTCGCCGACGGGGCCGACGGGCAGGATGAACGGCTCGCCCAGCACCAGCCGGACGCCGGGCAGGGCCGCCGTGGTTTCCCGCAGCAGCTGGTCATAGATCCGCTCGAACGCCGGGAGGTCGACGCGGTCGGGCAGCTGGTGCAGCATGCCGGAGGCGTCGTTGACGCCGATGAGGATGCTGAGCAGGTCCGGTTTCAGCGCCAAGGTGTCCTCCGGCCAGCGCGCCTGCAGGGCGGCGACGGTGTTGCCGCTGACCCCGCGGTTGAGAAAGGTCAGGCGGCGTTCGGGAAACTGGTGGCCGTACTTGGCCGCCAAAATGAAGGCGTAGCCGTGCCCGAGGATGTGGTTGGGATCCTCGGTGCGGCCGCGGTTGCCGTCGGTAATGGAGTCGCCCTGGAAAAGGATCCGGGCGTTGGGGGTGAACAACGGCAGGTCGGGGGCGGGGCAGGTGGGCATGGGGAGGGGGGCGGATTGAGTGGTTGAGGGGGGCGTCTGGATTGACCGAACGAAGTCATCCGGTTGTCGGCCCCGGCGGTTATGGCGTGACCAGGAAGATCGGGTCGTGGTTGGCGGGGAGGGGAACGGTGGCGCCGGGGTTTAGGGTCACCGTGGTTTCATCGCCGTACAGGCTGATGCGGCGGAAGGTGGTGGGGGCGGTCAGGGGTAGGGTGAGCTCATTCCGGGATGCGGTCTCCGTGCTCCACAGGGCGTAAAGGGTGGTGCCGTTTTTGGTGAAGCAATAACTATAGACCGGGCCGGGAGGATCGGCCAGGAGCCGCTGCGGCGTGCTGCCGTTGAGGAGGGCGGCGACGGTGGCATAGGCGGCCACGGCCGGCCGGAAGCGGTGTCCGCCGGGACGGACCTCCTGGGGCGGCCGGAAGATGCTGTAGGTGGAGTTGTTGTCGAAGCCGAACAGGCAGTCCGCGCGGGTGCCGGTGCGGTCCTTCAAGGCCTGCATGATGATCATGTGGCGGGCGATCCAGCGCGCCTGGTCGTCCTCGGAGGTGTGTTGGGTGTCCCAGCCGAACTCTGTCCAGAACAGCGGCTGGCCGGCGGCGCCGTTGCGGTCCATCACGTCGCGGGCACCCAGGAGTTCCGCGAACAGGGTCGGTTCCGGCGGCCGCTTGTGCTGCCAGTTTTCCTTCTCCAAGGCCTCACAATAGGGATGGGCGCTGACGGCGTCCTGGGAGCGTCGCAGCGAGTCCGGGGCGCTCAGCCATTGTTTTATCCAGTCCAGCGGCACGCTGGCAAAACAGCCGCCGGCCAGTTTGACGTTGGGATTGCCGCGCTTCAGGCCCGCGTACTGGTGTTTCTGCAAGGCCTTGGCCGTGGGCAGCGCCTTTTCCCACGGGGTGACGTGCAGGCCGCTGGGATTGTTGGGCTCGTTCCAGGCCTGGAACCAGGTGACCTGGCCGGCGAGGGTGCGGGCCACGGTTTCGTTGAAGGCCTCAAATTGCGGATAGAACGCTGGCAGCGGCGGGGTCACGGCGTCCTGGCCGCCGTTGGCCCAGGCCGGGCAGGTGTCGGTCAGGACAATCGGTTCGAGACCCAGTTTGCGCGCCTGGCCGAAGACGGCGGCATCCGGCGGGGTGGCCGGCCGGTCCGCGGCGCTTTGATTCCAGGCCCACTGGTGGGCCATGACGCACCATTTGGCGCCGAGCCGGGCGGCCAGCGCCAGGTCGCTGCCCAGCACGCCGAAGATGCCGGTCTCCGGCGTGACCGCCGGATCTTGGGCGCGGAGGATGACCAGTTCTTGGGCGTCCAGGATATGACCGGGCCGGCGGGCGTCCGCCACGGCCAGGGTGTACATCCCGGGCTGGACGGCGTCAAGATTGATCACGCCGGTGCCAGCCGGCAACGGCAGGGTTTCGTCCCGGCAGAGCGTGCCGTCCCGGCGGGTCAGGCGCCAGCGGCACTGGGCTGGCGGCGGATTGCCGGTGGCGTTGGCCTGGAAGCGGATGGGCTCTCCCTGGCTCCACAACGGTTCGTCACGGTCGAAGCGCAGGGCGATGGCGTGGGTGTCGGCCAAAGTCGCCTTGACCTTCAAGTGATGCAGGGTGGCCTGGTTCGCCGCGCTCTTGTCCGGGTCGCGGGCAACGGCGATGTAAACGGTCTCGGCGCCGGCCGGCAGGGGGAGTTTGAGGGTTTGGCGCCCCGCGGTTGCGGCAGCGCCCTTGCTGGCAAAGGCCGCGCGGTTGAAACCGTGGAAAACGGCCCACCGGTTGCCGCCGCCCAGCAGTTCGAGCCGGGTGCCGGCGGCCAGGAAAACAGGGGCCGGTGCGGCGGTGGGGGTGATGGTCAACTCCGCCTCAATTTCACCGCCCGCAAAACGGTTGCCCGCCGGGGCCTGGAGCTTCCAGATCATGGCGGCGCTGTCAGGCGGGGCAGCGCCGCCGAAGACCAGGCCGTCCGCTTCCCGGCGGACAAA
>JBAZJM010000440.1:0-3516 GCA_041651315.1 Lentisphaeria bacterium | reverse complement strand
GTCGGCGCCGCTGTTCGACCGCTCGCGCTACACCCGCATCGCCTGCCGGGAGGTGGCGTTGCCCGCCGACAATCGGGCGACGCTGTTCCGCATCACCTTTGACGCCGCCACGGAAACCCTGGTTTCCGACTTGGCCGAGATCACCCGGTCCCGGCGCCAGGGGCAGGTGGCGGAGGAAACCGACCGGACCGCCACCCTGCGGCGGGCCTTTCATTTTGACCGCCTCGAATTTTGGCACGTCCGCGAGGTGGAGGTGGCGCGCCGGAGCGTGCTGGCGGAGTACGCACCGGCGTCCTGGACGGTGACCGAAGAGCCGGGGAAGAAGCGGACGTTGCTGCGGGTCACCATGGGGCAGGAGCCGCTCACCCGCTTCCGGCTGGCGGCGGAACCGGCCAACCACCAGCGGCGGGTCCGGGTGCTGGTGCCGCCGTTTCCCGGAGCGGGGCTGGGGGCGGACTGGCGGGTGCTGGCGGACACGGAGATTTCGCGGGTGTCGCTCCAGGGCTACCGGGAAGACCGGGACTGGGTGGAGCTGCCGGAAACGGCGGCCCGGGACTACCGGCTGGAGATCTGGAACGAGGACAACCCGCCGCTGCGCATCACCGGGGTGACCGCCTCCGGGCCGGCGCGGCGGCTGCTGTTCGAGGCGCGGGCCGGGGAGCGGTACTGGCTGTGGTTTGGCGACCCGCGGGCAGCGGCGCCCCGGTATGACTTTGCGGCCGTGCTGGCCCGCCTGCGCGACCATGGCGTGGCGGCGCCCCTGGCCGTGGGGGCGGCGGGGCCGGTGGAGCCCAATCCGGACCGGCCGCCGGCGGCGTTTTGGGAACGGCTGCCCAAGCGCGCCCTGCTGTGGGCCGGCGTGGTGCTGATGGTGGCCGGCCTCGGCTGGGGCATGTGGCGTGCCGCCGCCCGCGTCGGCAAGCTTGCGGAATGACGGTGTGGGCGTTATGGTGGATGCCTTTGATTTTGGGCGCGTCCCGGCACGACCTGCATTGAACGCGGCGGAGTGGCATGAAGACGGACAATCTGAAACTGGAACGGCTGGCCTGGCTGGCGGCGGTGACGGGCGCGGCGGGCGTGATCCTGACGGCCTTCCTGGCCGGCTGGTCGGGCGCGGCCGTGTTGTGGCCGCCGGTGGTGGCGGCCGTGATGGTGGCGCTGACGGCGGTGCTGGCCGGGGTCCGGCTGCGCCTGGCCCGGCGTGAAGCCGAAGAGGCCGACGCGGTGGCGGACTACCGGACGGCCCATGCCGGCACGGAACTGTTCGCCGAGGCGGACGAGGCGTTCAAGCTGGCGGCGCGGTCGCACCGGCTGTTTGCGCAGTACGCGCAGCCCATTTTGGCGGGGTTGCTGGGGGCGGCCATGGCGGGGGTTGGCCTGTGGTTGTGGCGCGCCTGGGCGCCGGGCCCGGGGGCGGCCGAAGCGGCGGGGCTGGTTCTCCGGCCCGCCGTGCTGGCGGTCAGCCTGTTCGTGGCGGCCCTGATTGCCGGCAGTTATTTCTCGGGCGCCTCGCGGGATCCGGGCGGGCGGCCGTTGCGGCCGGCCGGGGCCTGGCTGATTTTGACGGCGGTGCTGCTGCTGTTCAGCGGCGCGGTGCTGCTGGCGGCCTATTTCCATCCCGCCTGGACCGCCTGGCTTCGCCGGGCGGCCCGTGGCGAGGCGGCCCTGCTGCTGGTGCTGGGAGCCGAAGTGCTGTTCGGGGTGATTGTGGACTGGTACCGGCCGCGGAGTTCGCGGGAGGAGGAACGTCCCTCCAGCGAAAGCCGGTTGCTGGCGCTGGTGACCGAGCCGGGCGGCTTGGCCCGCAACGTTGCGGCGGCCCTGGATTACCAGTTTGGCTTCCGGGTGTCCGAGGCCTGGTTCTACCGGTTCCTGGAACGCGCCGTGGTGCCGTTTGCCGTGCTGGCCGCCGCCGCCTTCTGGCTGCTCACCTGTTTCGAGGTGATCGGCCCGAGCGACCAGGGGCTGCTGCTGCGCTGCGGCCGCCTGGTGAGCACCACCCCGCTGGAGCCGGGATTGCATCTCAAGCTGCCCTGGCCGTTTGACCGGATGCTGCGCTTTCCCGTCCGGAGCGTGCAGGAGATCGACATCGGTTTTGTCGCCGAGGATGCCACCCAGGGGCCGCGGCCGCCGGCCGACCCCAGTGAACGGCCGGGCGACCTGACCGGGCGCATCGTGGTGTGGAGCAAGGCCCATGTCCGCGATGAGACCAATTTCGTGGTGGCCTGCCGGTCGGAGCAGGACGGCAGCGCCGCGCCGGCGATGGCGGGGCGGCTCAAGCAGCCGGTCTCCGTCTATTTCATGTCCGCCAGCATCCCGCTGTATTACAAGGTGAGCGACCTGCCGGCCTGGCTGCTGGGGCATCAGGATGCGCGCCGCACCCTGGAGGAGACGGCGACCCGCGAGGTGGTGCGTTATCTGGCCAATGTGGATTTCTTCTCCGTGTTGTGCCGCAACCGTTCGGCGGGCGGCGAGGAGCTGCGCCGGCGTATCCAGGCGGCCGCCGACCAGATGAAGCTGGGCGTGGAAGTGGTGTCGGTGGGGCTGCAGGGGCTGCATCCGCCGGTGCGTGCCGGCAAGGCGTTTGACGGCGTGGTGGCCGCCATGGAAGAGGGACACAGCGACGTGCTGAAGGCGCAGCAGGCCGCCGTGGCCATCCGCGCCGCGGCCGAGGGCGAGGCGGTGACTCGGAAAACCCTGGCCCAGGCGTACCGCGAGGAGCGGATCCGCGTCGCCGCGGCCGAGGCGGGGCGTTTTGAAAAACAGATGGCGGCGTACCGGGCCTCGCCGGCCCTGTTCCGCCTCAACAGTTTCCTGGACCTGCTGGAGACCGCGGCGCCGCGCCTCCGCCAGTTCGTGGTGGCCACCGGTGCCAACGGCAGCGAAGTGACCATTCTCAACCTGGAAAAGAAATTGCGCCCCGATCTGCTGGACCTCAACTTGGACGCCAAGGAGAAATAACCCGCCATGCAAGAGTCACGTTCATTTACCCAACATTGGCCGGCGCTGCTGCTGGGCGTGCTGGTGGCCGGCGTTTTTGTGTCCGCCCTGGTGGTGTTCCAGGTGCGTCAGACCGACATCGCGCTGGTGTTGACTTTCGGCAAGCCGCACACGGTGCTGGTGAACGGCGCCGAGCAGATCCGGGTGTATGCCCCGGGGCTGCATTTCAAGTGGCCGTATCCGATCGAGTCGGTGTGGACCCAGGACAACCGCATCCAGTGCTATCAGCTGAAGAAGGGGCAGGTGGAACAGGTTCAGACCAGTGACGATTACCAGGTGATCGCCTCCACCTATGTGCTGTGGAAGGTCGGCGATCCGGGGATTTTCCTGCGGGCGGTGGGCACGACCGCCGCCGCCGAGTCCAAGCTGGACGACCTGGTGCGCAACGGCCGCAACGGCGTTCTGGGGCGCCACGCCCTGGGCGAGCTGATCAATGTCGATCCGGCCAAGGTGCGGATTCCGCAGATCGAGAACGACATCCTCGCCGAAGTGCGCGGGGTGGCCTTGGACAAGTAC
>JBAZJM010000439.1:0-3521 GCA_041651315.1 Lentisphaeria bacterium | reverse complement strand
GGGCGTCCCTGCTGTCCGGCTGCCTGACGGCGCCGTTTGAGCCGCCGATGGGCATGGTCTTCAGCGACGTCAAGGCGCCGCTGATGGTCGATTACGACAAGACCCAGGTCTCGCCGCGGAGCGGCCAGGCGGAGTCCATGTGCATCCTCGGGCTGGTCACCGTTGGTGACAACAGCATCGAGGCGGCGGCCCTGCAGGGCGGCCTCAAGACCATCGAGCACGTTGACTACCACTATTTCAACGTCCTTGGCGTCTATCAGAAGACCACGGTCACCGCGTTCGGCCAGTAACTCAAAGCCGGGAGGCAGCTCATGAATGCCACAAGGCTTTGCCTGGCCGGCCTGACGGCGGCGGCACTCCTGGCGGTCTGCGGCGGGTGTTACACCGCGCCGTTCAAACCGCCCCAGGGAGTCGTCTTCACCCAAGTGAAGGCGCCATTGATGATCAATCAGAAACACACCCCGGTGGCGACCGCCTCGGGGAGCGTCGAGAGTTCGTGCATCCGTATTCCGAATCCTTGGGTTCCTCTGAGCGTGGCGTGGGACGATTGCTCGGTCGAGAACGCGGCCAAGGCGGGCGGCATCACGAATGTGCACTATGCCGACTATGAGTTTTTATCCGTGCTCGGCATTTACAACCGAATGACGGTGACCGCGTATGGCGACCGGACTGGACCGGTCACACCGTAACCAGACACGTTTATGGAAGACGGAACGGGCGGTGCGGCTTTGAAGGGCCGCCCGCCCGTTTTTTATATGTCCAAACATCCGTCTTCAAAACATAAAACAACCAATCGCACCCATTTAGGTGTTAGCGGGAACCGGGGTACCAGTGGAGCAATAATCGCTAGTGTCCTCAGTAAGAAGCCTCAAACTCGATGGTCAGGATGTTGTCTTTGATCGACTCGTTAAAAATGCGGTACTTCCCGCCAGTCAGCGGTTCTTTTCCGGCCTCAATCGTTAGGTTTTTGCTGGAACATATTTTGCCAATATTGGCGACCACCCATTCCCGCGCCTCAATGCCCCGCCCTGATACATCAACCGACAAAACGCCCTTTTGCGTTTTGTCTTCATAGTTGTACCGGATAATCTGAAGATTGCCGGACGGCGTAGCAACTAACCCTATGTTTTTTTTATTTATTCCGTCCTGATTGGCGCCCTGGGGTTCCCCCAGTTGACTAACCAATGATTTGCGACGGAATTCATATTCTTCGTTATTTAATATCCCTTTTTCTTTCAAATCCTTGAGGTCTTTTAGTTGTTGAACAATGGATTCATTTCTTTGCTGTTGATCATGGGAAGAAAATTCATTGTCGTCTGTATGTTTAAGATTAATCAATGTAATATGTTGTGATTTTTCAAGTTTCCACATGGCCCCAGTTGCAGGATCGACAATACACAACCCGATTAAACCTCCAAAAACAATATTTCCAAAGTACCACGGATTAATGGTTGATGAAATCTGTAAATTACCGGGTTGACATCCCTCTTTTTCAAATATAAATTGATATTTTGCTTGACTAAAGTATCCAGAATCTGATGGAAGGGTAACCGTCATTGGGGTTACTCCTTTGTGAACTGATTCTCCCTTCTTATTTTTTATGGTTACGGTGGCACCATCGGGAGTGCTGTTAATGGTTACTGGCCACTTTGACTTACTGACAATGCTGGCACAACCATTGGCTAACACGAAGGTAAACGCGAGTGTGACGATGGACGCGACCTTTTGGCTAGGATGGGAATGCAAACATATTTTTTTTACCAGCCAATGACTCATTGATTTGCCCCTCCGGTTGCACTTCAACGCCTTCTGAAAACAACTGCAAACGTGTTGCATGCTTATAGGAATATGCTTTTTGTACGTTGAATTTCAAAGCGTTATGATTCAGTATTGGTGACTTGTGAGGCCCGGGCCAGGACGATGTGGAGGGTGTCTCCGGCGACCTTGTACACCAAACGGTGTTCCGTATTGAGACGCCGGGCATTGCGCGGACTCCGCAACAGGTAAAGGGTTTCGTTCAACGCGGTTCCAGTCTGAGGCCGGCGAGCAGCTCCTGGCGGGTGATGCTGTAGAGGCGGTCGCGCAGCGCGGTCTCGAAGGAGCCGGGGCCGGCGGCGCCCGGGGCGGCCAGTTCGCCGCAGAGCCCGTAATAACCGAGCGCCTCGGCGGCGGCGAGCACGGGATCGGGCTGCACCGCGGCGAAGCAGCCGACCATGGCGGTGGCCGCGCAGCCGGTGCCGGTGACCGCTTGCAGCAGCGGATGGCCGTTGCGGCATTGCCAGGCGGCGGTGCCGTCGGTGATCACGTCGGTGCGGCCGGTGATGGCCACGGTCACCCCGAGCTGGCGGGCGATTTCCCGGGCCGCCCCGCCCAGGTCCGCCTCGTCGGCCAGCGAGTCGACGCCGCGGATGGCGGCCGGCCGGCCGGCGGCGGCAAAGGCTTCCGCGGCGTTGCAGCGCAGGATGCTCACCCGCACCTCGCCCAGGATGCGTTTCACTGCCTCCGTGCGCAGGGTGGTGGCGCCGGCGCCGACCGGGTCGAAGACCACCGGCACCCCGCAGACGTTGGCGCGCTTGCCGGCCTTGACGCAGGCGTCCACCAGGCCCGGCCACAGGGTGCCGATGTTCAGCACCACGGCGCCGGCCACGGCCGCCATTTCCTCGACCTCCTCGGCGGCGTGCGCCATCACCGGGGAGGCGCCGGCGGCCAGAATCACGTTCGCCGTGCCGTTCATGACGACGAAGTTGGTGATGTTGTGGATGAGCGGTTTGCGCCGGCGCAGGGCTTCCAAGTCGGCCCAAGTTTGCTGCTGGATGGACATGGGGAAGATCCCGGGGGGGAGGGGTTGGAAAAATCGACTGCAGTCGATTGCGGTCGGCCGCAGTCGATTGCAATCGAGGGTTGGGGAAGCGGGCGCGGCTTACGGTGACACCCCAACCGTTCCGGGGCCGCCCCGGAAACGGACCTCGGCGGTGTCGGCGCCGAAAACCACGGTTTCAATGGGCTGCCAGGCTTGGTTGATGCGCAGCCACAGGCCGCCGGCGTCGTCGACGCCGTAGCGGTTGCGGGCGAACATGGCCACGGCGCGGGGGAGCACCACCCAGTCGCCGCCTTCCTTGAGGCGCTCCTGGTTGCGTTTGGCCACGGCCTCCAGGCGGTCGTTGAAGCCGCCCGGGGGGCGTTGGGCGGGGCGGGCGGCGGCGGCGGCGCGCAGGTCGTCCAAGGTGGCGCCGTCGAAGTCGATGGGCACCTCCTCGGAGACGCCCAGCAGGGGGCCGTTGTCCATGTCCTCACCGCCGTCGGTGAAGGGCAGGGCCTGGATGACGCTGCTGCGCAGATGGTCGAGCCCTTCCAGAATGGCGCGTTCGATGGGGACGGTGTGCAGGCCGACCAGCCAGCGCCGGCCGTCCTTGAGGTAAGTGAGGTCGCCGGGGTGGACGTTGAGGCAGGGGAAGTCGCCGGTGATGTTGCACAGCGGCACGAAGCCGGCGAGCACCCCGAAGTCGGGGGCCAGCGGCTGG
>JBAZJM010000438.1:0-3527 GCA_041651315.1 Lentisphaeria bacterium | reverse complement strand
TACCGCTACAACGTCGTCGGCGACCAGTTCACCTGCTCGGTCGTCGAAGGCGAAACCGTCGAACTGCCGGCCAAGGTCGCCGACCACATCTCCAAGGTCACCGACCAAACCTGGCCGGAAACCTATTGGGCGCCGCGCGGCATGACCTCCTTCGAGTACATGTCCAAGATCGGCCCCAACCACGACGCCAACAGCTTCGGCCTGATCGGCGCCGACCTGCTCACCCTCAACGCCATGCTCCGCATCCCGGTCGACTTCCACAACGTCCCGGCCGACCAGATCTTCCGGCCGACCCTGTGGGACCGCTTCGGCGGCGACGACTTCCGGGCCTGCAAGGAACTCGGCCCGGTCTACGCGTGAAACCAGGTTGCTTAGGCTATAGACTGTAGGCTGTTAGCCCAAACACGGGGAACGGTCAAGGCCGCCAGAGTCCTGAAACCGTTCCTCCGTCTGCCCCCCGGCGCGCTGCGGACTCCGCAACGCGCCGGGCTTGTTCATGCCCAAAGACATCTCGGTGAGGACTGGGGGTTATGAGGTAAACACTCTTCCCCTCATGATTTTTAAGCCGGCGTGCACACATGGCGGCCGTTGCGCACCGCATCCACCAATTCGCACAACGCATGTTCCATGCGGTGGAAAGAACGCATTTTCGGTTGACGCTTTAGCAGACGATCAAAATCCAGCTTTCGCGTATATTCCGGCTGGTTTTGGGGCTTGCGATATGCGCGTTTGGTCAATTCCGAGATCATTTCGGAAGCACCACGCGGCCCCGTCTCCAAGTCTTTCCCTTGGGTTCGGTCGGCAAAATCCGGACAACCGGCAAGGAGCCAGGACTCGAATTCCTGGCGCGCAAAAACCACCGCAAACGAAAACTGCACGCCCGCACCCGTTTCGTCTTTCGCCCGCTTGGCAAGAAACCGCCCCAACTGGGCAGCACAAAAGGATTGCTTTCCCTCGGATGTGTGAATCGGATGCTTGGCTTTCGTATCGCCATCCAGTAATAAAAGGACGGCACCCGGTTTGCGTTTAGTGGCAACCTGCAGCAGTTTTAGGAATCTCTGCTCACTGGCGTTATTTACCAAACTGTAAATATCACCAACCCGCATGGGCTTCCCTGTCCGCAAGACAGCATCACCACCGACATGTGCCAACAGGCGGGTGATCAAGCCTGGGACTGCGTTGGCATCCCCCTCGCCTTCAACCATCAAGACCAGCTCTTGGGGTGCCATGCGTCAAGCCCCCTCGGCTGACGGCACGGTTTCAATCCTGGCATCTTCAACAGTCAAAAGTTCACCGGGACGCAAGAGACTTTCCGAAAGGGATTCGAGCTGGCTTTGCGTTAGCTTCCCGATCTTGGTCACTCCGTCATGGATTTCGACCGCACGGATGGATTCCGGAGCGAAATAATTCAACAGGTTGGGGCTGTGTGTGGTCAGAATCACCTGTCCGCGCCCCTCTTTTGGGCAGGCCTTAATTTCTTCCGCCAGGGTCTGAAGCGCGCCGGGGTGAATCCCCTTTTCCGGCTCTTCGAACACCAAGGTCTGCTTGGACGGCGTCTGGTAAAGCGCCAAGAGGTGGGCTAAAAAGCGGCGGAATCCCTCGGATTCTTGGGCAATGTCAAAGGTAATGGCCGCGCCACCGTTAAACGCATGGGACACTATCACATTCCCGCCCTGCCTGGCACTTTTGTCAATTGTCTGGAAGGATTCATTGAGGCTGTGCAAGGCGGCGTTGATGTCATCCCAGGCGGTTGGCTTAGTCAAGTCTTTCTGGATGGCGTCAAACACCACAGTATAATTGGCGGCCACATCATCCAAATTGTTATGCGCCGCGTTGCCATTCTCCGTACAAACAGAGCCGGGAAAATCGTAACACCCTATGCCCTGGGTCAGGGCAATATGGGCAATAGATACCTTTTTCACCCCGTTCAAGACCGATAAAATGGGGCGTTGATGACCCAGTTCTGGAAGTGGCAAAACATGAGGCTGCTTTTCCCATCTTGGCTGCGATCCCAACGTGACATGAAAGAGAACGTCTCCTCCAATGCAAAGTTTCTCTTCAAACAATTGAAAGCCACCGGCTCGACGATAATGAAAAACGATATCATATACGGATGTATCCAACACACCGGGAATATCATACTCGATGGTAAAGCTCATGCTTCCTTCGGGTTTTCCAAACGCCGGAAGAGCACTTCTCCATCTCTTTTGATCGCCTAGGACGGCTTGGGGCGCCGTAAGAAAGTCCCGCAAGAAACGCAGGGCCGCCACAAAGTTAGTCTTTCCGGTACCACTGCGGCCAACAAGAACCGTCACCGGATCGAGCGGAACATCAATGTCCAGGCTTTTGAAATTTTTAACAATAACACGTCGAATCATGGTGCCGCCCCTTAACTTGAAGCCACTTCTACTATAGCGCTTTAACCACCAAAACGCTGAAGCAGCGCCTGGCCCAGTTCCGCAAACGGTTCACCGAACTTGCCGCCAGCCGCGCCGGCGACCAGGCGCTGCGCGAAAAGATCATTCAGACCTTGGTCCAATGGCTGGTCCACGGCCGAGGATAGTTAGCCTAATGAAGTAAACCGGCAACAAGCCAACCAAAATGCAGTTGGACGTCCTGATTACGCTTGTTCTTCGTGATCTTCATGGTCTTCATGGTGAAATTTTGGGTTGAGAACAGGTATTTGGGCAGTTTTGGGGTTCCCGCGCCTCTGCGGGAGAAATGTGTGCGGAATCCGCAAGTTGACGCTTCCCGTTTTTATGCTATTTTTTGTTTGTAACTAAAATGGCGTGAAGGCGTAATTATGGTTACTGGCGCGGCATCGCGAAACACGGGCACGAAACGGCGGGGCTGGCGGATTCCCGCCAGCATGCCGAAGGATTGGAAAGCGGCCGCAGAGCTTCGGGAGCGGCTCGGGCCGCGGGCCGCTCACCGGCCCCTGGCGGAATGGCCGACGCTGTCCGCAGCAGAGCAGGAACGGCTCAAGCGCGACTTCACGGAGGCGACGCCGGGCGAACTCCGCGCCTTCCGCCTGCGCCATGGCATCTTGCGCGGTTGGACCATCCTCAAAGTGTGGTGCAACTGGGAGGTGCGTTCCCCGCTCCTGAACCGTCTCCGCCCCACGCCCCACAGCCGGCAGGTTCAAATCATCCGGCTCTACAGCCTGGATCAACGGTGGTTCGATGAACTCCATACCGAAGTCATGGAATACCCGCGCTCCGAACAATCCCGCGCCCTGGGCCGGTCATTAGGTTATGAATAAGCATGTTGGGAACCCCCTTTTAAGGAAAGGCGGTTCCCAAACCCTCCGTCAAACCTATTTGTGCCTTTTTGCGGATTTCGCAGGCCGCCCCGGCTACCCAATCGTGGTTTGTCGCGCAACAGCGGCCTGCGGAATCCGCAAAACGAAACAAAAGTTTTAGGAAGGGGTTTGGGGATCACCCTTTTTCAAAAGGGTGGCCCCAACATTGTCCGAAAAAACATGCGTCCCATCATTCCCCGCCTCTCATCATGGTGCCAAAAAGAGG
>JBAZJM010000437.1:0-3550 GCA_041651315.1 Lentisphaeria bacterium | reverse complement strand
GGTCACTCCAGTCGCTGGAGTCGCTCAAGTCCGTTTGTGAACAGCTTCCAAGGAAGCAACGGCCGCAGGCCAACGCCCCCCGGGGCGTCCGTCGCTTCCGTTGGTAAGGGGTCACTGGATGGGGGGTAACCGGGACCCGGTTTTTCCGAGCCGGGAACGTAGCGGCCGCAGGGAGCGTGAGTGACCGGTCAAAGGCGTTTTTTTGACCCGTCACGTTGTTCCGGGCTCGGTCAATCCCCAGTCCCCCCCCAACCAGTGACCGGTCGCTTCCGTCGTTGCCTGCCGGGAGCCGGCGGCCGGTTGAGGGGTTATATTCCGAGCTTTTCTCACGGTTCCGTTACTTTCGGACGCGCCGAGGAGGCAACCATGGCCTTGTTCAAAAAACGCGCCCAATACACGATCGTCACCCCGCCCGCCAAAAAGGAAATCCCGGCGGGCCTGTGGCTCAAGTGCAAGGGCTGCTCGACGGTCATTTATAAGACCAAGCTGGATGAAAACCTCCAGGTTTGCCCCCATTGTGACTATCACTACCCGCTGACCGCCGAGGAGCGCATCCGCCTGCTCACCGACGCCGGTTCGTTCGTGGAGCGGGACGCCAACCTGACCAGTGTCGACGCCCTCGCCTTCGCCGGCACCGGCGTCTATGCCAAGAAGCTGGAGGAGTCCACCGCCAAGAGCGGCATGAAGGACGCGGTCATCACCGGCACCGCCGCGCTGGACAGCCGGCCCATGGCGCTGGGAGTGATGGACTTCCGCTTCCTCGGGGCCAGCATGGGCTCAGTGGTGGGCGAAAAGATCACCCGCATCACCGAACACGCCACCCGCCAACGGCTGCCGCTGGTCATCGTCACCGCCAGTGGCGGCGCCCGCATGTACGAGGGCATGCTCAGCCTGATGCAGATGGCCAAGACCTCCGGCGCCCTGGCGGTGCACCGGGATGCCGGCCTGCCCTACATCGTGATCATGACCCATCCGACCACGGCCGGGGTGATGGCCAGTTTCGCCACCTTGGGCGACCTGCTGATCTCCGAGCCGGGCGCCCTGATCGGCTTTGCCGGCCCGCGCGTCATCAAACAGACCACCCAAAGCGCCCTGCCCCCCAACTTCCAAACCGCCGAGTTCGTGATGGCCAAGGGGTTGCTCGACCGCGTCGTGCCGCGCGGCCAGCTCCGCCGTGAACTGTCGCTCTACCTCGAATTCATGGCCCAAGCCAAATGACCCAGCGCCTTTTGTCCATCCGCGCCGTGCTGTTCGACATGGACGGCGTGCTGATCGATTCCGAACCGCTGATCTGCCAGGCAGCCATCGAAGGCCTGGCCGAATTCGGCGTCCACGCCCAAGCGGCGGATTTCCTGCCCTTTGTCGGCGCCGGTGAGGACCGCTACATCGGCGGAGTCGCCGAAGCACACGGCAAGGCGTACGTTCTTGAAATGAAACACCGGGTCTATGCGCGCTACCTGGAGCTGGTGGCCCGCGACGGCCGCCCCTTTCCCGGCGTCCCGGAACTGCTGGGGACCCTGCACGAGCGGGCCATCCCCTTTGCCGTCGCCTCCAGCGCGGACCGGGTCAAAGTCGACGCCAACCTGCAGGCGCTGGGGGTGCCGCGCGCCTGGTTCGGCGCCGTGCTGACCGGCGATGACGCCGTGCACAAGAAACCCGCACCCGACCTCTACCTGGCGGCGGCGGCGCGCCTCGGCGTGCCCCCCGCCGCCTGCTGCGTGGTCGAAGACGCCGTCAACGGCGTCGAAGCCGCCGGCGCCGCCGGCATGCGCTGCGCCGCCGTGGCCACCAGCTTTCCGGCCGAACGCCTCCGCACCGCCGGCGCCCACATCGTGCGGGCCAGCCTCGCCGAACTGACCCTGGCGGATTTGGGCGTGGCCGAGTAAGGCGCCACGGACAGACACGGACGCGGCACGGATCGTCACAGACCCGCCGAAAGGAATCCGCGACATGTGCCACTTGCCCCGTCTTCTGACCGTTGCCGCCGCCTGTTCGCTGGCCGCCCCCCTGCCCCTGGCCGCCGCGGAAAACGCCGCCCCGGCCAAGACGGTCCGGCTGCTGGCGGTGGGCAACAGCTTTTCGGCCAATGCCCTGCGCTACCTCCCCGAAATCGTCAAGCAGGCGGGCAAGGGGCAGCAACTGATCGTCGACCATGAAGCCATCGGCGGCTGCTCTCTGCAGCGCCACTGGTCCAATGCCGAGGCATTCGAGAAGGATCCGAACGCCCCCGCCAGCAAGCCGACGGGCAAGGGGCTGCGCGAACGCCTGCAGGCGGACCGCTGGGACTACGTCACCCTCCAGCAGTACAGCATGGACAGCGGCCGGCCGGAGACCTACCGCCCCCACGCCCAAAAGTTGCGCGATTACATCAAGCGATACGCGCCCCAGGCGGAAATCGTGTTCCATGAAACCTGGGCCTACCGCGCCGACGATCCCGGCTTCCGGGCCGACTTCACCCAAAACGACATGTACCGGCAACTGCGCCAGGCCTATGACGGCATTGCCCGGGAGCTCGGCTGCCGCCTCATCCCCGTCGGTGACGCCTTCCGCAACGCCGAACGCGATCCGGCCTGGGGCAATCCTTTCCCCATTCCCGGTTTCGACCCGGCCAAGGCGGTCTTTCCCGGCCTGCCCGACCAACACCGGTCGCTGCATGCCGGCTTCGGCTGGAGTGATGACGGCAAAGGCGGCCACCGGCTCGGCTATGACGGCCACCACGCGGGAACCGCCGGCGAATACCTGGCTGCCGCCGTGTGGTACGAGTTCCTCTTCAGGGACAGCGTGCTTGGCAACCCCTTCGTGCCGCCCGGCCTGAGCGCTGCGGACGTCGCCATCCTGCAG
This sequence comes from Lentisphaeria bacterium, assembly GCA_041651315.1. GTDB lineage: Bacteria > Verrucomicrobiota > Lentisphaeria > Oligosphaerales > CAITYL01 > CAITYL01. The sequence goes on along the minus strand of JBAZJM010000437.1, from coordinate 709 downwards.
CAAGTTGCCCACCGCACGGTCAGCGGCGGCGCGCGCCCGCCGCTGCCTTGAGCAGGGGTGTATGACAGTTTTGTCGGATGATGTTGGGGCCACCCTTTTGGAAAAGGGTGCTCCCCAAACCCCTTCCTAAAACTTTTGGATCTTAAACCAGAGGGGCGCTTCCGCCACAAGTTATTCCGGCAAAATGTAAATCAGAGATGAATACTTGTGGCGGAAGCGCCCCTCCGCGTTAAGAAACAAAAAGGTTTGACGGAGGGCTTGGGAACCACCGTTCCTCAAAAGGGGGTTCCCAACCAACATAAATGTCATACACCCCCTGACCGTCCCGACTTGCATTTCCCCCGCCGTTTGTTAAAATATTAACATCTCTACTTCACGGGAGGCTGCCCCATGAATCCGGTGGAAAAGAGGCTTGGCGTAGTGGCTGTGCTGCTGGATCGCGACACCGCCCCGGTTGACCAGGTCAATGAGCTGATCTCCAGCTTCGGCGACGGCGTCATCGGGCGGCTCGGCCTGCCCTATCCCGACCGTGGTGTCGCCATCATCACCCTGGTGGTGGACATGCCGGTCGACCGCGTCAGCGCCTTTACCGGCAAGTTGGGCACTCTCCCGGGAGTCCAGGTCAAGTCCCTGATGACCCGCGCCCCCGAACCCGGAGCCCACCATGTATGATCCCAAGTCCCCCCACGCGGCCGATTTCATCGACGAC
>JBAZJM010000436.1:0-3550 GCA_041651315.1 Lentisphaeria bacterium | reverse complement strand
CGCCAATGGCGCGCATTCATACCAGCCTGGGGCAACGCCCCAGGAAAGGCGACGTATAACGTTTGAGCCCTGAAGGGGCGTTTCATGAAGCGGGCCTTCAGCCCTTTATTTCTCCTTCTCGCAAACCCGGGGCGTTGCCCCAGGCTATTATAAAATCGGGCCGTTGGCCCTGCCTGAACACCGGTCAATGCACGCTAAAAAAACCTTAACCTGATGGCTAAGGGCGTGCTGCCCGTGTGCGACGCGCCCTCACGGTAGAGTCGCACAACGTGGTGCAGCCACGTTCCTGGTGCCCTGCAGCCGGCCCCCCGGGGGGTTACTTTTTCTTGCTGCTGGGCGCGGCGGCGGGCGCCGGTGTGGCGGCGGCCTGGCCGGTGACGCTGAGGAAGACCTGCTCGAGGTTGGCCTCTTCTTCCTTGAGTTCCAAGACCCGCACCCCGGCCATGACCAGCTTGGCGTTGAGGTCGGCGATGGTGGCGCGGGCACCGGTGAAGGTCAGCCGCAACTCGTTTTCGTCGGCCGTGGCCTTGGCCACGCCGGCAAAGGCCTGGCAGACGGCCAGCGCCTGGGCCGGATCGGAGTCCACGGTCAGCCGCAGTTCCAGGTTTTCCTTGATCTGGCGGGTGATGTCGGCAACGGTGCCCTGGGCGACCAGCCGCCCCTTTTCGAGGATGCCGACCAGGTCGCAGACGGAGGCGAGTTCGGGCAGGATGTGGGAGGAGAGCAGGATGGTCTTGCCCAGTTCCCGCAGGCGCATGATCGTCTTGCGCATTTCGATGCGGGCGTGGGGGTCGAGACCGGACGCCGGCTCGTCGAGAATGAGCACCAACGGGTCGTGCAACATGGTTTTGGCCAGGCCGATGCGCTGGTGCATGCCGCGCGACAGCGAGGCGATCTGGTAGTCCAGCATGTGGTGGGCGTTGGTGATCTCCAGCACCTCGTGGATGCGGGCGGCGCGCGCCTTGGGCGGGATGTGATAGGCGGCGCCGAAGAAGTCCAGATATTCCCAGACGCTCATTTGGTCGTAGACGCCGAAGATGTCCGGCATGTAACCGATCATCTTCTTGATACGGGTGCTGTTCTTGGGCAGCACCTCGACGCCGTTGATGAAGGCGCGGCCGGAAGTCGGCTGCAGGAGGCCGCACAGCATTTTGATGGTGGTGGTCTTGCCGGCGCCGTTGGGCCCGATGTAGCCGAAGATCTTGCCCTTGGGCACCGCCAAGTTCAGCCCGGAGAGGCCGCGGCCGCTGCCATAATCGCGCGTCAATTGTTCCGTGCGGATCATGATGTGAGTTCGCTGTCTTGGTTGACGATTCGGGCCGGCAAAGCGGCCGGCCCCTACATCGGTTCTTTCTAAAACCAAAAATTCTGGCCCGGCGGCCACGCGGCGTTGCCAAACGGCCGCTAATGTAATGCGCCCGGGAGCCGGTTCCTAACCGCCCCTCAGGCGTCTTCCCAGCGGTGGGCGGCGGCCATGATGCGGCGGAGCGGCACGCCGCGGCGTTCGGCCAGGTCGCGGCAGTCCTCGAACTCGGGGGTGGTTTCGACGGCGCCGCCGGGGCGGCGGACGCGTTTGCCGCGGACTTCGCCCCAGTGGGTTTCGACGCGGGTCTCCTCCCGTTCCAGGGTCCAGCGGCGGGCCGAATGGGTCCGCACCCCAAGGGTGGCGGACTCCGCGAGGATGAGGGTGGCCAGGTGTGCGGCGTCCGCCGGCCGGGCCAGCACCGACAGCCGGCTGCCGGGGCGCCCCTTCTTCATCTGTACCGGCAGCAGGGCGGCGTCCAAGGCGCCGGCGGCCAGCAGCCGGGCGGTGAGGGCGCCGAGGACTTCGGGCGACTCGTCATCAAGGTCGCATTCCAGCACCTCGACGGTTTCCGGGGCGCCCGGCGCCGGGGCCGGCGGGGTGTCCAGCGGTTCGGCCAGATGCGCCCGCAGCAGGTTGGGGCCGGCGGCCAGCTCGGCGGCGCCCAGGCCGGCGCCGCTCTTGTGGAACCGCCAGGGGCGGCCGCTCCAGTCGCCGGCGCTCAAGGTGGTGAGCAGGGCGGCGCCGGTGGGGGTGGTGAGTTCGGCCTCAATCGCCCGGCGCACGACCGGGAACCCCGCCAGCAGGCTGACCGTGGCCGGCGCCGGATTGGGCAGGATGCCGTGGGCGCAGTGGATGACGCCGGTGCCGACCGGCAGCGGCGAACACCAGACCTCGTCCACGGCGAGCTGTTCCAGGGCCAGGCAGCTGCCGATGATGTCGACCAGGGCGTCCACCGCGCCGACTTCGTGGAAGTGCACCGCCTCGACGGACACGCCGTGCACCGCCGCCTCGGCTTCGGCGAGCCGCCGGAACACGGCGGTGGCGCGGGCCGCGGCGCGGGCGGGGAAATGCCCGCCGTCGATGAAACGGCGGATCTCGGAGAGGCCGCGGCGCGGCGGCTGGCCGTGGCCGTGCTCATGGCCGTGGGCCGCCCCGTGGCCGTGGGCTGCCCCGTGGCCGTGGGCCTGGCCGGTGAGGTGGACCTCGCAGCGGCCATAGCCCACCTGGTGGGGGCCGTGGCGGCGGGAGAAGGCGAGGGTGAAGCCGTCCAGGCCGGCGGCGTGCAGGGCTTCGGTCACGGCGGCCGGATCGGCGCCGAGGTCGAACAGGGCGCCCAAGGTCATGTCGCCGGAGGCGCCCAGCACCGGTTCAAAAAGCAGATGGCTCATGATGCGATCTCAGGTGAAACGTTGTAAAAGCCGGCGTCGGGAGGAGGTGGGGAGCCGCGGCGGCACCGGTCAGGTTGGGGATGCCGGATCCTGGCCGCCCCCGGCGGCCAGATTCCGGACGGCGTAGTTCAGTTCATCCATGACCGGCAGGTGCTGAGTGCATTTCGCCTCGCACTGGCCGCACTGGATGCAGGCGTCGGCCCTCGGCCCCTTCAGGTTCCGATAGCCGTCCCGTGCCGGTTTTTGGAGGCCCCAGAACCGGTACTGGGCGATCTGGTTCATGATGGCGGGAATGTCGATCCCCCGGCAGCAGGGCAGGCAATAGCGGCAGCCGGTGCAGAACGCCCGGTTGGCCGCCAGCAATTCCGCCAGCCCCTCGCGGAGCCGCGCCATTTCCGCCGGGGCGAACGGGCCGCGGTTGACGGCTGCCACCGTGTCGTCCACGTCCGACCGTTTGGCGATGCCGGTGACCAGGGTGGTGACGGCGGGATTGGAAATCAGGAAGCGCACGGCCAGTTCGGGGATGGAGCCGGCGCCGGCCTGGGCCGCCAGCCTCCGGAGCATGGGGCTGTCATGGCCCAGCAGGCCGCCGGCGAGGGGGTTCATGACGAGGGTGCCGATCCCCCTGGCGTGGGCGGCGGCAATGGCCTTCTCGTAAAGCGGGTTCAGCAGGTTGTAGGTGAAGAGGATGACCTCGCACCAGTCGGCTTCCTCCACATAGGTGAGGAGGTTTTCCACCGAGTCATGGGTGGTGAACCCGGTGTGGCCAACCAGCTTGTCGGAGATGGCCCGCTGGATGCCGTCCACCATGCCGCCTTTGGCCATGGCCTGGTCATAGTGTTCCCGTGAATCGATG
>JBAZJM010000435.1:0-3553 GCA_041651315.1 Lentisphaeria bacterium | reverse complement strand
CCACGCCTGCACGAGGGTGTCCGCGGGATGCACGGCCTCCGTGCACCAGACCATGGGCCGGCGGCCGCCGGCAATGACATAACGGGTCATTTCGTTCATGAATTGGTTTTCCAATTCGCGCATCTGGCTCAAGCCGGCGTGCTGCAGTGCGGCCCGGCATTTCGGACAGGTGCTCCACGACGTCGTATCAGCCTCGTCGCCCCCCAGATGAATGATCGGGCTGTCCGGGAAAAACTCCATCAGTTCGGCCAGCAGCGATTTCAGAAAGGCCCGGGCCTCCGGATTGCCGAGGCAAAACTCCGCACCCGGATGGGCCGGGTCACACGCATACTGTGGGAAATGGCGCAACAACGCATTGGAATGGCCGGGCATATCCAATTCCGGCACGATGCGAACATGGTGCTCCGCCGCAAAGGCCGCAATCTCCGCCAGGTCGGCCCGGGTGTAGCACGGCCCGTCCGACGCCGGCACCCGGGCGAACGGCAGGCGCAATCCCTGGACATCCGTCAAATGCCAATGAAAGACATTCAGCCGCCAATCGGCAATCCGCCGGATCACGTCCTTGATTTTTTCCTTGGACTGGAAATGACGGACACTGTCCAGCATCAGGCCGCGCCAGGCGAAGCGCGGTTTGTCTTCAATAGTTCCGCAATCCAGCACCGCGGTTTCGCTGCCCCGGGCATACCCCAACGCCAGCAGTTGCCTCAGGGCGGTGACGCCATAAAACACCCCGGCCGGACTGCCGCCGCACAGCTGAATGGCCGCCGAGCCGATCTCGATTTTCCAGCCTTCCGCCGCCAGGGTACCGTCAAGGCCAAGGATGATATCGGTAGATTCCGCCTCCACGCGCCGAAGGGCTTTTCCAAAATAATGGAACGCTTTGACCAACTCATCGCCGTGTCGACGCAGTTCAAACGGGACGTGAATGGTCCGCAAGACCTCGACCGGCAATCGTTCCCCCGTCGCAACAGCGCTAACAGGACGGGGAATAAGATCCTGAAGCATCGTTTTCGACATTCGGCATTTTCCTTCCGAGCCCGGAACGTTAGTGACGGGTCAAAGAGGTATCCGCCACCCATCGGAGTTCCGCCTTTAGTGCTTCGTTACCAGCTGTAGCTGAGCGCTTGTAGCCTTGTTACTTGTTGCCGGCAATGTAGTCGTAACTTTCCTTGATGGCCTGGAGCATGTCGGTTTCGCAGCCGTCGAGCTCGCAGATCAGCCATTCGGCGTTTTTCGCCCGGGCAAAAACGGGCCTGAAATCCATAACCCCCTGGCCGGCGGCCTTCATGTTGAAATTGCCGGGAACGCCGGAGCCGTCCTTGATGTGGACCAGCGGGACGCGGGAACCGAGTTCGGCGAGCACCGCCGCCGGATCCTGGCCGCCAATCTTGACCCAATAGGTATCGAGCTCGAACAATACCTCCGAGCTGAGGTGTTCGAGCATGATCTTGTAGGCAGGAACGCCACTGACCAACTCAAACTCCGCCCAGTGATTGTGAATGGCCAGTTTCAGGCCGTGTTCCGCGGCTTCGGCGGCGGCAAAATTGAACTCGTCGCAGCTTTTCTTGATGGCATCGGCGGTCTTGAAGTCGTCAATCCATTTGCCAGTTACCAGGTACTTGCAGCCGAGCATCTTGGCGTTGTCGAAAATCAGGTTCCGATTGGGGCCGGACGGCACGGGGGCATGGGCGCTGGGGACGGCCAGGCCGGCGTCTTTGACGATCTTGTGGCACTGCTCAAAGGAGAGGCCGAACGGGCAGCCGGCGAACTCGACGCCGGCATAGCCAAACGAGGCGAGCCGGGCGATGGTCCCGGCATAATCCCGGTCCAGTTCTCCGCGGACCGAATACAGTTGGACGGCGATTTGGGATGACATGGGGTGCTCCGTGGTTCTTCTTTGTTGGTTACAAGCCAAACGTCATTTCATTCCGAGAAAAAGGCAGCGAGAAAATCATTCATCGGGCCATTGACGGTGCTGCTGTATTCACTGCCGGGCCCCTGCTGGTTGCCGCTGATCCAATAAACGATGGTTTTCCCCTCAAATTCGCACAACTCCACATCACTGGTGCTGCATTCCTTGACGCCGGGCCAGACCGCCGCATCGACATCGCGGGTTGGGTCAGGCGTCACCACCGGCCGGCCCGCCGGCGCGTCCTGCCAATGCATCAGATCCTTGGAGCGGGTGATGCGGGTCTCCCATTTGTTCGCCAGGGCTTCCAAGTACAGGCAGTAAAAGCAGTCCCGTGCCGCGTCATAATACAGCGCCGGCCCGCCGGTGTATTTGTCCGTGCCATAACTATGGTCGGGCCCAAGTTTGCGCCAATGAATCAGATCGTCGGACTCGCAAAACCGCATGGTGAAGGCCGGCCAGCGTGCATCGTTGGTTTCATAAAGCAGGTAAAATTTCCCCCGGGCGCGGCAGACGGCGTAGTTAAAAAGATGCTCACTCCCCGCCGCTTCCAGAACAACCTGCGGCTTGCTCCAGGTGATCAAGTCGTCGGAGGAAATCATGACCGTTTGGCGAATCTGCCACCACGGCCGGCCGCTTTCGTAATCGCCGGCAAACACATAGACCCGGTCGTCCCACACAAACGCCACCGCAAAGTAATGGTTCAGCAGCGGCACGCTAAGGATCTGGTCCGCCGCCACATCCCGGATCCGAAAGCCGTCTTCGTGAAAACGATACTGCGGTTCCTGGCCGGAAAAGTCATGAAACCGCATGAAGTTTTCCAAGCGGTACAACCGTTGGCGAAAAACAAACGGCGTCACCTCGCCCCGCTGGCCGATCACCAGAGAGCTTTCCTGCAACGGGTGTGTCCAAGTCATGCCAGGGTCTCCGTAACACAATAATGGTTGAAACCGCCGTTAGGCGATTAATTTCTCCGCACTCTCGCGGACCGTTTCGGGAGTCACGTTGTAGGGCACGCCAAGATTGATCGCGCGCGCCACAATATCCAACGTTTTCTGGCACATGCCGGGGGTGTATTCGATCTTGCGCTGCGCCCAGGCGAACGGGTTCATTTTCGGATGGAAGGCGCGCTGTTCCAGCAGCGGTTCCCAGTTGGTGTAGACGTGGCGCCCGGACTCGCTGATGCAGGACAAGTGGTGCTTTTCCGCATACGCCTTGGCTGAGGCGGCTTCCGGGAAAAGAATGGACATGTTGACGGCGCTGGCTTCGTCATGGTGCGGCGCCGGGCGGAACTGGCCGGTTTGGGCAAACACCTGGGCCATGATCTTCCGACTGGCCTTCAAATCGTCCAAGATCCCGTCCAGCCGCTTGAGCTGCTCGAACAGGAGCGCGCCCTGGATTTCCGAAACCCGGTAATTGACCCCCGGGAAGAACGGCTCCTTGATCGCGGATGCATGGGAGCGGGTGAAACAGCCGGCGTCATGATACATCAGCGCCCGTTCATAATACCGGTCGTCATTGGTGAGCACCGCGCCGCCCTCGCCGCAGGTGATGTTCTTGAACTGGTTGAAACTAAGCGCGCCGGTATGGCCGATGGTGCCGACCCGTTTGCCCTTATAACTCACGCCGCAGGCCTGGCAGGCG
>JBAZJM010000434.1:0-3589 GCA_041651315.1 Lentisphaeria bacterium | reverse complement strand
TCGTGGATGAAAAGGTGGTGCGCGAGATCATCCCCGACCTGCAGGCCGCCGGCGCCGAAGGCATCGTCGAATACCCGCTCAACAAGATCGTGCCGTAAAAAATGGCGCCCCGAGAGGGATTCGAACCCCCGACCACCGGCTTAGAAGGCCGGTGCTCTATCCGCCTGAGCTATCGGGGCGGTGCGGCATGGCCAACACCGGCCGAAACGGCCGGCATTGGACGGGGCTCAATATAGCGAGGCTCCGGCGAAGCGCGCACGGGAACCGGACGTGACCCGTGATGGCGTGAAACATGAACCGGCGGCGTTCGTTTGGGCACCGTCCCGCCCAGGACGCTGTCGTTCGCGGGCCGCGTTAATATCCGAATTGGGCCGCGTTCCCGGCCGCCACCCAGGAGTTTTAACGCAGACGTTCTTTTTAGTAAAAGCTTTAAAAGAAATTACCGTATTTCTTTAAAAGCAAAAAATATTGCTATAGTTATTTTCAATGCAAGGGTGGCTTTGAACGATGAATGCTGAAAATTTCAAATGCTTGGACACCGGAAGGGTGGTCAAGAGCCAGACCGGGTACTGTGCTTTCATCCCGGCACCGCTGCCGCCGAAGCTGGAGTACGACAACGGCTTGGTATTGTTGCTGTCGCAGGCGGACACCGCACTCAGCGAGCTGGCGGGGGTGGGACGGCTCCTGCCCAACCCGCATCTTTTGATCTCGCCGTTGATTCGACGGGAAGCGGTGCTGTCGTCGCGCATCGAAGGCACACGGGCGACCTTGAGCGATGTGCTGTTGGACGAGGCCGCAACACCGGGAGGGGAGAGCCGGGAGACAGATCTGCGGGAAGTCCGGAATTACGTCGTGGCGATGGAGTATGGTGCGGCACGCCTCACGGAGCTTCCGCTTTCCCTGCGTTTGGTCTGCGAACTTCATGCGAAACTGATGGATGGCGTACGTGGCAATCATGCCACCCCGGGGGAGTTCCGACGTTCCCAAAACTGGATCGGGCCGGCGGGGAGTTCGCCAGAGTCGGCGCCCTACGTTCCCCCCCCACCGGAGGAGCTAATGACGTGTCTTGGGCAGTGGGAACTGTTCCTGCATGAGCGTGACCGCATGCCCGTGCTCATCCAGTGTGCTCTGATGCATGAGCAGTTTGAGGCCATCCATCCATTTCTGGATGGCAACGGGCGCATCGGGCGCCTGCTGATCACCCTGTTCCTGATGGAGCGCGGGAGGATGCGGCAGCCGCTGCTCTACCTCTCCGATTTCATTGAGGCGCACCGGCGGGACTATTATGATCTCCTGCAGCGGGTGAGGACGCACGGCGACTGGAACGCCTGGCTGCGTTTCTTCCTTACCGGAGTTGCGGAGATCGCAGGAGACGCCTCTCGCCGCGCCGCCCGCCTGCTGGAGTTGCGGGAGCAATACCGGGTGCAGTTTGCGGGCAAGGCCAATGTCGTTGCGCTTTTGGATCAGCTTTTCGTCAATCCATTTATCACCGCGGCGACAGCGGCAAAAACACTGAAGTCCAGCACGCCGACGGCAAGCCGAACCTTGGGCATATTGGAAGCGGCTGGTGTGCTCCGTGAGATCAGCGGACGCAAGTGGGGGCGCACCTGGCTGGCCGGAAGCATTCTTGATGTCATCAAAGAAAAGCCCGCTTGAGCCATCATTTTTCATCCTGCGATTTACGCTGGCCGGCTGAAGCCGGGACCCCCAACACCGGTCGCGACCGGTCAGGCAGGCTTGCCCGCCCGACGTGCTTACAGGCAAGCCTGTTTTCACGTTAATGGACAGCACCCTTGCGGATCGTTTGCCGGCGTCGGGCGGCCATGGCCTCGGCGTGGCCCTGAAGGCCGAGGGCCTTGATCTGCCGGATGCAGGCGGCGCGGTCGGAGCGCAGGACAAAACCGATGATCCTGGCGATGAGGTTGTTATATTTCTTGCAGGCCCGCGGGTCCGCCACCTCCGCGCACTCCGCACAAGAGGCCCGGCGGTGGTCCTGGCAGCAGGTGCGGACTCCGCACCAGGACGCCTTGCGGTTCTCACAACACCCGGGGCAGCGCCCCCTCAAGTAAGCACCGCAGGCCCCGCAATACAGTCCGCAGGCCGCCACCAGACGGGCATCGGCCACCACTGGTTTCATGGTTTTTCCTTACTTGGCGACGGCGGGCGGCTGACCGCATGAGCCGAGCGCCCTGACCACGCGCGCCGAGCTGGGGCTCGGCGTTCCCAGGTTTCAGAGCAACTCCGCGCCTCCGCGTGCGACAGATTCAACGGGGTGCGTTTTGGCCGGCGACAAACTCGGTGATCAGGCGGTCCAGGGTGGCGTAGTCCTCGGCCACCGGGAACTGCGGGAACTCCTGCCGGACCTTGTCGGAGGGGCGGAAGAGGATGCCGAAGTGGGCCGCCCCCAGCATGGTGGTGTCGTTGTAGGAGTCGCCGGCGGCGACGACCGTGAAGTTGAGGGCCCTGAAGGCGTTGACGGAGTGGAACTTGCCGTCGCGGATGCGCAGATGGTAGTCGACCACATTGCCGGCCGGGTCGGTCTCCAGGGAATTGCAGAACAGCGTGGGGCTGCCGAGCTTGGCCATCAGCGGGCCGGCAAACTCGTAATAGGTGTCGGAGAGGATGATGAACGGAAAGCGCGCCCGCAGGCCGGCGACGAACTCAACGGCGCCGGGCAGCGGCGACAGGGTGCCGATGACCCGCTGGATGTCGGCCAGCGTCAGCCCGTGCCGGCGCAGGATGGCGAGGCGCCCGCGCATGAGCTGGTCGTAGTCATTGACGTCGCGGGTGGTCAGCCGCAGTTCCGGAATGCCGGTGGCCTCGGCCACCGCAATCCAGATCTCGGGGACAAACACCCCTTCCAAATCCATCGCCACCAGTACGGGGTTGTTGGGCATGACACGGGGTTCCGCAAGCTTAATTGGGAATCAGGTTGACGGGTGGCTGGACTCAGGTCAAGCCGGGAATGTTCAGCCCCTGGGTGACGGCGGAGACGCGGGCATTGGCCTCTTTCTTGACCTCTTCCAGGGCGCCGTTGGCCGCGGTGAGCACCAGGTCTTCCAGCCCCTCGGCATCCCCGGCCGCCAGAATTTCGCGGGCGATTTTGACCGACACCAGGGTGCCGTCGCCGCGGGCGATGGCGGTCACCACGCCGCCGCCGGCGGTGAACGTCTTCTCCAGCAGGGCCACTTCGCCCTGAACGCGGGCGATATCGTCCTGCACGCGCTGGGCCTGCTTCATGATTTTGGCAAGATTCATGACCGACACATCCTTGACCGGTTGGCGTTCAACAGAGGGAAAATGGGGCGGACGTAAAATCCATCCGCCGGACGAACGGGCGGTAACATAGCCTTCATGAGGCCGCCGTGCCGCGGACATCGATCACGGTGGCGCCGAACTGCCGGGCCACCTCCTGGACCAGCGGGTTTTGCTCCACCCGGGCCCGGATCTCGGGCGAGGACACCAGGCGGGGCTTCCGCTCCTCCTCCAGCCGCTTGGCCAGCACCCGCGCATCCGGGGCCGCGCCCAGCCGGGCCAGGCGCGAGGACAGCAGTTTGACCGTCTCCGGCTGCGCCAGCACGGCCATCAG
>JBAZJM010000433.1:0-3619 GCA_041651315.1 Lentisphaeria bacterium | reverse complement strand
CGAAATAATTGGCCCCTTCCACCTCGTAGGTGAACGGCTTTTTTTCCCGGCAGAAATAGCCCTGGCCGCCGATGACGTAAGCAAACACCGTATGCCCCCGTTTCGTGGGGTGCCGGAATTCCGCATGGGCAGGCACGGCAACGTCAAGGTACTCGGGATCGATGACAATGTCCCCGACCGGCCCCTTGACGCCGGACACCTCCCCCGCAATGACCTTGATCGCCACGCCGTTGGCGAGCCTGACTTCGGGGATCTGCCTGGCCGTCACGTCCCGATAGCGCGGGCTCATCATTTTGTCCCGGGCCGGCAGGTTGGCCCACAGTTGGAACCCGGACATTTTCCCGGCCGCGTCGCCCTTGGGCATTTCCTGGTGGATGATGCCGCTGCCGGCGGTCATCCACTGCACGTCACCGGAGCCGATCACCCCGCGGTTGCCCAGGCTGTCGCCGTGTTCCACGTCCCCGGCCAGGACATAGGTGATGGTTTCGATCCCGCGGTGGGGATGCCAGGGGAAGCCCGGCAGATAGTGCTCCGGCCGGTCCGCCCGGAAATCATCAAACAGCAGGAACGGATCGAACTGGGGCACTTCGCTGAAGCCGAAGCCCCGCCGGAGATGCACCCCGGCCCCCTCGATTGTCGGCTTGCTCTTGAACACCTTGCGGATTTTGCGCGTGACCGGCATGGTGGTTGTCCTCCGGTTTGAGATGCTTCATCATCGCCCGCTTGCCCTGCCCATACCATAACCGGTTTCCCGGCCCCGTTCCCAACGGTTGCCCGTTGCCCCCCTCGCCGTTTCCCTTGGTCGCTTGCTTGCATTCCCCTCACAATCGCGGCAGATTAATGCCATAGTTAGTTGCCATTGCCGATGGGGGAAATCATGAAATCAAACATCCAATTATATATTCTATTCGGCGGCTTTATCTACTTTGCAATAAACGTTGTTATCATAATGGGTTACGCCTGTGGGTATATTGGACATATATTATTAACGCCGTTCGAGGCAATTAGAACCTTAATAATAATTTCTTTTGTTATTGCCATAATAACGCCAGTCGTGCGGGGGTCGTTTAAATCTTTTGTCGGGCCGACATGCTTTATTATGTTTATGGTAATGGTTATTGTTACCGCATTGTTTAATTTTTTGTGCGCTTGTATGTTGACGGCGACAGTATAAATACTCGCCCCTTCACAAACAAACTAGGTGCGCCGCCGGTCCCATGCATCCCATATCTCCCATGAGTCCCATTCCCCCGATCCGGCGGCGCACGTTTGGGGGCAGGAAAACTATACTGTGGAGGTTTTTTGTCTTCTCCGCGAACTCCGCGCCTCCGCGTGAGCTAGGACACAATGCAGTTTTCGTGAGTGCGCTGGCAGCTGCGGCCGGTGTATTGGTGGAATTCGATCTTGACGCCATCGGGGGCCGTCGTCCACATCTGCCAACTGTGATCGGCGCCGAGCGTCTTCGGGGTCACGTCGTAGCCGTGCTCGGCAAGACGCCGGCCGACCGGCTCCAGGTCGTCGACCTCCAGGCAGAAATGCAGGATCGGACCGGTGACCAGGGCCGCACTCTCCTCACGCTGAAAAACCTCGACATACTCCCCCGGGCAAAGCTCCAGGTAGAAGCCAATCACGCGGCCGTCCCGGATGAAGTCAAAGGTCTTCTTCAACCCGAGACCGCCGCAGTAGAACCGCTCCGTTGCCGCCAGATCAGCCGCTGCGAGACAGACATGGGCGAAACGTTTGATCATGGGTGTACCTCGTTGTACCGGAAACAACTGATCCCGGGAGAATAAGGGACAGGGACCTAAAGGACCAAAGGGACCAAAAGGACGAACCCCCTATCCACTGTTGGCCGTGTTTAAGATTGTAGAACGGGCACCGTCCGTCAGCGCGATTCCAGCGACACGATACCCTGCTGCGAATCAACCCGCAATTTCAAATTTCCGCCGCCATTTTTCCGGATAAAAGTAACCTCACGGCAATCGTTGTCACCCGACTCGACCACGGACTGTGCCGGCAATTCCAGGGTGCTTCGCAAGGCGGTCCGAAAGGCAAATTCATTGGCCAGCCGCCACGCCGCCACCGCCCACCGGTTCGCCGGACCTGAATAACGGGCGGCGGGTGCATACAACCACTCCCCCTCAACACCATAGAGCACCCCCGGTTGCGGCTGAAGATCGCCCTGCCTTGCCGCAACCGCCATGAACTTGGGGCTGGTCTTCAACCGCGCAACCGATGCATTGGCCCACTCATTGAAGCGTACCCGGTTCGCATAGCCTGGTGAGGGGTACGCGAGAAGCGTCCGAAGTTCTTGCTTGACAAGATCGGCCTGGCCGGCTTCCAGCTTTTCCAGCACGCCGCCCAGTAGGGCCCGTGTCGCCCCGCCATACCACACGTCACAGTTCCAGCGGTTCGCCAGGACAACCAGCCAGGCAACGCCAAAACCGCCAAGGATGGCCAGAATGCCGAGGGTGCAACGCACACGGCGGGAGCGATCCGTCAGTTCGGCAACCAGCCACGCCACGGGGAAAACCACCGCCAGCAGGAAAAGAAGAATTAGATCCATCTGCAAGCGCTTTCCCTCATTGCCGGCTGGTCACACGGTACGTGGCTTGCCCAGCCTGGGAATCCAACAAGAGTGTCCAGTGGATGGAGGAATGAGTGATCCGGACTTCGACTCCCGACGGGATCTTTCTGATGCTGGCGCCATGGCTCTCCTCCAGGAGCCTAAGATAGGCCACCAGAGATCGGGATGGGAAACTGAATGAGCCGCGGCCCACATCCGCATCCAAATCATTCACTTCCACAATGCGGGTCGCGCCTTCCGGCAGCAACGGCGGCAGCCAGCCCCGCTCAAAGGCCCTAGCCGCCTTGGCGTCCGCCAGCGTGGCAAACTCGGTGCGAATGGAATCGGAGCAGCCGACAACGACCAATATCAAAAGCAATGAAACAATGAGAATTTTCATGATCTTCTACGATTAACCATATTCTAGAGGTGCTTTCAAAAGTAACAAGGTTTTCCCATAACCGGGAGCCGCCCGTCCTCGGACGGACGAACCCGTCATCGTCGGAGATGTGCATAATTTGATTTGGCGGACGGTGGCCAATAAAAAAGGGCGGAACTGGTGTGACGCCATTGCTGTCCGCCCGAGGACGGGCGGCTCCCGGTCTTGACATAACGCCGCTATTAAAAAGCGGCAAAGGAATTGCCGCACTCCAAGAACGGTGCCACTTTGATCGGGATTGCGGAGCCCGCAGGCGGGCTCCGGTCACTCTGACGCAGTCACTGGCACCGGGACCTGCCTGCGGACTCGCGACGAAACAAACAGGTTTGACAGAGGGTTTGGGAACCGCCTTTCCTTAAAAGGGGGTTCCCAACGGGCATCCTTGTCATGCACCACACCTTCCCAGCTCGGCGTGGCGGAAACAGCCGGTGACGTGGTCGTTGACCATGCCGACGGCCTGCATGAAGGAGTAGCAGATGGTGGAGCCGACGAAATTGCAGCCGCGGTTCTTCAGTTCCTTGCTCATGGCGTCCGACTCCGGCGTGCATGCGGGCATCCCGCGCAGGGTGGTCCAGGCGTTCTGCCGGGGCACGCCGCCCACGAACTGCCAGAGG
>JBAZJM010000432.1:0-3630 GCA_041651315.1 Lentisphaeria bacterium | reverse complement strand
CCGTCGAGCCGTTGTTGCCGTTGCGCAACCAAATCGTGCCCCTGTCACCGGCCACGTTCGCCACCCTGCGCAAGCTGCTGGATGCGTACCTGGCGTGTCAGACTGTCCCCGCCGATCTGCGCCGGCGCCAATACCTCGTCTTGGGCGTGGCCATGCTGTTGCAGGAGTTGCTCCTGACGGCGGCCGCCACCTACGCGCCGGCCGCCGCCCATGAAACGCCCGGCACCGTCGCCACCGCCAAAACTCTGGTGGTTGAAAAGCTCAACCGAATTATCCACACCCGGATGGAACAGCGGCTCAACCAGGCGGACATCGCCAGCGAACTCCGCATGTCCGTCAGCCAGCTGCGGTTTCTGGTGCGTCAGACCCTGGGCTTGAGCATGGGCCGCTACCTGATGCGCGTGCGCCTGCACCGGGCCGCCGCGCTGCTCAGCGAGGGCCGGCTCACCGTCGCCGAAACGGCCGCCGCCTGCGGGTTTGGCTCGGTGTTCGCCTTCAGCCGCGCCTTCAAGCGCGAGACCGGCACCCCGCCCTCCCGTCTCCGCCGGGACGGGCGCGGCCCCGCGCCGCCACTACGCTGAGTTGCCTTTTTCCGGGTCTTTCCCGTCACAGGGTCACCGGGCGGCCGGTGGCGCGGCTTTCGTTGGCGGCCTCAGCCGGCCCGCGCGTGACTGCCGCGCGCCACCAGTTCCCAGTCGCAGCAGCAGGGCGTTTCCAGGGGGCCGTCGCCGTCCAGCAACTGCATCGTCTTCCCCACCATGGCCGCCACCGGCATGGCCATGGTGGTCAGGGGGACGCGGAAAATGGCCGCCAGCGGATGCCCGTCCATGCCGGTGACCGTCAGGTCGTCGGGGATGCGCACGCCGCGCCGCAGCAGTTCGGCCATGGCGGCGCCGGCCACCTCGTCGTCGCGGAAGCAGGCGGCGGTCACCCCGTCGTTTTTCCGCGCCGCGAGGATCTGGGGCGCCAAGCGGGTGCCGCGCTCGATCAGGTCGGCGATCTTCTCCTCTTTCCGGGAGGCCGCATACACCGGCGTGACGCCCTGGGCGGCAAAGGCGGCGGCGAACTGCCGGCTGCACCCGCTCTGCCCGGTGCGGCAGACGTCCGGCAGAAACACCCGGCGGTGCCCCAGCCGCCGGACAAAGGCGGCCAGTTTTTCATAGCCGCGCTTCCGGCTCACCCCGACCAGGCCGATGCCGAAGTCCCGGATCCGGCCGTCCATCTCGCCAAGATCGAAATTGTAGTTGTAGACCACCACGCGCATCTTCGCCAGCAGGGCGGCGATCCGGTCCCATTCCGCGAATTCCGCCTCCGGCGGCAGCGCGTGGATCCAGACCAGTTTGCGCACCCCGCGCGCCAGCAGTTCGCGCAGGCTCCGCTCCAGCTCCCCGCGCCGCCCCACCATGATTTCCAGGCCGTCGGCCGAGGCCGTGTAGGCGTTGGTGAGCCGGTTGAACGCCTCCGTCAGATGGCTGAACAGGTTGCCCGAATGCAGGATGCCGGTTCCCCCGGGACGCCCCATCCGCAGGGCCACCGCCGAGCGCGACGGCACGTAGCCGATGCGCTGCAGGTGCTCCTGCACCCGCCGCACGGTCCGCTCGGGAATGCCGCGCGCCGCCGCCTTGCCGTTGATGACGGAGGACACCGTCAGCCGGCTGAGGCCAAGCTCATCGGCCACTTGCGCCATGGTCAAGGTCTGATTCAAATCACCCTCCGCCGCCCCGGCCCGGCCGCTGCCGCCGACGCCTTGGCCTCGCGTCATTATGTTCCGGGCGGGACCGCGCCACGGGCTTAACCGGCAAAACCTAACACGTGCTTTGTTTTACGCAAAAACCACCGCCCACGCGGGCGCCGCCGTCCAGCTCCCCAAGATGGCGGCGATTTTTTGTGATGTTCCCGCCCTTTCCCCGGTCCCCCGCCCCCCCTTTTTTTCCGCCAAAAGCTTGCCATTGTCCCCGCCGCCCCGTAAAGTTCCGTCCCCCTCCTTTGGGGCATATTCTCAGGTGAATAGAAACATGGAATTCATAAAGAAAGTAATTGGAAGTGTCCTTTGTGTGGTGGCCCTGACAATAGGTCTTGGCAAAATTATTGGGCATAAACCAGACACGGCATGGCACAACGCTCAGGATTGGGCTCTATTTGGGGTTTTGTTGACAACGGGAATTGCTCTCTTTCACGGCAAGAAGAAGAAAAAATCCGAGTAGAGTGGGGCCTCGCGGTCCCACCCCCTCACAGACCCGGACGAGCGCCATTTACGCAGAGGCGCTGGGGACGGGGACAATGGATACCACCGCGCCGTTCACCCCAAACGGGCCAACCCGTTCCGCCGCCGGGGACAGGAAGGACCCTGGCTCCGTCCTTACCGGGTCTCGTGGACCGCGGCGGCGGCGGGGGCCAGTTCGGCGAAGGCCGCCGCGAAGTCCGCTTCGAGGGCGGCGTGGGCACCCTGCATCACGGATCACGTTTCACGAGTCACGCATCACGCCTCAGGCCAGCTGCGCCCGCACCGCGGCGGCCACCTGCCAGGCCTGCAAGCGCTTGGCGGGCTCGTGGTAGTGGAAGACGTCGCACCACTGTTCCTTGCCCATCGGCTCCACCAGCGCGAACAGGTCGTTGGTCGGAATGCCGTGGGTCGCCATCACCCGCGCGGCGATGGTGTTGAGTTCCCGCGCCTTGGCCGTGAGAGCGGGATCGGTGAGCGGCGTGGAGCTGGCCCACACCAGCCTGGCCCCGCGCCCCTTGGCCTTCAGCAGCGCAATCACGTCTTCGAGGGCGGCCTCCCAAGTTGCCCGGTCGGTGTCCAGGCTGTGCAGGCCGTTGTTGAAATGGATGACCGCGTAGGGGTACTCGTCCAGGTGATGGGTCAGTTCCGTGAGGTAGGCCGGGTCGGTGACGCAGCGCGAGCTGGCCCAGAACGAGGTGTAGGCGGTGCCCGCCAGTTCCTCACGGACCAGGCCCTGGTAGCCGTTGCAGATGGAATCGCCGATCAGCAGGATCCGCGGCAGTTTGCTGTCGGTGGCGTTGTACCAGTAGGTGATCGACCACTCGATCTCTTCGCGCTGCCGGGGGACCCGACCCCCGGTGGTGCCCGTCGTGCTGCTCATTCTCGCCGCCATCCTCTCGTCGTGGGTGGAGCGCCGCCCGCGCAACCGCGGGCCCGGCGCCCGGTGAAACACTGGAAAAATGGCAGGCAATATACCACGGGGGCCAAATTGAAAATCGTTGTCGTGATCGTTGTCATAATCGAATCGAGTACGATGGACGACCACGAACACGACAACGAGCACACGGATCGGAAATGTAACAACGTAGAAGTAATGGGGACCCGGTTTTTCAGAGCCGGGAACGCAGCGAAACAAGTCGTCGTCAGCAGTTTTTTCAAGAAGGCCAAGGCTGGACTCAAACCCGGGACGCCGGTCGTTTGAGTTCACGCTTTAGCGTGTCTGGCCTGGGCGTAAATACGGGGGTAATGGAGCGGCTTCGTCCCGTAGGGACTGAATGACAATAGGCAGGGGCTTCAGCCCCTGTTCCGAAAAATGAAACGATGGCGTGCCGTAGGTACGCCGCGATTCGCCGCGTACCTGACGGCACGCGAAATGGGGGGGCGGGCAAAACAGGGGCTGAAGCCCC
>JBAZJM010000431.1:0-3660 GCA_041651315.1 Lentisphaeria bacterium | reverse complement strand
GGGTGATGATCGCCAACGCCCGGAAGCGCATCATCCTGGCCGACCATTCCAAGATCGGGGTGGCGTCCCTGTGCCGGGTTTGCGGCCTGGAGCAGATCAACCTTCTGGTCACCACCGGAGGCCCGGAAAACCACGCCGCCCTGGACGCCATCCGGGCCGCCGGCGTCGAGGTGGTGACGGTTCCGGCCGCACCCTAGCCTGGATTATTCATGAAGGCTGCCAAGAACGTGGGGCAGGCATTCCTGCCTGCCAGAAACTTGTCGCGGGCATTCCCGCCCGCGTTCGACTATTGGCGTAACTCACTCATAAAAAATAATTTATAATTAATAAAACCCATGCCACCGAGACCGGGCAGGAATGCCCGGCCGGTCTTCAATCGCAGGCAAGAATGCCTGCGCCACGTTCAATGCCGATGGTTGGGACAGATAATTCCCTTCACGTTCTTCGTTGCCTTCTGTTCACACGGGGTTCATGAATAATCCAGGCTAAGGCCGCCGCCGTCATGGATTGGCGCATTATGTTATGCGGCATGCCGGAGACCATGGGGATTGAGCCCCGCGGGTTCGGCTTGCTGATTCCCGTCACCTCATCGCTGCCGCCGCCGGGCGGTGGCCCCAAACACGGGTGCCGTGCCGATCGCATCGGCCCGGCCCCCGTTTTTCTTTTTACGCGGAAACCGCAGATTGGACACCGTTCGTGATTGCCACTTCCAAACTGACCATGCGCTTTGGGGCGGACACCCTGTTCGAGGACGTGTCCGTCAAGTTCACCCCGGGCAACCGCTACGGCCTGATTGGGGCGAACGGTTCTGGCAAGTCGACCTTCGTCAAAATTTTGGCCGGACTGCTGTCCCCGTCCCACGGGGAGGTCTCGATCGGCCGCGACTGCACCCTGGGCTACTTGCGCCAGGACCATGCGGAGTTCGACGACACGTCGATTCTCGACACCGTTTTCATGGGCAACCAAAAGCTGTGGAACCTCCATCAGGAACGTGAACTCCTCTACGCCAAAACCGACCTCACCGAGGCGGAGCATGAACGCTGCGGCACCCTGGAGGAGGAATTCGGCGAAGCCGGGGGGTACACCATGGAGGCGGATGCCGCCAAGTTGCTCGACGGGCTGGGCTTCACCGAAGATGTGTTCGGCAAGGAAATGCGCACCCTGCAGGGCGGCTTCAAGCTCCGGGTGCTGCTGGCCCAGGTGCTGTTCGGCCATCCGGACATCCTGCTGCTGGACGAGCCCACCAACCATCTCGACCTGGAATCCATCGAATGGCTGGTCGATTTCCTCAACCGTTACGCGGGCACGGTCATCGTCATTTCCCACGACCGTTTCTTCCTGAACCAGGTCTGCAGCCATATCGCCGACCTGGACTATCACGAGATCCGCATGTTCACCGGCAATTATGACGACTTCACCATCGCCAGCCTGGAGGCCCAGGAATTGCGCGACAAGGCGAACAAGAAGATGGAGAAACAAATCCACGACCTGAAATCATTCATCAGCCGTTTCAGCGCCAACGCCTCCAAGGCGAAGCAGGCCACCTCACGGCAGAAGGCGCTGGCCAAAATCGAGCTGCAGGAAGTGAAACCCAGCTCCCGCGTCTCGCCCTATATCCGCTTTGCCCCGAAACGGCGCCTGGGGGACAAGGTGATCGAGGTGGAGGGGGTCACCAAGAGCTACGACCGCTGCCTGTTCAAAAACGTCTCCTGCACCATCGGCCCCCGGGAGAAAATCGCGATCGTCGGCAAAAACGGCATCGGCAAGACGACGCTGCTCAAAATCCTCTGCGGCCTGGTGCCGCCGGACCGGGGCACCGTGACCTTTGGCGACACGGTGCAGCTGAGCGTGTTTCCGCAGGATCCGGGCGAGATCCTGGATGCCAACGCCCTGGCCATGGACTGGCTCGCCCGTTTCGCCTCCGACCAGGAGAAAAACGAAACTGAGCTGCGCTCGTTCATGGGGCGCATGCTGTTCAGCCGCGACGACGTGTTCAAGCCGGTCCGGGTGCTCAGCGGCGGCGAAAAAGCCCGGCTCATGCTGGCCAAGATGATGCTGGAAGGCGGGAATGTGACGGTGCTGGACGAGCCGACCAACCACCTGGACCTGGAGTCGATCGAGGCCTTGAACTTCGCCCTGTCGAAAGTGGAACACACCGTGCTGTTTGTGTCCCACGACCATCGCCTGATCCGCTCCCTGGCCACCCGGATTTTCGAGGTCCGGGAAACCGGCATTGTGGACCGGTCGGGTGACGCGGCCTGAGCGCCCATCCCCAGCGCCCCGGCCGCCGCGGGCTCTCCGAACAATTATAGTAGTCCGGCATCATTAACCGTACCCGGCGGCGGCACGCCGCCAAAGAAGCGGCCCAGGAACGCCCATGCAAACCGTCGCCTTCAAGATGAAACTGCGCCCCGGCTGCAAAGAGGAATACCGCCGCCGTCATGCGGCGTTGTGGCCGGAGATGCGCGAACTACTGCACCGCAACGGCATCCGCAACTACACCATTTATTTTGACGAGGCGACCGGCAGCCTGTTCGCGGTGCAGGACCAGGAAGGGAAAAGCTCCTCCCAGGACCTGGGCAGCCTGCCCATCGTCCAGAAATGGTGGGCCCACATGGCGGACATCATGGAAACCAACCCGGACCACTCCCCGGTGTCCACGCCGCTGGAACCGCTGTTCCATCTCGACTGACGGCGCGCCGGACCGCGGCACATTTTTTTATGCCTTCGGCCTTTCCCCGGGCGGCGGGAGGTAGTCTTCCCGGACCGGGGAAAAGACTTCAATGGCCACGGCGTCCGCAAGGCAATGCCCGGCAAAACCGTTTGATAACCAGTGGGACTTGCTTGGGTAAACATGGTTGTCACGCTATCTGGCTCAACCGAATGCTCTCGCGACTGAGCTTTTCCATGATCGAAACGATGAAAAGGAATTAGAGACGGGTGAATGATAAACGCAAACTCAAGTATTTTACCAGGTATTTTATAAAATAGCCAGCCAAAGCCACAACCAATCCCAATACCATTCCGTATATTAAATACAGAATCAAAAACATCGATATATTATCCGATGTCATAAAGTGTCTTCGCGTTGTAAATTCCACAAACAAATTAAGCGGCACATTGATACCGATTATAATTTCATTTAGACCGTTATTTTCTCCAGATGACGATGATTGACAAACGCTAAAGACAAGCAAGGCAAATTGGAAAAAGATTCCACAGGCAGCACCTATCGCGGCCACACAAACAACCATTTTTACATGAGGTTTCATAACCTTTTTATAGTAACACCTTTTCTCCTGTTGTTCCAATGCTGAAAAACCGCATGCGTTTATTGCGCTCGTGGGTCTATGAGGGGGTGGGGCCGCGCGGCCCCATTCCACTCGAAAATGGCCACTAAAAAATTACCAGGCGATGACGGTGACGCCCTTGACCCAGCGCAGATGTTCATCCCGGCTGACGATGGGAAGGTTATGCTGGCGCGCGATGGCCGCAATCCAAACGTCATTTTCGGGAATCGGGTGTCCGGCAATCTTTAGTTCATGCCGGACATCCGCATAAACTTGGGGCGTGGCGGCGGTGATCGCCAGCACCTGCGACTCTTGCTCCAAGCGGTCGAGCAACGGCTCAAGCACCCGGCGGTATTTGGAGGCGCGCAGG
>JBAZJM010000430.1:0-3674 GCA_041651315.1 Lentisphaeria bacterium | reverse complement strand
CTTGAGGCGGCGCACCTGTTCGGCCTGGTGGCCTTTGAGCCAGGCGACGCCGCCGTTGAGCAGGGCGTCGGGCACCGGGGCGCCGCATTCGCGGCCGACTTGCAGGCCGTGGACGACCAGTGCGGTGGTGTGCGGCCATGACTGTTCGCCGGCGCCGGAGAACCAGCCCCAGCCGCCGTCGGCGCACTGCATGCTGGCCAGCCGCTCCAGGCCGGCCTGGACCATGTCGCGCACCGTGGCCTCGTCAAACACCGGGTTGCGGCATTCGCCGGGGTTGGGCGGGTTGTTGCGCCGCCAGTCGGCGGCGCGCTGGGCGGGATCGCCGATCTCCTGGGCGTTGAGGTTGGTGCGTTTCTGCCCGATCTCTTTGAGGTTGAGCCCCATGCGCAACAGCGTGTGCTGGGTGACCACGGTCGGCAGGAAGCGGTTCAGGGTCTGTTCCGTGCAGCCGTAGGGGTAGTCGACCAGGTACGGCAGGGCGTCCACCATCGCCCCGGCCAGGGTCGGGGACCAGCGGATTTCCAGCCGCGTCTCCGCCGGGCGCCGCTCTTGCGGCACGGTGAACTCAAGCGCGGCGGAGGTCGCGGTGGCCCGCAGCAGGCCGCTGAAGCTCTCGACCTTTTCCATGCCGTGGACATAAACCGGGAAGGTCTGCTCCATGGCGTCGGACTCCGCGTCGGTCAGGGCGCTGACGCGGACGGTGAGGCGGCCGGGCTGGTCCAGGCGGATGCGCCAGTCGGCGCGCGCCTCGCCGCCGGCGGCGACGGTTACCGTCTGCTCCTGCGTCCAGCGGTCCGGCCGGGCGCGCTCGATCTTGGCGTCGAGGGCGGTGGCGCGGGCGCCGTCCAGTTCGATGATTTCCAGCCGCGCGGTGACTTTCTTCCTGTCCGGCAGGTAATTGTGGATGTTGGCCGACAACGTGACTTCGTCCTTCTGGACAAAGAAGCGCGGAGCCTGGAGGCGGACGATGACGTTCTTGGCGGTGACCGTTTCCGCAGCGCCCTCGCCGACCCGGCAGCCGTCGCCCATGGCCCAGACGCGGGCCTTCCAGGTGGTGAGGTTTTCCGGCATCGCCAGTTCGACCCGGGCCTCGCCGTTGGCGTCGGTGTCGAGGGTGCCGGCCCACAGTGCGGTGTCCGCAAAATTGCTGCGGATGGCCGGCTGGACCGGGGCGCCTTCACCTTCGGCGGCGCCGCCGCCGGCGGGCTCCATGGCGTTTTGTTCCTTGCACACCATGGCATCCGCCATCATCATGCCGGGGGCGCCTGGGGCGGGGGCGGCGCAGGGCATCGGGGCGTCGGCCTCGAACGCCATGGACTTGGCGGCCATCATGCGGGAGGAGTGGCGCGGGCTTCTGGCCTGGTTGCGCGGGGTGCCCTTGCCGCCGGCCAGCTGTTCCACGCCCTCCTCATCGGCCAGGGACTGGCCGAAGACGCCGATCCAGCCCATGCCGAGTTCCCCGGACTTCTGCAGGTTCTCACTGCCGCGGTCGAGGCTGCTCCAGCCCTGGGTGCGGTGGTTGCGCCGCCATTTCCAGAAGAACTCCTTGATGTCGGGGACGTTGGAGCCGCCGGCGATGTATTCCACGGCCTTGTCGTAAAGGGTTAGCACGGTGCTGCCCACGTACGGCCGGCCGTCCAGCCCGGTCAGCTTCACCGTGAGCCGGGCCTTTTCGCCGGGTTGATAGCGTTCCTGGCCGGGGGTGACCGCGACGTTGAGCACGCGCTGCTCCGGCGGCACGGCGATCTCGCGCACCTCCTGGTACACCTTGCCGTCGCCGACCGTCACTGCCTCGATGAAGAAGTTCGGCATGTCCTTCTGCGCCACCGCGACGGCTTCGGAAATGCTTTTGCCGTTCAGCCGCAATAGTTTGGGTTTCAGGTAAACGCCGTTGGCCGGGCGCAGGAACAGCAGCACCGCGGCATTCTCGCGGTTGGTGTTGACGCGCAGCAGGACGTTTTCGCCGGGGCGGTACTCGGCGCGGTCGGCGGTCAGCTCGAGGTCGTCGAAACGGAAGCCGGCGGTGCCGGCGGCTTCGCCCATGACGCTGAAGACATAGCCGCCCTCGATGGCGTGGCCCTGGCGGTCGGTGACGGTGAGGCTGAGGCGGTACTGGCCGGCCTCGGCGGCCTTGAGCTGCCGGGTGGCGGTGCCGGCGTCATCCAAGCGCAGGCGCCAGTCCTGGACCAGCGCCTCGGCGGGCTGGCCGGCCACGTAACGCACCCGGTAGAGGCGCAGCATGGCGCTGCCGGCCACCGGCTGGCGGTCGAGGGTCAGCGCCTTGAAGTCGGCGCGGATGACGTCGCCGGCGCGGTACCAGCCGCGGTCCACCCAGGCATGGACCTTGAACGGCCGGCGCGCCACCAGCACGGTGCCGGTGCCGACAATGGTGCGGCGGGAGGCGTCGGTGACCTCGGCGGTGATCGCGTACTGGTGGTCGGTGTCGCCGTGCATGAGCTTGGCGGCGGCGGTGTCGAAGCGGATCTGGAAGCGGCCGTCCCGGCCGACCGGCGCCTCGCCCTCGGCGACCACTTCCGGCGGCGGCGACTGGCGCCAGCCTTCGGGCCACCAAACGCAGGCGGGGCGCGGCGTGCCCCACTCGCGCCAGCCGGGCAGCCAGTCATAGTCATGGGCGAACCACCAGTAGCCCGGCCCGTAGAACCAGTCCCAGTAGCGCGCCGGATACCAGTCGGCGGAATACGGGGTGCGCAGCACCTTGTAGGCGACCTTGCCTTCGGCCACCGGGGCGCCGAAATAATACTTGGCGGCGACCGTGGCGGTGACCGTCTCGCCGAGCATGACCGGCTCCTTCGGGGCGTCGACGGTGACCTCAAACTCCGGCTTCTTGTACTCCTCGACGCGGAAATTGCCGCCGCCGCTGCCGACGATCTCGATCCGGCAGACGCCGAGCGTCGCGCCCTTGGGCAGCGCCAGCTCGCCGGCCACGCCGCCCCAGGCGTCGGCGGTCAGCGCCTGTTCGAACAGTTTTTCGTTCCGGGGGTCGAAAATGCGCACCACCTGGGACCGGCCGGCAAAGGGGCTTTTGCCCTCGCGGTCGTACTGGGCCTGGTTGAGCCAGGCCTTGAACTTGACCGTCTGCCCCGGGCGGTAGACGGGGCGGTCGGTCATCACGTAGGCCTTGGTCTCGTTGTATTCAGCCTCGTAATAACTGCCGCCCCAAACACTGTTGAAACCGAGATAGGCGAAGCGGCCCGCCGGCGTGGTCAGGGTGGCCAGCCATTGGTAATCGGAGGAGTTGCCGTCCCGCTCCTTCACCCACAGGTTGTCGGTGAACAGGCCGTCGGCATTGGTGGCGCCGGTGCGGGTGACCGTCCGCACCTCGTTGTGGCCGCCGCCGCTGCGGCGCCGGCCCTTGGCATCGGTCTTGGAAGTGTCCTCCACCCAGCGCTGGCGCCAGCCGAACAGTTCGATGCGGGCATTGGCCAGCGGCTGGCCGGTGACCGCGTCGGCGGCGAAATAGAGCGTGCCGTCCTGAACCGGTTTCTGGACCAGTGCGGAGTCCGCGACCCAGAGGACGATGCGGCTGGTGTTGCCGTCGGGCAGGGTGGCGGTGAGCAGGTAGGCGCCGGCCTTTTTGAGCGGGGTCTGGACGGTGATGCGGCGGTCCCAATGGTTGGGGCGCGGGGTCAGCGGCAGCTCCCACGCCGCCGCCA
>JBAZJM010000429.1:0-3683 GCA_041651315.1 Lentisphaeria bacterium | reverse complement strand
CCACGCTGGTCGCCGTCACCATCATCCCCGTCATCAGCCTGGAAAAGTGGCTCCGCAACCGCCGCGACGCCAAGGCCACGCCCGTCAGCCCCAGCTCAGCCGGCTGATCGTTGTGTTGGGGCCACCCTTTTGAAAAAGGGGGTTCCCAAACATAAAGGCGGCCCCCCGGAGGCGAGGCGGTTTTCCAAAGCTGTTCCGGTCGTGTAGAGTATGGCAACCCTTATGTCATACCCTTCTGTCCAAGACGGTTTCGTGCGGGTCGCGGCGGCGGTGCCGCCGGTGGCGCCCGGAGCGGTGCCGGCCAATGCGGCGGCGGTGCTGGAGCTGGCCCGGCGCGCCCACACCGACGGCTGCGACCTGGTGGTCTTTCCCGAACTCGCCCTGACCGGCTATACCTGTGCCGACCTGTTCCACCAGGACCCCCTGCTGGATGCCGCGGAGTCCGCACTGGCGGCGCTGCTGGAGCAGACCCGCAACCTGGCCCCGGTCCTGGTGGTCGGCCTGCCCGTGCGTTCCGGCCCGCACCTGTTCAACGCCGCCGCCGTGCTGGGTGCCGGCCGGCTGCTGGGCGTGGCGGTCAAGAGTTTCCCGCCGAACTACGGCGAGTTTTATGAGGCCCGCTGGTTCACCCCCGGCCATCAGGCGCCCGCCGAGATCACCCTGGCCGGCGCCACCGTCCCCTGCGGCCCCGACCTGCTGTTCAGCGCGGCCGGCCGGCCCGAGTTCACCTTGGGGGTGGAGATCTGCGAAGACCTGTGGGCGCCCGAACCGCCCGGCGGCGCCCTGGCCCTGGCTGGTGCGCTGCTGCTGTGCAACCCGTCAGCCTCGGACGAACTGGTGGGCAAGGCCGCCTACCGCCGGCAGCTCGTCGCCCAGCAGGCCGGGCGTTGCCTGGCCGGCTATGTCTATGTCTCGGCCGGCCCCGGCGAATCCACCACCGACGTCGTCTACGGCGGCCACGCCCTGATCAACGAGAACGGCGTCCTGCTGGCCGAGGGCGAACGTTTTGTCCGCGGCCCGACGTTGGCCGTGGCCGACGTCGACGCCGCCTTCCTGCTGCGCGAACGGCGGGTCAACCGCACCTTCGCCGTTGCCGCGGCCCGGCATGGGGAACGCCGGACGGACGGCGGAATCCGCCGCATCACCTTCACCCACCAGCCGGCGCCGCGCACCGAACTGCGGCGCACCGTCAATCCCCATCCCTTTGTTCCGGCGGACACCGCCGAGCGCGACG
This sequence comes from Lentisphaeria bacterium, assembly GCA_041651315.1. Classification (GTDB taxonomy): domain Bacteria; phylum Verrucomicrobiota; class Lentisphaeria; order Oligosphaerales; family CAITYL01; genus CAITYL01. The sequence continues at coordinate 2,449 of JBAZJM010000429.1, read as the reverse complement.
CGCGTTGCGCCGAGATCTTCGCCATCCAAAGCTCCGGCCTGGCCACCCGTCTGGCCCGCACCGGGCTGACATCGGTGACCCTCGGCGTCTCGGGCGGCCTGGACTCGACCCTGGCCCTGCTGGTCTGCGCCGAGGCTTTTGCCCGCCTGGGCCTGGATAAAACCGGCATCCAGGCCGTGACCATGCCCGGGTTCGGCACCAGCGCCCGCACCCTGCGCAATGTCCGCGCCCTCTGCCGCCACCTGGACATCCCCCTGCGTTCCATCGACATCCGCCCCGCCTGCCGCCGCCACCTGCGCGACATCGGCCATGACGGCGTCACCGGCGACATCGCCTACGAGAACACCCAGGCCCGCGAACGCACCCAGCTGCTGATGGACCTGGCCAACCTCAACCGCGGCCTGGTGGTCGGCACCGGCGACCTCTCCGAGCTCGCCCTCGGCTGGTGCACCTACAACGGTGACCACCTGTCCATGTACGCCGTCAACACCGGCGTGCCCAAGACCCTGGTCCGCTTCCTGGTCGCCTGGGTGGCCAAAAACCGCGCCACGCCGGCCGCCGCCCACGTGCTGGACGACATTCTGGACACCCCCGTCTCCCCCGAACTGCTGCCGCTGGACGCCGCCGGCGCCATCCATCAGAAAACCGAGAGCATCATCGGCCCTTATGAGCTGCACGATTTCTTCCTCTACGAGTTCGTCCGGCGCGGCGCCCCTCCCCCAAAAATCCTGCGGCTGGCGGAACTGGCCTTTGCCGGGCGTTACGAGGAACCGGAGATCCGCCGCTGGCTGAAGCTTTTCATCACCCGCTTCTTTGCCCAGCAGTTCAAGCGCTCCTGCCTGCCCGACGGCCCCAAGGTCGGCACCGTCGCCCTTTCCCCGCGCGGTGACTGGCGGATGCCCAGCGACGCCACCCCCGAGCTCTGGCTGGCGGGGCTGTAAGCGCCGTTAGGCTGAAGCTTTTTAGACTGTAGGCTGAAGGTCCGTTCCATGGCATGAGCACCGCCTACCATCCACCATTCACCATCACGCCCGGCATTCTGCACCGAGTCGCCGAGATCGGCGAGGTCTTGGGACGTTTGGATCTGTCTGCGACCGCGGTAACGAAACCCCAATTACGCCGACAGAACCGCATCAGAACCATTCAGGCTTCGTTGGCCATTGAGGGAAATACCCTGAGCCTGGAACAGGCAACCGCCATCTTGAACGGCAAGCGGGTGCTGGGGTCGCCCCGCGAAATTCAGGAAGTGCGCAATGCCATCCTGGCCTACGAACGTGCCGAGCAATGGACTCCCACCTCGATGACCGATTTGCTTGAGGCACACAAGGTGATGATGACCGGTTTGATGGATCGCCCCGGTGCGTTTCGCTCCGGGAACGTTGGCATTCAGCGCGGCCAGGAAATCATTCATATTGCGCCACCGGCATCGCGGGTGCGGGCTTTGGTGGCCAATCTGCTGCGTTGGCTCGAACGCACGAAAGATCATCCGCTGATTGCCGGTTGCGTTTTCCATTACGAGTTTGAATTCATCCACCCCTTCGCCGACGGCAACGGACGCATGGGACGGCTCTGGCAGACCGTGGTTTTGGGCCGCTGGAAACCAGAGCTTGCCAGTTTTCCGCTGGAATCGGTGATCCACCACCGGCAAGCCGACTATTACGCGGCGTTATTGCAGGCCGATCATCTGGGCCAGGCCACACCGTTCATTGAATTCATGCTGGGCGCCCTGCTCGAAGCCTGCCGCGAGGTGGCTGCCGGCGACCAAGTAAGCGACCAAGTAAGCGACCAAGTAAAGGCGTTATTGCGAGTGCTGGGAACCGGGGAACGGAGCGCAGCCGAGCTCATGCGGGCGCTGAAATTGGCGCACCGCCCGACCTTCCGCAAGAATTATCTGCATCCGGCGCTGGCTGCGGGCTGGATCGAAATGAGCAATCCCGCCTCCCCCCGCAGCCCCGTGCAGCGTTATCACCGGACGAAAAGGGGCTGATGCACGCCATGGCCTGCACCCGCAGGCCTTTCTCCGTCGTTCGAGGCTGAACCAGGGCCGGCCGCCTAAGCGGGGCTTGGGGCAGAGCCCCACCTGGCCTTATGATAGCTTGCGGTAATGAAGGATGATGCAAGCCGGAGCGTGGCCGAGGCGGATTTCGAGGCCGTCCGTCATCAGGGCGGCGCCGGAGCGCCGCCAGGTTTTGCCGGAATCGAGGTCGCGCACCGCGTAGCGGCCGGCCGGATCCAGCCCCTGCAACTTGAGCACGGCGGAGGGATAGGGCGCCTGTTCCCGGCGGTAGGCCAGCACGGCGCCCTCGCCCAGATCCTCCCGTTGCAATTGGTAAGGAGCTGTCAAAAAATAAATTGGACAAATTGGTCTTTGTGTGGCATATTCCGCTGGCATGCATACAGAAACTCTGTTGGCGAAGAAACTGTCGGCATTGCTGCCCCACTTGGATGA
>JBAZJM010000428.1:0-3686 GCA_041651315.1 Lentisphaeria bacterium | reverse complement strand
GGTCGCCGGCAACGACAACGCCGGGTGTTACCTCCGGGGGCAGTATGAAGATGCCGCGGTGTATGCCGAAAACAATTGGGCCATCCGCGTCATTGGCCAAAGCCGGCAACGCACCATCATCCGGTTGAAAGACGCCGCGGCGGGCTTTGGCGCGGGCGCGGAAAAAGCCGTCGTCACTTTTTGCCTGTTGCAGCGGGGTTCCAATGTGAACCTCGGCAACTTCCTCCAGAACGTCACGGTCGAAACCGGCAGGGGCAATCCCGGCGCGGTTGGTGTGCGGTGGAACTCGTCCAACTGGGGCGGTGTCCGCAACGTGGCGATCCGCTCCGGCGACGGTTGCGGCCGGGCCGGCCTGATGATGGACCGGAACAATGCCACCGGGTATCACCACGACCTGCTGATCGAAGGGTTTGAGGTCGGCATCGAACTGGCAGCCGGACGGGAGTCCATGGTGACACTGGAGTACGCCACGCTGTCGCGTCAGCGCGACACGGCGATACGCATTGGCGACGCCAAGGCGGGTGGCGGCGGCGATTCCCTGAGCGCGCGCAAAATCCTGGTGAAAGAGGCGCCCGTCGCCCTGCGGGCTGGCCGGGCCGGTCAGGCGATCCTGCTGGAAAGCACGCTGACGTCCAGCCACCCGCACAACGCGGCCCTGATCGTCGAGCCCGACGGCTTCCTGCTGGCCAGGGAACTCAGCCTTTCAGGATACCGCGCCGCCGTGATCCGGCACGGGAAGGCGGTTGTAAAGGGGGACTTCATCGAGGAATACGCATCGGCCCAACCGGTCAGCCCCGGCAAAGAGGTGCCGGCACGCTCGCCGCGGCTGCCGGTCAAGGATTCGCCCCTCGTCATCCCGGAACCGGACTTGGCGAAGTGGGCCAGCGTGGACGATTTCGGCGCCGTGGGCGACGGCATTGCCGACGACACCGCCGCCATTCAGCGGGCGATGGATGCCGGCCGGCCGGTGGTCTATTTCCCTAAGGCCAACTATGTCGTCAACGGCACGGTGGCCATTCCGGCGGGCGTGCGGGAGATCACCTGGCTGTTCGGCGCGGTGCATCGCTCGGTCGCGAACGAACCGGATGGCCCGGCTCTGTTTCGCGTGGCGGAACCGTCGGATGAACCGTTGCGCTTCCACCAGGCCATGAGCGCCGGCGGGGTGTTCCTCGATCATGAGGCCGACCGTCCGGTCGTGTTGGAAGACATGTTTATCTGCCATCATCATTGCCGACACTTGCCCCTGTTTCCCAGCCCGACCGCGCAGAACACCACCATCTGGCGACTCTACCGCAATACACGCCCCGCGGGTGCCGCCAAGGAGGTGTTCGTTAATGATAGTTTGTTTTTCGCCGGTGGCGAGGGCGGGCAACATGCCGTCGAAAACGTGCGGGCCTGGGTGCGCATGCTGAACAACGAGCACCTGCCGGGGGCGCTGTATGTCTTCCGCCGCTCCGATGCCTGGATTCTCGGCTTCAAGTCGGAAAACGCGGAAACGCTCATCCAGGCGGATGATCATTCGCACGTCGCCGTGCTGGGTGGCAGCTTCCTAAACTGGAATCGTTGGAAAGGGCCCGTGGTCTTCTCCCGCGATTCGCAGGTTTCCGGGCTCTTTTTCATGTGGCATTGGTGCCAGGCCACGGAAACGATGATGCGGGATGAGACCAACGGCGTGGTCACCACCGTGCCGGCCACGCGCTTCCAAGCATTGGACAAGGTGGACGGCGCCGTCATCTTTGTTGCTTGAGATTGTAAGGGGTCACTGAGGGGGGGGGAAGGCCAGGGATTTACCGAGCCCGGAACAACGTGACGGGTCAAAACAAACCGCCTTTGACCGGTCACTCACGCTCCCTGCGGTCGCTACGTTCCCGGCTCGGAAAAACCGGTTTCCGATTACCCCCCATTCAGTGACCCCTTACTTGAGATTTACGGAAGCTATTGAATCTGGCTGGTTTTTAGGGTACGATATGAATATCCCTGCAACACCTTAATAATCCTTGTAGCAAAGGGCTTGCAGCCCCCCAGAACGAAAGCGGCGGGTCGGATGAACGCGATGCAATCGTTTTGCCACAACCTCTACAACCGCGAAACCATATGACACTCTCACCGCGCTTCATTTCCCTGGACGGCAACTGGCAACTGGCGTTCGGGCCGCAGACGGTCCGCGCCGCGGACCTGGCAAAGCCGGAGATTCCCGCCGGCTGGCCCACCATCCCCGCCACCGTGCCCGGCAATGTGGAGCTGGACCTGATCGCGGCGGGGGAGCTGCCGGCCAACCTCGACCAGGGCAACCGGATCTACGAGGTGCAGCGCTACGAGGGGCACCAGTGGTGGTACCGGCGCGAGTTTGCCGCTCCGGCGCTGCAACCGGGTCAGCGGCTGGTCCTGACCTTTGCCGGGCTCGACACGTTGGGCACGGTCTGGCTGAACGGGCACAAGCTCGGCTCCACCGCCAACATGCTGGTCGAGCAGCGCTTCGACATCACGGACACAGTGCGCGCCGACAAGGCCAATGACCTCGTGGTAGGCATCGATTCCGCCGTGTTGGAGGGGCGGCGCCACACACCCGCGCCCGGCGAATACGCCATCGCCGCCAACTGGGAATCGCTGAGCGTCCGCAAGGCGCCGCACATGTATGGCTGGGACATCCTGCCGCGGCTGGTCTCCGCCGGCCTGTGGCGAAGCGTAACTTTGGAGGTGGCCGAACCGACCCGCTGGAACACCTTTTATCTCGCCACCCGGGCGCTGAACGTAGCGGCGGGCACAGCCGCCGCCTGGCTGGAGTGGGATTTCGCCACGGACCGGGCGGCGCTGGATCATCTCAGCGTGGTCTTCACTCTGCGGCACGGGGGCACGACCGCCCACGAGTCGGTGCATCCCGTGCTGGGCACGCATAACCGCATCATGCTGGACATAAAGGGGATCAAACCCTGGTGGCCCCGCGGCTACGGCACCGCGACGGTGTACGACGCAACCTTGGAGTTGCGGGACACCGCCGCCGGCACGGTGCTGGCCACCGCCGCCTGGCGCACGGGGTTCCGCACTGTCGAGCTGCGGCGCACGGAGGTCACCACCCCGGAAGTGCCGGGGGAATTCCTCTTTGTGGTCAACGGCCAGCCGATCTTCATCAAGGGCACCAACTGGGTGCCGCTGGACGCCCTGCACAGCCGCGATCCGCAGCACTTGGCCGGGGCCATGGCGATGCTGGCCGACCTCAATTGCAACATGATCCGCTGCTGGGGCGGCAATGTCTATGAGGACCACGCCTTCTTCGACTTCTGCGACGCGGCGGGCATCCTGGTCTGGCAGGATTTCGCCCTGGCCTGCGCGCTCTACCCGCAGACCGCGGCCTTCGCCGAAACGATGCGGGCCGAGGCGGAGGCGGTCATCGGCAAGTTGCGCAACCACCCCAGCCTGGCACTATGGGCCGGCAACAATGAGATCGACGAGGCGCACCGCTGGTCGGGAAGCGGCCTCGATCCGAATGTCCACGACCGTCTCAGCCGCGAAGTGCTGGCCACCGCCGTCCGCCGCCAGGATCCGCTGCGCCCCTACCTGCCCAGTTCCCCGTATCTCGGGCCCGAATTCTTCCGGCGCGGCGGCGACGACCTGCTGAAGACGGAGGAGCATCTCTGGGGGCCGCGGGATGATTTCAAGGGCCCGTACTACCGCCATTCCCGGGCGCA
>JBAZJM010000427.1:0-3706 GCA_041651315.1 Lentisphaeria bacterium | reverse complement strand
CAACGCCAACGGCGTGGCCGAGGAAGTGGTGGCGATGGTGCTGGCCCACTACCGCCATCTGCTGGCCGCCGACGCCACCACGCGCCAGGGAAAGTGGGAAAAGAAGAATTACATGGGGCGCGAAGTCGCCCACAAGACCATCGGCATTGTCGGCCTGGGCAACATCGGCCGGCTGGTGGCCAAACGGCTGGAAGGCTTTGAGGTCAAGGTGCTGGGGTACGATCCGGTGATCTCCGAGACGCGCGCCGCCGACATGGGCGCCGAACTGTGCACCCTGGAAAAGATTTTCAGCGAGGCGGACATCATCACCCTGCATGTGCCGGCCACGCCGGAAACCAAGGGGATGGTCAACACGTCGCTGCTGAAGCTGGTCAAGCCCGGCGTGGTGATCGTCAACTGCGCCCGGGCCGAGATTGTCAATGAGGACGACCTGCGCGCCCTCAAGGCGGAAAAGAAGATCGGCTTCCTCAATGATGTCTATCGCGAGGACGCCGCCGGGCCGAAGAGCGTGGCCGACATCGCCGACCTGATGCTGCCGCACCTTGGGGCCAGCACGCACGAGGCCAACTGGACGGCCGCCAAGCGGTCCGCCGAGCAGCTGATCGCCTATGTCGAGCGCGGCGTCACCACCTATGTGGTCAACAAAGGGGTGCCGGACGGGCTGGATGAGAAGTTCCAGCAGCTCGCCTACCACATCGCCTGTGTCGGCAAGAGCTTCCTCGGCAGCGGCGTTCCGGTGACGCGCATCGAGTGCAGCTTCTACGGCAACCTCCATCAGTTCGGCAAGTGGTTCCTGTCGCCGGTGGTGGCCGCCATCGCCCCGGACTTCGACCGCACGGAAGCGCCCGAAGCCGCCGCCGCCTTCCTCGCCAGCAAAGGCATCACCGCCGAGATCCGCGAGGTGGACGAGAACAAGAAGTACGGCAATTCCATGACCATTGATTTTGTCGGCGGCACCGGCGGCAAGCTCCAGCAGGCCAGCATCCGTGGCACCATCGCCGAAGGCAACCTGATGATTTCGCGGATCAACGACTTTGACAAGCTCTACTTCATGCCGGAGGGGCACAGCCTGATGGTGGTCTACAAGGACCGGCCCGGGGTGCTGGCCAAGATCACCGCCGCGGTGGCCTCCGCCAACGTCAACATCGACGACATCCGCTCGCCCCATGACCTCACGGGCGAGAAGTCCCTGGCCGTGCTGAAGACCAACCAGGCGGTTCCGGCGGTGGTGCTGGAACGCATCCGGAGCGACCTGGGGCCCGGCGAAGCGGTCTCCGCCTTGTCGATCACCTGAACTGTCATGCTCCCCCGCCGCCCCAATCCGCAGGCCGTTCCCCGTTGCCGCCGCTGGACCCGGGCGGCGGCGCTTGGGCTGGCGGCGTTGCTGGCCGGGGCGGCGGCGCCGGCGGCGGACGATCCGTTTGCTGCCTTCATGGAACGGGACAAGGGGTTGCGCGCCGAGACCGACGGCCTCTATGATGCCGCCGCCAGCTTCTTCCGCGACTACCGTGACGCCAGCCACTTTCAGGAGCCGGCGTTCTCGGATGCCACCGTGCTGCTGGTGCGGGCCGCCCTGCGCCGGGCGCGCACCGCCGAGGCCGTCGAAGCCCTGAACTATCACGCCGAGCACGCCAATCCCGCCGCCATCACCGGCTATTACGTCGATGCCCTGGCCTATTGGACCGCCGCCACGCGGCTGACCGCCGGCGACTGGACGGCGGCGGAGAACGCGCTACGGCCGCTGGTGGCCCCCGACCGGACCCCCGAGTTTCGCGAATTGGCCCTGGAGGCCGTGGGCATTCTTGGCCTGCGCCAGGGCAAGTGGGCCGAGGCTGAGGCGGCCTACCGCACCATTCTCCGGGATTTTCCGGCCGCCGTCCATTTTCGCGCCCGGCTCGGCCTGATCCAGGTGGCGCTGGCCTCCGGCGACACCGCCCAGGCCCGGCGGGCGCTGGACGCCCTCGAGCGCGACACCGACGCCACCCCGGGTACGGAAACGCGTCTCGGCCTGGCCCGGGTCCGCCTGCTGCTGGCCGAAGACCAGGTGGCCGCCGCCAAGTCCGTCTACCAGGCGCTGACCGCCAAAAACCCGCCCAGTCCCGGTCAGGACGCCTGTTTCACCACTCTGCAGCTGGCCGAGGCGCTCGCCGCCCGCGACCACCGCGACGAGGCCGCCGGCCTGTTCGAAAACGCCATCGGCCTGGCCGATTGCGACACCGACCGGATTCGCGCCCGGTTGCGCCACGCCGAGACGTTGATCGCCCTCCGGCGCGTCGATGCCGCCATTGCCGCCCTGGAGGCGTTCCGCCGGGAATTCCCCGACGCCCGCATCCACACCGTCGACCTGCAGCTGGCCGATCTGCTGCACACCGTCAACAATCCGCTGACCGCCAGTGAATATTATCAGCTGGTGGCCGACAACAACGCCGCCCCCCCCGAGTTCCGCTTTCGTGCTGCCTTCAGCCGGGGGGTGTGCCTGAACGAGGCGGCCCAGCCGGCCAACGCCAGCACCGCCTTCTCGCGGGCCGCCAAGCTGGCAATGACTCCCGCGCAGCAGGCCGAGTCGCTGTTTCTGGCCGCTGACGCCGCCTTCCGGCAGGGCAATTACAACAGCGCGGCGCTGCTCTTCCAGAACGTCGCCGACGGTTTCCCCGGCGGCAAGTGGGGCGAGGACGCCCGTTTCCGCCAGGGGCTCAGCCGGTTGCGGGAGGGACAGTATGCCAGCAGCGCCCTCATCTTCCGGCAGTTTTTGGACGCCTTTCCCGCCAGCAAGCTGGCCGACCAGGCGGTGCTGGAGCGCGCCATCGCCCTGCGTGAGGCCGGCGACCCGGCCGGGGCCGGCGCCGAGCTGGACGCCCTGGTCAAGGCCCGGCCGGCCAGCCCGCTGGCGCCCCAGGCCCTGCTGGAGTCGTACCAGGCCGCCTTCGCCGCCGGCAATGCCACCGCGGCCGTGGGCGCCCTGACCCGGCTGCTGCGCCAGTACCCGGAATCGCCGCTGGCCCCCCGGGCCCTTTATCTGCGCGCCCATCTGCAGTTCCTGCTGCTCAACAACACCGACGCCATGGCGGATGCGGAGAAGTTCCTGGCCGATTACCCGGCACTGCCGTTGGCCGCCGACGTGCATCTGTGGCTGGCCGACGCCAGTCTCAACGACGGGGACGCGGCGCGCGCCGAACAGCATTTTCTGGACGTCGCCGCCGACTTTCCCACCAGCCCCCTGGCCCCGCGCGCCCTGCTTGAGGTGGCCCGCCTCCGCTTTGGCCAGCAGGACTACACCGGCGCCCTGGCCTGCTTGGAGCAGCTCGGCGGCACCGATCCGGTGCCGCCCCCGGCCGTCCGTGCCCAGGCGGCCATCCTGAACGGCGACATCCTTGCCGCCCAGGGCAAGCTGGCGGCGGCGGCCAGCACCTTTGCCGAAGCCGTCCAGACGGCCCCCGCGACCGTTGAGGCCGCCACCGCCGCCGGCCGCCAAGCGGAGGTGCTGCTCGCCATCGGCGCCACCGATCCTGCCCGCCTCGAGGAGGCCCGCGTGCTGTTGGCCGCCCTGCTGCGGGATCCGCTGCTGCCCCCCGAACTCCGCGACGCCACCCGCTATCGCCTGGCCAAGACGCTGGAGCGGCAAAAAAAGCCGGATGCCGCCCTCAAGGAATATCTGGACATTGTTTACGGCTATGACCTCGACCTGCAGGCCGGCCGCGTCCGCGAC
>JBAZJM010000426.1:0-3731 GCA_041651315.1 Lentisphaeria bacterium | reverse complement strand
TTGGCACAAGTACGGGGTTGGGGAGCGGCTTCGTCCCGTAGGGACTGAATGAAAATAGGCAGGGGCTTCAGCCCCTGTTCCGGGAAATGAAACGATGGCGTGCCGTAGGTACGCCGCGATTCGCCGCGTACCTGACGGCACGCGAAATGGGGGGAGCGGACAAAACAGGGGCTGAAGCCCCTGCCTATTCCCGCCCCGTCCCGCTGGGACGGGAAAACCGCACCCGTTGAGTTATGCCAAACTCCGGATTCCGTCCCGTAGGTACTGAACCGAAGGCAGCCAAGATCGCGAAGGCTGGATGATCCTGAGGCGGCAGCCTCCTTGGAGTGTCGGCGGCTTCGACGCCGCCTTGGTATTTTTTCTCTCATCCGACTTTCACTTCAAAATCGTTCTCTCACGGAGACACAAAGGCACCGAGAAATAAACCATATTTAATTGTTGTCTAATTAATTATGGTTTCTTTGTGATCTCTGTGCCTCCGTGAGAAAACATGACGGTTGAAATGAAATTGGTATCATCCCGCCCCGAGCGGCCGTCGCAGCCGGCCGGTAGAAGGGCGGCGTGGGCACCCGCCGCACTCCACGGCGCCTTCCGGCGCAGGAAACCAAACCGTTGAGTTCTGCCAAACTCCCACGGCCGGCAGAAATGCCTGCCCCGCGCGGGGAGGGCGGTCCACCTTGGGCGTTTAAAATGGACCGTTTTCTGAACACAAAACGGCAACCCCATAAAAAGTATAAAGTTACGTATTTTACAGGCTTAATTTAACACAATTACAAATATAATTAACTGCTTATTTGTACTTAATTTGATACAAAATAAAAAAGATATTAATATCTACAATAAACTTGTTTGTATTTTAAATATTTCTGACTATAATGGGGAGTGGTGAAACAACACCGGGCACCCACGCCATGCCGTCACCCTCCCCATCCCCCTACAACAGCCGCGCCGTGCGGCTCGGCCGGCAACTGCAGGCCGATCTGCGGCGCGGCCGGTTCAAAGCGGGCGAGCGGCTGCCGACGGAACAGGAACTGGCCGCGACCTACCAGGTCTCCCGGTCGACCCTCCGGCGGACTATCACACGGCTGGTGACGGCCGGGGGCCTGATCAAGACCCCGTGGCACGGGGTGAGGGTGCCGGGCGAAGCCGCCAGCAGCAACGGCGCCGCATCCCGGCAGATCGCCTGGGTCACCGCCGCCATGTCCGGTGAGGCGGAAGAGTATGCCCGCGGCCTGCAAAATGTCCTGGCCCCCACCGGCTTCACGCTGGGGCTGTACTGCAGCCAGGCCAATCCCGCCCGTTTTCATCAGTTACTGGAGCATCTGATCGCCATGCATCCCGCCGGCATTGTCCTGCAACAAGGCGATCAATGGCATGATGAGGTGTCTGCTGAAAAACAGGGAAAGCGACTGAGCCAGGCCGGCATTCCGATGGTCTGCATGGACAGTGAAGACAATTTGAACCTGGCCTGTGACCGGGTTTGGGGCGCCCCCTATCACGTGGGGCGGGTGGCGGCCAGATATCTGGTGGAGAAAAACTATCGGGACCTAACCTTCCTGTCCGAGTGCCCGGAGCACGATCATGTCGAAGTCATGGCCGGCCTGCGCGACATTTTGACCCCGGCCGGCATCACCCTGCCGGATGAGCGGGTGCTCCGCTTCCAAGCCCCCCGCGGCTACAGCACCTCCCCCGACCCGTTCATCGACGCCGAAACGAAAATGAAGGAGTTGCTGGCCGCCGGATTCCGCCGGGGCACCCTCATTTCCGGGCATGATTATCCCGCCACGGGCATGTTGCGGGCGGTGTTGGCGGCGGGACTGCGGGTGCCGGAGGAGGTGCAGATCATCTCCCTGCTCCGCTGCCACGTCAACGGCGCGGCGCCCATGCGGCTGACCACGATTGAAAACCATCGCGAGGAAAAAGGCTACATGGCCGGACGCCTGCTCCTGCGCCGCATCGCCGGCTACACCGGCCCGGTGGAGGTCCTGCGCCTGGCAACTGATGAACTGATCCCCGGTGAGACCGGATAACCCCAACCATCAAAAGAAGGAGCGCGTCACACAACCCGTTTTGTGGCACCATTCATTCAGCGATCATCGAGCGTATTGCCAAAACCACCCCCGGAGTACCAACCATGAAATCACCATGCAACCTCATCCGTTTCGCCGGCGTCCTGCTGGCTCTGTCCGCCCTATCACACGCCGGCGTGATCACAAATGCGATTGACGCAGGCACCACCAGTTTCAGTTACGTGCAGGATTTGTCCATCAGCAATGCCGTCATGAGCGACTTGGGATTCAATGATCGCATCGCCTATGGCACTGGCGGGAATGGCGGCAATCACCTATACGTGAATGAAACAGGCACACCGGCCTCATGCGCCTTGAAATTCCAAACCACCGGAACGGCCGTCATTTCAGGTGGCACACTCTCCTTAAACTATTGGCTGACCCAGCATTGGGCCACGGAAGGCGGATCCTTGCGCGCCTACCTGTGGAACAATGACCCCAACTATGACCAGGCCTGGCAATATTATGACGGCGCGGACACAGTAACAGCCACCAAATACACCTTGCTAGACACTTCTATCCGGACCGGCACCATCCAAAATCTTACCGTCAACCTCAGTGATTATGGCATCACCAATACCAGCAACATCGTCCTCGTCCTCGTCATGCAACACAACGCGGGCAACTGGACGGCATGGGACAACACGGAGGAATTCTTAACCACCTCCGGCAGCACCCCGGGCTTGAACGTGTTTCTGGACATTCCCGAACCGGCATCACTCGGCCTGCTGGCCCTCGGTGGCCTGGCGTTGCTGCGCCGGCGCCGGGGCTGAAGGACCAAAACGCCGAAAGACTCCCGAGACTCCCGTGACGCGAGGGACCGGAGAAAGCCCCCCAACCCATTCTCCTCCGGTCTCTCCTGTCTCTAGAGTCTCGGGAGTCTCCCCACCGCCCCCGTCAACAGCGTCTTCCCGCACGGCGCCGCCAATGCTTCAGCAAAAGGCCACTCTTATGAAACGCTTCACCCTCATCGAACTGCTGGCATGCCCAGCCGTAGTCCCGAGCCGCGGCGACGGGCGGAGGCCAGTTCGATCGGCGTTCACGCTGATCGAACTATTGGTGGTCATCGCCATCATCGCCATCCTGGCGAGCATGCTGCTGCCATCGCTGGGGCGGGCGCGGGAATCGGCCAAGGCCGTAGTCTGCCTGGGCAATCTCAAGCAGATCGGCATCACCTGGTCGGGATACGCCAATGATTATGGTGACGCCGTGCCGGTGCCCGGTGACGAGTGGCGCGCCACCGTCCCCGACTGGAACGCCAACTACCCGGCCGGCCTCGGCCTCTTGATCCGCACCGGCTATTTCACCCCCAACCCTGGCATTCTTCCCACCGACACCAATGCCTACGTTTCCTGGGTGCCGCGCCCCATCTTGGACTGCCCCAAGCTGGACGTGGCCTACAAAAGCGGCTGCCCCGGCGGCTGGTGGTACATCAATTTCACCACCTATGTCACCGACTTCCGCAACGGCCGTTACCGAAGCGGCAATTACTGGTGGGGGGAAGGTGGTTGGCCGGGCAAACTCTCGCAAATGACCTCCAAGCGCGCCCAACTGGCCTGCTGGTATCATCCGGGCGCGGTGCCGGCCCCCCACCCCAAGGGCGGCAATGTGATGTATGCCGACGGCCATGTCGCCGCCCCCGGGCTGGACCTCAGCGGCCAA
>JBAZJM010000425.1:0-3742 GCA_041651315.1 Lentisphaeria bacterium | reverse complement strand
CACGGTCAACCTGCCGGCGCGCCTCAACAATAGTCTGCAAATCAGTTACTTGTGATGCCGTCGGCACGCCGTCGGGGTGGCCCATGCGTTCGATGATGCGCCGCTCCTCGTCGCGCGAGGGATAGTCGACCACCAGTTTGAGCATGAAGCGGTCCACCTGCGCTTCGGGCAGCGGATAGGTGCCCTCCTGCTCAATCGGGTTCTGGGTGGCCATCACCAGGAACGGTTCGGGCAGCCGGTGCGTCTCGCCCCCCAGCGTCACCTGCCGTTCCTGCATCGCCTCCAGCAGCGCGCTCTGCACCTTGGCGGGGGCGCGGTTCACCTCATCCGCCAGGATGATGTTGGCAAACACCGGGCCGCGCTTGACGGTGAAGGTGTGGTCGCCGGGATGATAAATGGTGGTGCCGACCAGGTCCGCCGGCAGCAGGTCCGGGGTGAATTGCAGCCGGGAAAAGCTGCCGCCAATGGCCTGGGCCAGTGTCTTGATCGCCAGCGTCTTGGCCAGTCCGGGCACACCTTCAACCAGCACATGGCCGTTGGCCACCAGCCCGGCCAGCAGACCGTCCACCAGCTTGTCCTGCCCCACCAGCACCTTGCCCAGCTCCTGGCGCAGCGGCGCCACAAAACCGCCGGCCGCCCGCACCTCGCGCTCCAGGACGTTGATGTCCAGATTTTCCATGGTCCGTCGTCCTTAAAAGATTAGAGTCTCACGGCGGATGCCGCATGTCCCCACTTATGACCCGCCGCGCCCGCCCCGGTTCCCGCGCCGCCGGAGAGCTGAAACGTAATGCGTGAAACGTGACCGTGTCACTTGTCAGGGGACGGCGGGGAATTATGGTGGCGCGACGGGCCCCGCAACGGCCGCCAGTCGCCGTGCTTTCCGGCCGGTCCGGCCGCGGTTCACACAATATTTTAACCTAACAAGCGTTTGTATTATTAACGGGCCACACTACATTGGCCGTCAACTACCGGAAGGGGGTCTGCCGATGAACATCCATCTCATCTGTACCGGCACGGAACTGCTCATCGGCCACACGCTCAACACCAACCAGCAGTTCATCGGCGACTGCCTGGACCGGGCCGGTTACCGGCTGGCCACCGAGCGCTGCATCCCCGACACCGGCGAGGCCATCGCCGCCGCGGTGCGCGAAGAACTGGCCCGCGCCGACCTGGTGATCACCGTCGGCGGCCTCGGCCCGACCACCGACGACCTCACCCGCGACGCCGTGGCCCGCGAACTGGGCGCCCGCCTCAAATACGACCCCGAAGTCCACGCCGTCATCACCGCCTACCTGGCCGGCCGCAACGTTCCGGTGCCGGCGGAATCCCTGCGCGTCCAAGCCATGGTTCCTGAAGGCGCCACCGCGCTGCCCAACCGCAACGGCACCGCCCCCGGCCTGTGGTGCCCCGCCCCCGGCGGCAAGTTCGTGGTCCTGCTTCCCGGGCCGCCGCGCGAACTGCAGCCCATGTTCCGTGACCAGGTGCTGCCGCGGCTGCGTGAGCTGGCCCCGCCCGAGGTGGTCCGCCTCAGCTTCGCCGTCTGCGGCCGCCCCGAATCCGCCGTCGCGGAGGTGGTGGAACACGAACTGGCCACCTTCCCCGGCATCGAGCCGGCCTATTGCGCACACCCCGCCCAGGTCGAGGTGCGCCTCAGCGCCGCCCCCGCCTTCCGGGAACGGCTGGAGCTGGCCCGGGCGCGCCTCACCGAATGTCTCGGCGACGACGTCCTGCCCGCCGGTTGCACCGATCCCGCCCAGGCCGTCGCCACCATGCTGCTGGAACGCCGGCTGTGGCTCGCCACCGCCGAATCCTGCACCGGCGGCGGCATCGCCAAAACGGTTACCGACCTGCCCGGCGCCTCCGCCTGGTTTTGCGGCGGCGTGGTCGCCTATTCCAATGACTGGAAAGAATGCCTGCTCGACGTGCCCGACCACCTCCTCACCGACCATGGCGCCGTCAGCGCCGAAACCGCCGGGGCCATGCTGGACGCCCTGTTCCGCCGCTACGAGGCCGACGCCGGCATTGCCGTCACCGGCATCGCCGGCCCCGCCGGCGGCACCCCCGACAAACCCGTCGGCCTGGTTTACATCGCCACCGGCCTGCGCACCCGCCAGCAGGTCACCCGCCACCTGTTCCCCGGCAACCGCGACAGCGTCCGCCAGCGCACCATCACCACCGCCCTCAACCAGCTCCGCCTCCAGCTCCTGCAAAACGCCTAACCTCCCCCCCCCCGTTCGCGGGACAGTGCATGAAGTTCCCCCCAATCACACTTCCGTGTCTTCCGTCCTTCCGTCCTTCCGTCCTTCCGTCCTTCCGTCCTTCCGTCCTTCCGTCCTTACCGTTCTTCCGTGATCTTCCGTCTTCCCCCTAAAAAACACTTCAACAAGGAGCTCCACCATGGCCTCTGAAAAGAAATCCGCCGCCGCCGATCCGCGGGACAAGAACATCCAAATCGCCGTCAGCCAGATCGAAAAGGAATTCGGCGCCGGCACCATCATGCGCCTCGGCGACAAGGTGCACCAGAACATCCCGTTCATCAGCACCGGCGCCCTGTCACTTGACATGGCCCTGGGCATCGGCGGCCTGCCGCGCGGCCGGATCATCGAAATTTACGGCCCCGAATCTTCCGGTAAGACCACCATTTGTCTCCATGTCATCGCCAACGCCCAAAAGGCCGGCGGCGTCTGCGCCTTCATCGACACTGAAAATGCCCTCGACCCCAAGTACGCCTCCATCATCGGCGTCAACCTCAACGACCTGCTGGTCTCCCAGCCGGACTGCGGCGAGGACGCCCTGAACATCGCCGAAACCCTGGTCCGCACCAATTCGGTTGACGTGCTGGTGGTGGACTCGGTGGCGGCCCTGGTGCCCAAGGCGGAAATCGAGGGGCAAATGGGCGACAGCCATGTCGGCCTCCAGGCACGCCTGATGTCCCAGGCCCTGCGCAAACTCACCGGTGCCATCAATCGCAGCCGCACCTGCATGATCTTCACCAACCAGATCCGCGAGAAGATCGGCGTCATGTTCGGCAACCCGGAAACCACTCCTGGCGGCCGCGCCCTCAAGTTCTACGCCTCCGTGCGCATTGAAGTCCGCAAGCACGCCACCATCAAGGCCCCCAATGGCGAAGCCCTGGGCAACCGGGTCGGCACCAAGGTGGTCAAGAACAAGATCGCCCCGCCGTTCCGCACCGCCGAGTTCGACATCATGTACGCCGAAGGCATCTCCCGCGCCGGCTCCATCCTGGATGTCGCCCTCGACCTCAAGCTGCTCGAAAAACGCGGCTCCTGGTTCGCCTTCGGTTCCGAACAGCTCGGCCAGGGCCGGGAACAGACCAAACTGCTGATTCAGCAGGACGAAGAACTCCAGAAGCGGCTCCTGGCCAAGATCCGGGAGAAGATCGCCGAGGACAAGGAAGGCGCCGCCACCGCCACCATCGGCGCCGCCGGCGCGGACGACACCGACGGCGGCGCGGAGCCGCCCGATGCCGCTGAAGAGGCATGAGGCGGAAGCCGTTCAGGCCGGCGGCTTCACCGCCGCCCTCTGGAGTTTGGCAAACGTACGGAGTTTAGGGGCGGCTTCGTCCCGTAGGGCCTGAATGAAAATAGGCAGGGGCTTCAGCCCCTGTTCCGAAGAATGAAATGATGGCGTGCCGTAGGTACGCCGCGATTCGCCGCGTACCTGACGGCACGCGAAATGGGGGGGGCGGGCAAAACAGGGGCTGAAGCCCCTGCCTATTCCC